>JAEKLZ010000169.1 GCA_019508225.1 Inquilinus limosus | reverse complement strand
CAGTATGTCAAGCTGGCCGTCACCCTGCCCGACCCGATGGACCCGGAACTGGCCCGCTTCGTCGAGGAGTGGGCGGCCGGCCATCCCTACGACCCGCGCAAGGGCAGGATCCGGTAAGGGTCAGGACAGGTGTGACGTAGGTTGGGCTCCCCGGACGTGACCCAACCTGCGCTGCCGAGATGCCGCGGCATTTATCCAAAACGATCGCCTTCCTATACCTGCGACAAAAGCAGATTTGACGCCGCTGCGGGCCGGCGCGATAAGCCGGTTCATGCACTCCACCCCCGCCGCCGCGGCCCTGCGCCCTGCCGCCGCCCCAGCCACGCGCTCCGTCGCGATGTGGCTGTTCCTGAGCGCCGCCATGGTCTTCGCCGCGGCGGTGATCGGCGCCATCACCCGGCTGACCGAGAGCGGCCTGTCGATCGTCGAATGGGCACCGATCACCGGCACGCTGCCGCCCCTGTCCGACCAGGCCTGGGCCGACGCCTTCACCGCCTACAAGGCGACGCCGCAATATCGCTACATGAATGCCGGCATGTCGCTGGAGGCGTTCCAGCAGATCTTCTTCTGGGAATGGCTGCATCGCTTCTGGGACCGGCTGACCGGCCTGGTCTTCGCCGCCGGCCTGGTGTGGTTCGCGCTACGCCGGGAGGTGGACTGGACCCTGGGATCGCGCCTGTTCGGCCTGCTGGTGCTGGGCGGGGCGCAGGGCGTGCTGGGCTGGATGATGGTGGCCAGCGGTCTGAACGAGCGGCCGTCGGTCAGCCATTACCTGCTGGCCGCACATCTCGGCCTGGCCGTGCTGCTGTACGCCCTGATCCTGTGGGCCGCCTACGGGCTGGTGCTGCGGCGGCTCGGCGACTTCGTCAGGGCGCCGTCGCTGCGCCGCCACGCTTCGATCGCCATCGCCTGCGTCGCCGTCACCATGTGCTGGGGCGCCTTCGTCGCCGGGCTGGACGCGGGCCAGGTCTACAACACCTTCCCGCTGATGGACGGGCGGCTGCTGCCGCCGGAAGCCTTCAGCATCATTCCGGCCTGGCTGAACGTGTTCGACAACACCGCCCTGGTGCAGTTCATCCATCGCTGGCTGGCGATCGGCACGTCGCTGGTGGTGCTGGCCCTGGCGGTCCGCTGCAGCCGGACGCCGGTGGTCGGCTGGGGCCATCTGGCCGGGCTGATGGTGGTGGTGCAGGTCTGCCTCGGCATCTCCACCCTGCTGACCCAGGTGCCGGTCTGGCTGGGGGCGATGCACCAGGCGGGGGCCCTGCTGCTGCTCGCCTTGCTGCTCGCCCTCCGTTTCGTCGCCCGGCCGGTTTCGGAATCGCGGCTCAGATGAGCTCAAGAAGAAAGTAAAGAACAACCATAGAGCCGATTCGACACTTTCCTTTTTGCGACTTTTGCAAGGCATGAAACCCGCGCCGGATTCATAGCAGACCCGCGAATTCGATTGCTCAAATGCGGTCGAAACGATACCGTCCACGCCATCACTCCTGGCTGGTGGGAGACGGACGAGAGCGCGTTCGTATGGGCGCGTCTTGCAAACAAACCAGTGACCGGGTCGAACCGGAAACAGTAGGGGCGAACACATGCACAGCTTCACCAAAATCCTGGCGCGCGGGCTGCTCGCCGCCGCCCTTTTGGGCAGCGTTTCGAGCGCAGCGCTGGCCGAGATGGTGCTCAACCGCGGCAACGGCTCCGAGCCGGAGACGCTGGACGTCCACAAGTCGTCGGGCGTGCCTGAATCCTTCGTTCAGCTGGACCTTTATGAAGGCCTGCTGATGACCAACGCCGCAGGCGAGCCGGTTCCCGGCCAGGCCGAGAGCTGGACCGTCTCCGATGACGGCCTGACCTACACCTTCAAGATCCGCCAGAACGCGAAGTGGTCGGACGGCACACCGGTGACCGCCGGGGACTTCGTGTTCTCGATGCGCCGGCTGATCGACCCGAAGACCGCCAGCGACTACGGCTACTTCCTCGACCAGGTCGTCAATGCCCGCGACATCCGCGAGGGCAAGAACGGCAAGACGCTCGAGGATATGGGTATCAAGGCGATCGACGACCACACCCTCGAGGTCAAGCTGGTGGCGCCGACCCCGTATTTCCTGTCGTCGCTGCTGCACCACTCGACGCATCCGATCAGCAAGGCCAATTACGAGAAGTTCGGCGACGATTTCGTCAAGGCCGGCAACATGGTCTCGAACGGCGCCTACATGCTGGCCGAGGCGGTGCCGCAGGGCTACATCAAGCTGGTCAAGAACCCGAACTACTGGGACGCGGCCAACGTCAAGATCGACACGGTCATGTATTATCCGACCGAGGACATCGACGCCGAGCTGCAGCGCTTCAAGGCCGGCGAGCTCGACATGACCTACGAGCTGCCGAGCCAGCAGATCCCCACCCTGAAGAAGGAGATGGCGGATCAGATTCACATCACGCCGTATTTCGGCACTTACTTCTACGCCTACAACCTCACGCGCGAGCCGTGGAAGAGCAACAAGGACCTGCGCGAGGCCCTGTATCTGGCGATCGACCGCGACACGCTGATCAAGCATGTCACCCAGGCCGACCAGCTTCCGGCCTACAGCTTCGTGCCGCCCGGCACCGACAACTACCCTGGCTACGAGCCGGAGGTGGCGAAGATGACCCAGGCCGAGCGCATGGCCAAGGCCAAGGAGCTGTTCGCCAAGGCCGGCTACGGCCCGGACAAGCCGCTGAAGCTGGAGATCACCTACAACACCAGCGAGAACCACAAGAAGGTGGCGGTCGCCATCGCCGCGATGTGGAAGCCGCTGGGCGTTGAGGTCACCATGCAGAACATGGAGTTCGCCACCTTCCAGGAAGTGCGCGACAAGAAGCAGTTCCCGGACATCGCCCGCCACGGCTGGATCGGCGATTACAACGACGCCAACAACTTCCTCGAGCTCGAGACCGCCTATATCGGCGAGCAGAACACCTCGGCCTACGACAATCCGAAGTTCGACGAGCTGATGAAGCAGGCCGGCACCGAGGCCGACCTGACCAAGCGCGGCGACCTGCTGCTGCAGGCCGAGAAGATGATGATCGCCGACTATCCGATCATCCCGATCTACTTCTACACCACCAAGCACGCTGTCTCCCCCGCCGTGAAGGGCTGGGTCGACAACGTGCAGGACTACCACTCGTCGCG
Organism: Inquilinus limosus; assembly: GCA_019508225.1. Lineage (GTDB taxonomy): Bacteria > Pseudomonadota > Alphaproteobacteria > DSM-16000 > Inquilinaceae > Inquilinus > Inquilinus limosus_D. The sequence continues at coordinate 23,322 of JAEKLZ010000169.1, read as the reverse complement.
CTGGCTTTCCGTCGAGCGGTAAGCGCGCCGCCGTCTCGTAACGATGCCCGCCCACCGGACGTCCCCGGCGGGCGGGCATCGACCTTTTCGGCCCCATGACATGTCCGGCATTTGGGCGGGGCGAGGGATCTGAAGCGATGCTGACCTATGCCGTGCGCCGCATCCTCGGCGCCATTCCGACCATCCTCGTGATCATCGCGATCGCGTTCTTCATGATCCGGCTCGCGCCGGGCGGCCCGTTCGACGGCGACAAGCCGCTGCCGGTCGAGATCAAGCGGAACCTCGAGAAGGCCTATCATCTGGACGAGCCGCTCTACATGCAGTTCGGCCGCTATATGGGCAACATCGTGCAGGGCGATTTCGGCCCGTCCTTCAAGCTCAAGGACTATTCGGTCAACGAGCTGATCTACCAGGGCTTTCCCTATTCGCTGCAGATCGGCCTGAGCGCGATCGTCATCGCCAGCTTCTTCGGCATCCTGCTCGGCACGATCGCTGCGCTGAAGCAGAATTCGCCCGGGGACTACGGCACCATGGCGATCGCCATGGTCGGGATCACCATCCCCAACTTCGTCGTCGCCCCCTTGCTGGTGTTCCTGTTCGCGGTGACCTGGCGGCTGCTGCCGGCCGGCGGCATCACCGGCGGCTGGACGTCGTTCATCCTGCCGATCGCCGCCCTGGCCCTGCCGCCGACCGCCTATATCGCCCGCCTGACCCGAGCCAGCATGATCGAGGTGCTGCGTTCGAACTTCGTCCGCACGGCGCGGGCCAAGGGCCTGCCGGAGCGGATCACGATCGTGCGGCACACGCTGAAGGCCGGGCTGCTGCCGGTCGTGTCCTATCTCGGCCCCGCCACCGCCGGCATCATCACCGGTTCGGTCGTGATCGAGCAGATCTTCGGCATCCCCGGCATCGGCCGGTACTTCGTCACGGCCGCGCTGAACCGCGACTACACCCTGGTGATGGGCACGGTGATCTTCTTCGCCGTGCTGATCATCCTGTTCAACCTGCTGGTCGACCTGCTGTACGGCGCGCTCGACCCGCGTGTGCGCTTCGATTGAGGACGCGCCGATGACCGACGCCACCATCGGAACCCTTCCGCCCCCGGCCGCGAAGCCGATCAAGGGCCGCAGCCTGTGGCAGGACGCCTGGCGGCGCCTGCGCGGCAACAAGGCCGCGGTCGCCAGCGCCGCGATGCTGGCGATCATCGCCATCGCCTGCATCGCCGGGCCTTATCTCCTGCCCTGGGGGCTGGACGACGTCGACTACACCGCCTTCACCACCGCGCCGACCTTCGAGGTCTCGCCCGACGGCACGGCGCCGCATTATTTCGGCACCGAGGCCAATGGCCGCGACCTGCTGGTCCGCACCCTCTATGGCGGTCAGATCTCGCTGATGGTCGGCGTCGTCGGCACCCTGGTCAGCCTGATCATCGGCGTTACCTACGGCGCCACCTCCGGCTTCCTGGGCGGGCGGGTCGACAATATGATGATGCGCATCGTCGACGTGCTGTATTCGCTGCCGTTCATGTTCTTCGTCATCCTGCTGATGGTGTTCTTCGGGAGACACATCTTCCTGATCTTCGTCGCCATCGGCGCGGTGAACTGGCTGGACATGGCGCGCATCGTCCGCGGCCAGACCCTGTCGATCAAGCGCAAGGAATACATCGAGGCGGCGCATGCCTGCGGCGTGTCGAGCTGGGGCATCATCCGCAAGCACGTGATCCCGAACACGCTCGGCCCGGTCATCGTCTACATGTCGCTGACCGTGCCGCAGGTGATCCTGCTGGAGAGCTTCCTGTCCTTCCTCGGCCTCGGGGTGCAGGAGCCGATGACGAGCTGGGGCGTGCTGATCTCCGACGGCTCCCGCAGCATGACCATCGCCTGGTGGATGCTGGTGTTCCCGGCCGTGTTCCTCGCCGTCACCCTGTTCTGCCTCAACTTCATCGGGGACGGGCTGCGCGACGCCCTCGACCCGCGCGATCGCTGAAACCATGACCGCAACTCTCGTGACCTCCCCGACCGCGGTGACCGGCACCATGGCCAGCCCGGCCGCCCAGACCGAGACCATCCTCTCGATCCGCAACCTCGTCACCCGCTTCCAGACCGGCGACGGCATGGTCGCCGCGGTGAACGGCATCTCGCTCGACATCGCCGCCGGCGAGACCATCGGCGTCGTCGGCGAATCCGGCTCGGGCAAGAGCCAGCTGTTCATGTCGGTGATGGGCCTCCTGGCGTCGAATGGCCGCGCCACCGGCAGCGTCCAGTACCGCGGCCAGGAGATCCTGGGCCTGCCGCCGGCGAAGCTGAACCGCTTCCGCGGCTCGAAGATGTCGATGATCTTCCAGGACCCGATGACGTCGCTGAACCCCTATCTGCCGATCTCCCGGCAGATGACCGAGGTGCTGGTGCAGCACAAGGGGATGAACCAGGCCCAGGCGCTGAAGCGCTCGATCGAGATGCTGGACCTGGTCCGCATCCCCGAGGGCAAGCGGCGCATCGGCATGTATCCGCACGAATTCTCCGGCGGCATGCGCCAGCGCGTGATGATCGCGATGGCCCTGCTGTGCCAGCCCGACCTGCTGATCGCGGACGAGCCGACCACCGCGCTCGACGTCACCGTCCAGGCCCAGATCCTGGACCTGATGCGCGACCTGAAGCGCGAGTTCAACACCTCGATCGTGCTGATCACCCATGACCTCGGCGTCATCGCCGGCCTCGCCGACCGGGTGATGGTGATGTATGCCGGCAATGTGATCGAGGCCGGCTCGGTGCGGGACATCTTCTACAACCCGCAGCATCCCTATACCGAGGGCCTGCTGCAAAGCATGCCGCGGCTGAACTCCGACCGGCATGCCGAGCTGCCGTCGATCGGCGGCCAGCCGCCGAACCTGCAGGATCTGCCGCCGGGCTGCAACTTCCAGCCGCGCTGCCGCTATGCCCATGCCCGCTGCCTGGCCGAGGAGCCGCGGCTGCGGCCCTGCGGCGAGGGCGAAAGCCTGGCGCGGGCCAAGGCCTGCCACCTGACCCAGCTGCCCCCGACCGAGGCCGACCGCGCCGTGATCGACGCCGATCGCGCCGCCCGGACCCGCCACTGAGGCCCGCGCCATGACTGACACCCTTCCGCCCCCCTCGGACGGCAAGCCGATCCTGTCGGTGCGCGACCTGCGCGTGCATTTCTCGATGCCGAAGCGGCACATGTGGTCCAGCCACCGCGACTACCTCAAGGCGGTCGACGGCATCAGCTTCGACCTCAAGGCCGGCGAGACGCTGGGCGTGGTCGGCGAATCCGGCTGCGGCAAGTCGACCCTCGGCCGCGCCGTGCTGCAGCTGATCCCGCCGACCGCGGGCCAGGTGGTGTGGATGGGCGAGAACATCGCCAATCTCGACAGCCACGCGATGCGCGAGAAGCGGCAGGACCTGCAGATCATCTTCCAGGACCCGCTGGCGTCGCTGAACCCGCGCATGAATGTGGGCGAGATCATCGGCGAGCCGCTCGACGTGTTCGAGGGCAAGCTGAGCAAGAAGGAGCGCCGGGCCAAGGTCGAGGAGATCATGGGCCTGGTCGGGCTGCGGCCGGAGATGATCAACCGCTATCCGCACGAATTCTCCGGCGGCCAGGCGCAGCGCATCGGCATCGCCCGGGCGATGATCCTGAACCCGAAGCTGATCGTGTGCGACGAGCCGGTCTCGGCCCTCGACGTCTCGATCCAGAGCCAGATCGTCAACCTGCTGATGCGGCTGCAGCGCCAGTTCGGCCTGTCGCTGATCTTCATCAGCCACGACCTGTCGGTGGTGCGCCACATCAGTCACCGGATCATGGTGCTGTATCTCGGCAAGCTGGCCGAGATCGCCGACCGCGACGACATCTACGACAATCCGCGCCACCCCTACACCCAGGCGCTGATCTCGGCGGTGCCGCTGCCCGACCCGGATGCGGAGCGCAGCAAGAAGCGGATCGTGCTGACCGGCGACCTGCCGAGCCCGCTGAACCCACCCACCGGCTGCTATTTCCGCACCCGCTGCCCGAAGGCGCAGGATCTGTGCGCCCAGGTGGCGCCGCAGCTGATCGACGTCGGCAGCCCCGGCCACCAGGCCGCCTGCCACTTCTGGGACACGCCGACCCCGGCGCGGCGCGACGAGGCGGCTTAATTTACGTTGCCTCTCCCGCGAGCGGGAGAGGTCGGAGGCGCGAAGCGGCTCCGGGTGAGGGTCCTTTTGTCGAGGCCCAGGCCAGCCCTCACCCGGTCGTCCTACGGACGCCCGACCTCTCCCGCCACGCGGGAGAGGCAACGCGGTTTCCAGTGGCTGTCTTCACTACCTCATGCAGAAACAAAAAGGGCGCCGGAAACCGGCGCCCTTCGATCTTTCCCTGTCTCGGAGGATCAGGCGGCCGCGGCCAGCGAGGCGGCGACGGTCGTGAAGTGCTCGACGATCGCGCCCTTGAACGCGTCCATCTCGAGGTCGTCGCGGCCGGTGATCAGGTTGCCGTCGACCACCACGGTCTCGTCGGCCAGCTTGGCGCCGGCGGCCTCGAGCGTCTCACGGACGCCGTCATTGGCGACCACGGTGCGGCCCTGGACCCGCTCGGACAGCGCCAGCAGCTGCGGCGCGGCGCCGAGGGCGGCGATCGGCTTGCCGGCATCGGCGAAGCCGCGAAGGATGCGCTTGGTGTGCGGGTTGGCGGCCAGCTTGGCCACGCCACGCTCGCCGCCCGGGATCAGCACCGCGTCGAAATCCGCGGCCAGCGCGTTCGACAGCGGCACGTCCACGGCGAAGTAGTGGCCCCAGGCCTTGTCGTGCCAGCCATTGACCAGCCCCTGCTCGGTCGAGACGATCTTGAGGGAGGCACCGGCGGCGAGCAGGGCCCGCTGCGGCTCGGTCATCTGAATTTCCTCGAACCCGTTCGAGACGAGGATGGCGATCGTCTTGCCGGCGAGAGGCTTGTCGTTCTGCATGTATTATTCTCCCTTGCTGAAGCCGGTCCCGGCGGATCCCCTCCGGACCCACATGGCGGCTGTCGGGACACGCGCAAAGGCGGTGTCCTGCGCTGCAGATCGCGTATCGCGGGGCAGCGGCGAAACCATGCCGGGATGGTGATTGAATTCGATCGTAGAAGTGGCGGCGGGGACGCCGAAAGTCAATGCCGCAGACCCATCGCATGGGTGCATTGCACAATGCTGGGGCTCGGCCCGCTTCCGGAACGGTCAGCCGACCAGGAATTGCCGCCTGGAAAGGGACGGCGGGCCGAAGCAAAACCGCCGCCCCGAGGGGGGCGGCGGTTCCAGTTCAACGTTCGGTGAGGCGCCGGTCTTGAGTGCCGACGCCGCGGATCACCGCGACGAATTCGGTCGGTGTCAGGCCGGCACACCGGAGGTTGCCGACGCTGCCCGATCCGACGCACGTCCCATCAGGGCCGCCGCGGAGATCATGGTCACCGGAGCGCTAGACATCGGATCACCTCCTTTCGTTTGTTGCACCTGCGATAAAGGTCGGGTGAATGGGCGGATCTGTCAAGGGCGGGATCGGTCAGTTCGCCAGTCCGGCTGCGATGTTGACCGCCAGCGCCAGGATCACGGTGTTGAAGATGAAGGACAGCACGCCATGGCCGAGGGTCACCCGGCGCATATGGGAATCGGTCACCTGCACGTCCGAGACCTGGGCCGTCATGCCGATGACGAAGGAATAATAGAGGAAGTCCCACACCCCCGGCTCCTCCTCACCCGGGAACTCCAGCCCGCGCGCATCCTGGCGCTTGCCGCGCTCGCCACCGGCATTGCCGTAGTAGAGATGCGCATAGCGGAAGGCGAAGACGGTGTGCAGCGTGGCCCAGCCCAGCGCCACGCCGCCGACCGCCAGGACCAGATGCAGCGGCGCCGGCCCCTGGGCCTGGCTCAGCAGGCTGAAGATCGAGGCCACGCCGAGGCCGGCCGCGATCATGGTGATCAGCACGATCAGCGGCAGCCCCTCGTCGTCGATATCGGCGCGCTGCCGGAACGAATCGGCCGTCACATGCCGGGCCAGGACCGCAGTCCAGACGAGATACAGGCCGAAGAAAGCATCGCCGGCGACGACGATGGCGATCGGCCCGCGGGCGCTGCCGCCGAGGGCGAACCACAGCGCCACACCTAGCAGCGCGCCGGCATAGAAGCGGGTATGATGCCGCAGATGGTTACGGATCGGGCCGGACAGGGCGGTCTCCCTTCGCAGGATCGTTTCCGCGAGGAACGCATTCCCGGGCCCGGCTGTCCAGCGCCGACCGGCCCTCGTCTACCCGAAGCGCTTGGCCAAGCGTGCCAACGCCTCGTCCAACACCGCATCCTGCTTGGCGAAGCAGAAGCGGACCACGGTCGTGAGCGGGGTTTCGGCGTAGAAGGCCGAGACCGGGATGGCGGCGACGCCGACCTGCTCGATCAATTGCCGGCAGAAGGCCTGGTCGTCGCCGTCGAAGCCGGTCGAGCCGATGTCGAGATTGACGAAATAGGTGCCGTCGCAGGGCAGCGCCGCCAGCCCGAGCCGCTGCAGCCCGGCGACGAAGCGGTCGCGCTTGCCCTGCATCTCGGCGACGAAGCCGTCATAATAGTCGTCGCCCTTGGCCAGGCCATAGGCCACCGCGGCCTGGAGGTTCGGCGGCGTGGTGAAGGTCAGGAACTGGTGCGCCTTGCCCAGCAGCGTCGCCAGCGCCGGCGCCGCGGTGACGTAGCCGACCTTCCAGCCGGTCAGCGAGAAGGTCTTGCCGGCCGAGCCGATCTTCAGGCAGCGGTCGCGCATGCCGGGCCGGGCGATCAGCGGCTGGTGCCGCCGGCCGTCGAACACCAGGTGTTCGTAGACCTCGTCGCAGATGACATAGGCGTTGGAGCCCTCGACGAATTCGGCGAGCAGGTCGAGCTCGGCCGCGCCGAACACCTTGGCCGCCGGGTTCAGCGGGTTGTTGAACAGCACCACCTTGGTCCGCGGCGAGAAGGCGCGGGCCAGCGCCGCCCGGTCGAAGGACCAGTCGGGCGGCGTCAGATGCACGAATTTCGGCACGCCGCCGGCGCGGCGGACCAGCGGCAGATAGGCGTCGTAGAGCGGCTCGAACAGCACCACCTCGTCGCCCGGCTCGATCAGCGCGAACAGCGCCGACGCCAGAGCCTCGGTGGCGCCGGAGGTGACCACGACCTCGCTGCCGGGGTCGACCTCGAGCCCGTAGAAGCGCTGCTCATGCGCCGCCACGGCCTGGCGCAGCTCGGGCAGGCCGAGCATCGGCGGGTACTGGTTCCAGCCGTCGGTGATGGCGGCGGCCGCGACGCGCAGCACATCCTCGGGCCCCTTCCCGTCCGGGAAGCCCTGGCCGAGATTGACCGCGCCATGCTGCCGCGCCAGCCGGGACATGACCTCGAACACCGTGGTGCCGAGGCCGGAGAAGATCGCGTTTCCGGGCTTCATCTGATGGGGCGCGCCGGTGTCAGTGCCGGGTGACGCCGGACTCGTCGAGATCCTCGTCCTCGGGCCCCTCCTCGACCACGTCCAGCATCTCCTCGAACCGGTCGAGCAGGTCGGAATAGTCGCGGTTGGCGCGCAGGAACTTGCGGAACGCCTTGTCGTTGCGGATGTCGGCGTCGAACCAGGCGTCGGCGGCGCGCTGGTGTTCCGGATGGGCCGAGAGGTGATAGAAGGCGGCCTGCTCGACGGCGACGATCTCGGGCTCGTCCAGCATCTCCAGCACCGCGCCGACATAGGTCGGCAGGCCGGTCAGGAAGGCGATCTCGTTCGCGGCGGCGGCCAGCTCGTCCTCGTCCAGCGGCTCGTCCGGCGCCTCGCCGGCGGCGGCCGCGGCGGCCTGGGCCGCCTCCTCCATCTTGCGGATCTCGTCGCGCAGCGCGGCGAAGTCGCTGTCGGCGCCGATCAGCGCCTCGTCCGGCGTGCCGCCGATCGCCGCCTCGATCGCCAGCAGCGTGTCGAGCAGCTTGCGCTTGCGCACCACCCAATTGGCCCCGCTGCGGATCTCCTCGGCGATCGATCGCAGCCGCTCCTGCTCCTCCGGCGCCATGTCGACCAGCAGCGATGTCTCGGGCTTGGCAATCGCGGTCACGGCTCTTGTCCTGTCTTGGTCCTGCGCCCCGGCGGCGCGGCCGCACCCTAACATAAGCCACCCGGCACATCAGCCCCGCCGATAGCGGAGCTTGACCCTCGCCGGCCCCGCGCCTATCTCGACCGCACGATGGCCAAACTCCCGATCCTGATCGCCCCCGATCCCCGTCTCAAGACCAAGGCGAAGCCGGTCGCCGCGGTGGATGACCGCATCCGCAAGCTGACGGACGACATGCTGGAGACGATGTATGCCGCGCCGGGCATCGGCCTGGCCGCGCCGCAGATCGGCCTGCTGGAGCGGATCATCGTCATCGACGTCGCCGGCAAGGACGAGCCGCCGGCGCCACTGCGCCTGATCAATCCGGAGATCACCTGGGCGTCGGAGGATCTGCAGACCGCCGAGGAAGGCTGCCTGTCGCTGCCCGAGCAATGGGCCGAGGTGGTGCGCCCGGCCGAGGTGAAGATCCGCTACCTGGACGAGACCGGGGCCCAACGGGAGACGCATGCGACCGGCATCCTGGCCACCTGCGTGCAGCACGAGATCGACCATCTGAACGGCGTGCTGTTCGTCGACCACATCTCGGCGCTGCGCCGGAACATGATCCTGCGCAAAGTCCAGAAGTGGAAGAAGGACCACGCCTGACGGCGCGGGCCTACTTCTCCTCCTCCGCATCCCAGTAGCTCGTGCCGCCGATGTTGAGCGTGTCCGGGGCCTTGAGGTCGTCGCCGGGGACGCCGATGCGCAGCCGGGTGACCGTGCCGTCATCGGCCTTGAGCTCCAGCGTGTAGCCGTCGAGCCGGTAGCGCCCGGCCGAATCCCGCGACTTCAGCGCCCCGCCCATCGAGAAGCCGTTCTCGGTCATCACCGCGCCCATGCCGCCGCTGTAGACGCCGACCGAGCCGCCATCCAGGCCCGTGCCCACTGGGCTCTGCATGAAGTAGCTGCCGCCCTGGTGCCGCTCGAAGGTGCCGTCGGGCCGGAAGACGAGGTCGATGCGCCGGGTGACGCCACCCTGAAACACGTTCAGGTAGTAGTAGCTGCGGTCCAGCCGGGCGTCGGGCGGGAACGGCTTCAGCACCGTGAAGCTGGGCAGGTCCGCCTTCTCCCCCGCCGCCGCGGACATCACATATTTGTCGCCCGGCCGCTCCCAGCGTGACCAGTCCTGCGGCGCCCGGCGACGCAGCTGATCGGCGTCGAGATCGGTCGGCGGATAGTCGAACGTGTAGCGATAGGCGGTGCCGTCCTTCAGCAGCAGGAAGCTTTCCTCGTTGCGGTCGGTGTAGGTGCCGCCGGTCGGGTTCATGCCGACCTGGAACTGCTCGCGGAACAGCACCGCCTCGATCTGTTCGGCGGGGATGCCCTTGTCCGGACCGGCATTCACCTCCGCTGCTTCCGGCGGCCGGTATTCCAGCCCGCCGGCCTCCGGCAGGTCGGAGCGGGCAACTCGCGACGGGTCGTCCAGCAGCCGGCAATCGGCCAGCTTGAACACCTCGAAGGCATAGACCCGGCTGATGCGGGCGATGACGGCGACGTCCTTGTCCTCCGCCTGCTCGAACCGCTTCTTCTCGGCGTCGTCGGCGAATTCGCAGCTGGCGCTCCAGATCGAACGCTGCTCCGGCAGCCATTGCTGCAGCCGGTCGTCGCCGTCGGAACGGCCGGCGAGGACGATGGGCCCGAGCGTCCCCATCGCCGCGGTGACGGCCTCGACCTTGTCGTCGTCCTTCGCCCCGGGGCTACGCCGGAACAGCTCCTTCGCGATGACCGAGAGCTGGGCGATCGAGTACAGCGACTTCGGCTTCGGCGTCAGGCCGGTCTCGTCCGGGATGTTCGCCTTGGCGATGCCGCCGGACTCGTCGAGCAGACGGCAGTCGTCCAGCTTGATCAGGTTGAAGTTGTAGACCCGGTCGATCCGGCCGGAGACGACGACGTCGCGGCCGATCTGGCGGCCGAACAGCGTTTCCTCGGCATCGTCGGCGAACTCGCAGCTGACCTTCCACAGCGACTGCTGGTCGACCGTCCATTGCTGCAGAGTGTCGTCATCCACCACCCGGCCGGAGACGGCGATCAGCCCGATCCGGCCGAGCACGGTGGAGACCCAGTCGGTCTGGTCGGTCTCGTCCTTGTCCTGCGGCGCCTGGCGCCAGGCCTCCGCCGCCAGGGCCGAAAGCTGGCCGGCGGAATAGAGGGTCTTGGGCCTCGGTGCCGGGCCGAGGAAGGCCTCCAGCACGCCGCGGGCCGGTCCGGCCTTGGCGGCAAGGGCGAAGGTCCTGCCGCTGAACAGCGCCGGCAGGGCGCCGCAGAGCAGCGGCGTCTTCTGGATCATCGAATCGGCCTGGGACTGCAGCGCGGCCTCGAGCTTCGACCGGGCATCCGCGAAGCCGTCCCGCTGCGCCAACGTGCGCTCCAGCAGCCGCTCCAGCCGGTCGGCGTCGTTGGCCTGGCGCCAAGCCTCCAGCGCCGCCGCATGGGCCGCGGCACCGGGCGCATCGGTCCGGTCGCAGCTGGCGGCCACGGCGCGAGTCAGGCCGAGCGGCACGTAAAGGGTGGTGATCGCCTCCGCCAGCGTCTTGCCGTCGGGCGAGCCGGCGGCCGGCGCGGGCGATGGGGCTGCCAACGCTGCGGCAATGACCAGGCCTGCCAGGACTCTCATCCATCCCTCCCCCCGTCGGAGTCGGCGCCCAGACTGACGCGGCCTCGCGGCAGGAGCAAGGCGAAGATCAGGCGGCGCGGGGCCCTTCGCGCAAGCCCTCGCGCATCGCCTCCTCGCCGTCGCGCAGGGCCTGGACATAGGCCGGCAGCTCGGGCGACGGGCCCTGCCAGCCGAAGGCGGCGGCGATCTCGGCGGTCGGCACCGTGCCGCCGCGGCGGCGGAACACGGCCTTGACCACGGCATGGGCGGCGACGGCGCCGGTCGCATCCTCGAAGCTCTGGTCGAGATACAGCCACTTCTCGTCCCAGCCGAGCAGCCGGCTGCGCAGCCGGTAGCCGGCGAAGGCGGCGAGCGAGCGGCGGTAGCGGATGGTCGCCCCGCCCAGCACCGGCGCCCAGCGCCGGCGCCACAGCAGGCCGACCAGCCCGACCCGCAGCATCAGGTCGGTGCGGCCGAGATCCATCACGGTGAGATACCGGCCGTTGTTCATGTGCAGGTTGAAATCGAGGTCGTTCGGCCAGACCCGGAACCGCACCACGCTGTCGTCGAGCAGGCCGATCCGGCGCCCGAGCAGCGCCGCGACCACGACCCGGATGAGGCGGAGATAGAGGTTCATGGACGGGATGGCTCGTCGTAGGTTGGGTTCGCGAATGCGAACCCAACATGGGTTCGGCGGCACGATGTTGGGTTCGCCGTCCGGCGAACCCAACCTACGCGGTCAGAACGCCTCGGCCTCCAGCGCCATCAGCGGCGCCTTGCCGGCCATGATCTGGATGAACAGCGACCCGGTCTCCGGCAGCATGCGCTGGATGAAGAAGCGGGCCGTCTTCAGCTTGGCGTCGTAGAAGCCCGCCCGGTCGCCGGCCTCGGGCGCCTTCTCGAGCGCCACCTTGGCCATCCGCGCCCACATCCAGCCCAGCGCCACCAGGGCGAACAGCTTGAGGTAGTCGGACGAGGCGGCGCCGGCCTCCTCCGGGTCCTTCAGCCCCTTCTGGGCGATCCAGGCGGTGGCCTGCTGCAGCTTGCCGAAGGCCTTGGCCAGCGGGCCGACAAACTCCAGCATCGCCTCGTCCTCGGCCGCCTCGCGGATGAAGGCGTCGACCGGATGGAAGAAGCTGCGCAGCAGCCGGCCCATATCCTGCGGCATCTTGCGGCCGACCAGGTCGAGCGCCTGGATGCCGTTGGCGCCCTCGTAGATCTGGGCGATGCGGGCGTCGCGGACGAACTGCTCCATCCCCCATTCGCGGATGTAGCCATGGCCGCCCAGCACCTGCTGCGACCGGACCGCGACCTCCAGCCCCATATCGGTGAAATAGGCCTTCAGGATCGGCGTCATCAGCGACACGAAGTCGTTGGCGTTCTGCCGGACCGCCGGGTCGGGGTGCTTGGTGTAGAGGTCGATGTTGATGCCGACCAGATAGCCCAGCGCCCGCGCGCCCTCGGCGAAGGCCTTGCCGGTCAGCAGGTTCTTGCGCACATCGGGGTGGACGATGATCGGGTCGGCCGGCTTGTCCGGCGCCTGGGTGCCGGCCAGCGAGCGGCCCTGCAGCCGGTCGCGGGCGTAGGCCACGCCGTTCTGATAGGCGACCTCGGCGATGCCGAGCCCCTGCAGCGCGACGCCGAGCCGGGCGGTGTTCATCATCACGAACATCGCCCGCATGCCCTTGTGCTTCTCGCCGACCAGCCAGCCGGTGGCGCCGTCGAGATTCATCACGCAGGTGGACGACGCCTTGATCCCCATCTTGTGCTCGATCGAGCCGCAGGCGATGCCGTTGCGGGCGCCGGCGACGACCGCCCCGCCCTCCTCCTTCGGCAGGAACTTCGGCACCACGAACAGGCTGATGCCCTTGATGCCCGGCGGGGCGTCGGGCAGGCGGGCCAGCACCAGATGGATGATGTTCTCGGTCAGGTCGTGCTCGCCGGCCGAGATGAAGATCTTGGTGCCGGTGAGGCTCCAGGCGCCGTCCGCCGCCGGTTCCGCCTTGGTGCGGATCAGGCCGAGATCGGTGCCGCAATGCGGCTCGGTCAGGCACATGGTGCCGGACCAGGTGCCGTCGACCAGCTTCGGCAGATAGGTCGCCTTCTGCCGGTCGTCGCCATAGGTCTCGAGCGCGTTGTAGGCGCCCTGCGACAGGCCGGGATACATGCCGAAGGACATGTTGGCGGAGGACAGCACCTCCTCGATCACGAAATTCACCGCCTTGGGCATGCCCTGGCCGCCGAAGGCCGGGTCGGCCGACAGGCCGTTCCAGCCGCCCTCGGAGAAGGTGCGGTAGGCTTGCCTGAAGCCCTTCGGCGTGTAGACCACGCCGTTCTCGAAGCGACAGCCCTCCTCGTCGCCGGGCTGGTTCAGCGGCGCCAGCTCGTTCTCGGCCAGGCGCGCCGCCTCCTCCAGGATGGCGTCGACGGTGTCGGGCGTCGCCTCCTCATAGCCGGGCAGCTTGGCGAGCTGGCCGGCGTCCAGCAGCTCGTGCAGCACGAAGCGGATGTCGTCGAGCGGAACCTTATAGCTGGGCATGTCTCGCTTCCTCTCAGTTCCGCAGCGGCTTGCCGGTGGCCAGCATGTGCTCGACCCGGGCGATGGTGCCGGGCAGGCGCACCAGCTGGCTGAACATCTCATGCTCCAGCGCCAGCACATCGTCCTCGGTCAGCGTCTCGGTGATGTCGGTGTCGCCGCCGGACAGCACCGTGGCCAGCTTGTCGGAGACGACGACATCATAGGGCGTCGCCCTGCCGGTGCGCGCCAGGTCGGCCACCGCCAGCGCGAAGCCGGTCTTGGCGGTCGGGCCGGGCAGGCGGATCTCCACCGCCGGCTTCGGCGGCTGATAGCCCTCGGCCAGCGCCAGCGCCTTGGCCTTGGCGTCGGCCAGCAGCCGGTCGCGGTTCATGGTGATGCCGTCATTGGGGCGGAGATACAGCAGCTCCTTCGCCTCGAAGGCCGACTTCGCCACCTTGGCGGTGCCGATGGTCTCGAACACCTGGCCCAGCGGCGGCATCGGCCCGCCGGGGCGCTTCGGCTGGGCATAGGCGCGCAGCAGCATCTCCTTGCAGCCGCCCCAGCCGGGGACCAGCCCGACGCCGACCTCGACCAGGCCGCAATAGGTCTCGGCATGGGCCTGGATCGCGGCCGCATGCAGCAGGATCTCGCAGCCGCCGCCCAGCGCCAGGCCGGCGGGCGCCGCCACGGTCGGGAACGGCGCGAATTTCAGCGCCTTGTAGGCATCCTGCCCACCCTTGATCAGCGCCTCGATCTGCGGCCACAGCGCGATGTTGATGCCGAACAGGGCCAGGCCGAGATTGGCGCCGACCGAGAAGTTCGTGCCCTCGTTGTAGATCACCATCGCCTTGTACTTCGACGCGGTGATGCGGATCGCCTCGGCCAGCAGGGCCATGGTCTGGTCATCGAGGCTGTTCATCTTCGAGATGAACTCGAAGCAGGTGACGCCGTCGCCGATGTCCCACAAAGCCGCCGACCCGTTCCGGGCGATCGGCTTGGCGGTGCGCTTGATGTCGGCCAGCAGCAGCACGCCGTCCGGCCGCTTCACCTCGGCATAGTCGCCGCCGGTGGTGAGATATTGCAGCTTGCCGTCCTGGACCCGGTAGAAGCTGCGGCCCTGCGCCGCCTTCAGCAGCGCCGGAACCGGCTTGCCCTGGCTTTCCAGCCAGCCGATCAGCCAGTCGGCGCCGACCTGGTCGATCAGCTCGAACGGGCCGAAGCCCCAGTTGTAGCCGAGGCGCATCGCCTCATCGACCGCGACCACCGTGTCGGCGATCTGCGGCACCAGACCGGCGGCGTAGGACAGGGTCTGGCCCAGCACCCGGGCGGCGTATTGGCCGGTCTTGTCGTCGATCGCGACCAGCGCCTTCAGCCCGCCCCGGCGCGCCTCCTCGACGCTCTCCAGCCGCGGCTTGTCCGACTTCGCCCAGGCGCCGGTCTTGAGGTCGACGCTCTCCTTCACCCTGCTGCCGTCGGCGGCCTTGCTGAGGCGGTAGAAGCCGCCCTTGCCCTTGCGGCCGGTGTAGCCCTCGGCGATCAGAGTCTCGATCAACGGCTCGACCCGATAGATCTCGCGATACGGGTCGTCCTTCGGCAGCGTCGCCAGCAGGCTCTTGGCGATGTGCGGCATCAGGTCGAGGCCGACCAGGTCGATCAGCCCGAACACGCCGGTCTTCGGCACGCCCATCGGCCGGCCGGCGACCGCGTCCGCCTCCTCGACCGTCAGGCCGAGATCGATGGCGGCGTTGACCGCGGACTGGATCCAGTAGGTGCCGATCCGGTTGGCGATGAAGCCGGGCGTGTCCTTGCAGTCGACCACCCCCTTGCCCAGCGCGACGTCGGCGAAGCGGCGGATGCCGGCGACCAGGGCCGGGTCGCTGTCCGGCCCCGTCACCAGCTCCAAGAGGCGCATGTAGCGCGGCGGGTTGAAGAAATGGGTGACCATGAAGGCCCGGCGGAAGGCCTCCGACCGGCCCTCGGTCAGGATCGCCAGCGGGATGGTCGAGGTGTTGGAGGAGACCACGGCCCCCGGCTTCAGCACCTTCTCGATGCGGGCATAGAGGTCCTGCTTGACCTTCGGGTCCTCCAGCACCGCCTCGACGATCCAGTCGCAGCCGGCCAGCTTGCCGAGATCGTCCTCGGTGTTGCCCGGCGTCACCAGCCGCGCCGCCGATTTCGACATGAAGGGCGCCGGATCGGTCTTGGCCATGCGCGCCAAGGTGCCCTCGGCCACCGCGTTCCGGTTGGTCGCGCCCTTCGGCACGATGTCGAGCAGCAGCACCGGCACGCCGGCATTGGCGAAGTGTGCGGCGATGCCGCTGCCCATCACCCCGGCGCCGATCACCGCGACTTGCTTGATATCCATGGTCTCACTCCCTGGTGCCGCGCCTCCCTCTCACCCTCCCGGCCTTCGGCCGGGTCCCTCCCTCTCCCCGAGGAGAGGGAATTCACCTCTCCCCGGGGAGAGGTCGAAATCGCGTCAGCGATTTCGGGTGAGGGGGTGTCGCCGGCGTCGATGCGATGTGGTCAGGCCGCCTCGAGCACCGTGGCGATGCCCTGACCGCCGCCGATGCACATGGTGGCCAGCGCCAGCCGGCCGCCTTCGCGCTGCAGCAGCGAGGCCGCCTTGCCGGTGATCCGCGCGCCGGAGGCGCCGAGCGGATGGCCGAGCGCGATGGCGCCGCCGTCGATGTTGGTCTTGGCCCAGTCGAGCTCGAGGTCATGCCCGACCGCGAGCGCCTGGGCGGCGAAGGCCTCGTTCAGCTCGACCACGTCGATGTCCTTGATCGTCAGCCCGGCGCGCTTCAGCGCCTTGCGGCTGGCGCCGACCGGGCCGATGCCCATGATCTCCGGCGCGCAGCCCGACACCGCGATCGACTTGATCCGGGCCAGGATCGGCAGGCCGGCCGCCTTGGCGAAGGCCTCGCTGGTCACCAGCGTCGCCGAGGCGCCGTCGGTCAGCGGGCTGGAGGTGCCGGCGGTCACCGTGCCGTTCTGGTCGAAGGCCGGCTTCAGCCCGGACAGGCCTTCCTGGCTGGTGTCGGGGCGGATGGTGCCGTCACGCTCGACCGTGCCGTCCCGGGTGGCGATCGCCACGACCTCGGCCGCGAACTTGCCGTCGGCCCAGGCCTTGGCGGCGCGCTGCTGCGACCGGATGGCGAAATCCTGCTGGCTCTCGCGGGTGATCTGGTACTTCACCGCCAGGTTCTCGGCGGTCACGCCCATGTTGAAATAGGCCTGCGGCATCTCGGCCGCCAGCTTCGGGTTCGGCGCCGGGTTGAAGCCCATCATCGGCACCCGGGTCATGCTCTCGACCCCGGCGCACAGGAACGCCTCGCCCGCGCCCATCTGGATGGCGCCGGCGGCCTGGTGGATCGCCTGCATCGACGACCCGCAGTAGCGGTTGACGGTGACGCCGCCGACCGATTGCGGCAGGCCGGCCAGGAACACGACCATGCGGGCCATGTTGAAGCCCTGCTCGCCCTCCGGGAAGGCGCAGCCGAGGATCAGGTCCTCGATCGCCTCGGGGTCGACCCTGGTCTCGGCGACCAGCGCCTTGATCACGTCGGCGACCAGGTCGTCCGGCCGCACCCGGCGCAGGTCGCCCTTGTTGGCGAGATGGAACGGCGACCGCTTGAAGCCGGCGATGACGACGCTCTTGTCCATGATGGTCTCAGGCTCCTCAGCTTTTCTTGTCGCGGGCCGCGCCCGCGGTTGGGCGGCGGCTCAGCCTTCCGGCAGCGCGCCTTCCCGCTTCAGAAAGGTGGTGATCTCGTCCTCGATGCCCCTGAGGTCCTCGATCGTCTGCTGGACATCGACCAGCTGGCCCTCGAGGGCGGCGCGCCGGGACCGGGCGCGGCCGAGGAAGAAGGTCATCTGCTCGACCTGGCCATGCTCGCGGTCGTAGAGGTCGAGGAACTCCCTGATCTCGGCCAGGGAGAAGCCGAGCCGCTTGCCGCGGCAGATCAGGGCCAGGCGGGCCCGGTCGCGATGGCTGTAGATGCGGGTCAGGCCGGCCCGTTCGGGCGACAGCAGGCCCTCATCCTCATAGAACCGGATGCTGCGTGGGGTGATGTCGAAGGCCGCGGCCAGATCGCCGATCGAGTAGCTGCGCTCGACCTCCGCCTTCTCCCTGGTATCCGCCTCCATGGCGCCGTGCCTCCGACCGCGTTGCTGCATGCCGTTTACGTAAACGTAAAGTAGCGTGGTCGGAGGTCCGGGTCAACCGGAAGCGCTCACGTCCCCGTGCGCGCCGCCGATTCCGGCGTGCCCGCCGCGGCCTTCGCGGCCTCCTCCTCCAGCACGGCCTTGCGCGACAGCTTGCCGATCAGGGTCTTCGGCAGCGGCGTGTCGCGGAACTCGACCAGCTTCGGCATCTCGATCGGCGACAGCTTGTCCTTGAGGAATTCGACCAGCCCCTCGGCGGTCAGGCTGTGGCCGGTGCGCAGCTTGATGTAGGCCTTCACCGTCTGGCCGCGATAGGCGTCCGGCAGGCCGGCGACGATGCATTCCTCGACCGCCGGATGGAGGTAGATCGCCTCCTCGACATTGCGCGGATAGACGTTGAAGCCGGAGCACAGGATCATGTCCTTGATCCGGTCGACGATGAAGGTATAGCCGTCCTCGTCCATGGTGCCGACGTCGCCGGTGTGCAGGCGGCCGTTGCGCAGCACGTCCGTCGTGTCCTCCGGCCGGTTCCAGTAGCCCTTCATCACCTGCGGCCCGCGGATGCAGACCTCGCCGCGCTCGCCGGTCGGCATCACCGTGGTGCGGTCCTCCAGCGACACGATCTCGATCACCGTCTGCGGCAGCGGGATGCCGATCGAGCCGGTCTTGTTGACGCCGAACAGCGGGTTGCAGGTGGCGATCGGCGAGCTTTCCGACAGGCCGTAGCCCTCGACCAGCTTGCAGCCGGTCGCCGCCTCGAAGGCGTGCTTGACCTCGACCGGCAGCGGCGCCCCGCCGGAGATGCAGCGCTTCAGCGAGGACAGGTCGTACTTGCCGCGCTCCGGGAAGTTGGCGATCGCGGTGTAGATGGTCGGCACCGCCGGGAACAGCGTCGGCTTCTTGTCGTGGATCGTCTTCATGACGGTCTCGAGCTCGAAGCGCGGCAGCATGACGATCTCCGCCCCCGCCCAGATCGCCAGGTTCATCGCCACGGTCATGGCGAAGACGTGGAAGAACGGCAGCACCGCCAGCATCCGGTCCTGGCCGGGGACCATGCCCTCGAACCAGCAGCCGGCCTGCACCGCGTTGGCGTAGAGGTTGAAATGGGTCAGCATCGCCCCCTTGGGCGTGCCGGTGGTGCCGCCGGTGTATTGCAGGACCGCCAGATCCTCCGCCGGCGCGATCGGCACCGGTGCGAAACGGCCGTCGTTGCGCACCAGGTCATTCCAGCGCAGGTGCCGGCCGTCCTTCGGGACCTTCGCCACTTCGCGCCGCTTGACGATCGGGAACAGCAGGTTCTTCGGGAAGGGCAGCACGCCCGCCATCGGGCAGACCAGGATGCGCTTCAGCGCGGTGCGGCCCAGCAGCGGCAGCAGCTTGTTGTGCAGCTGCGCCAGGTCGAGCGTCACCATCAGCTCGGTGCCGCTGTCGTCGATGTTGGTGATCAGCTCGCGCTCGGCATAGAGCGGGTTGAAGTTGACCACCACCGCGCCGCATTTCAGCAGCGCGAAGTAGCAGATCACGAAATAGGGGCAGTTCGGCAGGAACAGGCCGACCCGGTCGCCCTTGCCGATCCCGGCGGCCTGGAAGCCCTTGGCGGCGCGGGCGACCAGGTCCCCGATCTGGCCGTAGGTCAGGGTCTTTTCCATGAAGGTGGCGCAGGGGCGGTCGGCGAACCGCGCCACGGCGTCGTCGAGGATGGCGTAGAGAGGCCGCGGCTCGATCGGCTGGCTCCAGTCGACGGCAGGCGGGTACAGCTTGGCCCAGGCGTTCGGGCGTTCCGAGGCATACGCCTCCGTCATATCGGTCTCCCCACGGGCTTTCTCCGGCCGTGCTCCGGCCTTGTCGCATGATGGTGCCGGTGAGCGGAACGGGCCGCAAGGTTGAAGCGGAGCCGGGGGCGTGGTTTAACGGCGCGCCAGACACCAGCACCCGGATCACCTTGGCCAAACGCAAGGACAAGAAGCCGCAGCCGCGGCGGTTGAGCGACCGCGAGATCAGCCAGCGCCTGCTGCGCAACTACATCCGGCCGCATTGGCCGAAGGTGGCGCTGGCGCTGTTCTGCATGGCGTTGACGGCGGCCGCGACGGCGGCGTCCGCATGGGTGATGAAGCCGGTCATCGACGGCATCTTCACCGACAGGAACGGCGCCCTGCTATGGCCATTGGCCACCGCGGTGATGGTGATCTTCGTGGTCAAGGCCGTCACCGGCTACGCCCAGGGGGTGATCCTGAACAATGTCGGCCGGCTGATCATCGCCGAGTTGCAGGTGCGGATGTTCCGAAACCGGGTGCGGGCCGACCTCGCCGCGTTCCATGAGACCACCTCGGGCCGGATGGTCAGCCACTTCACCAATGACGTGCAGTCGATGTACGGCGCGGTGGCGACCGGCATCACCGGCTTCGGCCGCGACCTGCTGTCGCTGGTCGCGCTGGTCGGGGTGATGTTCTACACCGATATCGAGCTGGCGGCGGTGACCTTCATCATCTTCCCGCTGACCGTGATCCCGGTGATGCAGATCGGCAGGCGAATCCGCAAGATCACGGGCAAGACCTTCACCCAGTACGGCTCGCTGAACAACCATCTCGGCCAGGTCTTCCAGGGCATCCGCCACGTCAAGGCCTACAACGCCGAGGAGCGCGAGACCGGCCGCGCCGCCAAGATCATCAACGAGGTCTCACGGCTGCGGCAGAAGGCGATGCGGGTCAGCTCGGCGACCAACCCGATCCTGGAGATCCTGTCGGGCGTGGCCATCGTCATCGTCATCCTCTACGGCGGCAACGAGGTCATCACCGGGTCGCGCACCACCGGCTCGTTCTTCGCCTTCATCGCCGCGCTGCTGATGGTCTATGAGCCGCTGAAGCGGCTGGCCAACCTGCACAACACCCTGTCCTCCGGCTTCGCCGCGGCCGAGCGGGTGTTCGAGACCATCGATTCGGTGCCGGCGATCCGCGACGCGCCGGACGCCATGGCGCTGACCGAGTGCCGGGGCCGCATCACCCTGGACGACGTCCACTTCTCCTACAGCGCGAGGATCCCGGCACTGCGCGGCGTGACGCTCGAGGTGCCGGCTGGGAAGACGGCGGCGCTGGTCGGCCCGTCCGGCGCCGGCAAGTCGACCATCCTGAACCTGATCCCACGCTTCTACGACGCCACCCAGGGCACGGTCGCGATCGACGGCCACGACGTCCGCGCCCTGACCCTGCATTCGCTGCGCGACCACATGGCGCTGGTCAGCCAGGAAGTGACCCTGTTCGACGACACGGTGCGCGCCAACATCGCCTATTCCCGCCCCTCGGCGACGCAGGAGGAGGTCGAGGCCGCGGCCCAGGCGGCAGCGGCGCACGAGTTCATCCAGCGCCTGCCCAAGGGCTACGACACCATGGTCGGGGAGCAGGGGGTGAAGCTGTCCGGCGGGCAGCGGCAGCGCCTGTCGATCGCCCGGGCGATGCTGAAGAACGCGCCGATCCTGCTGCTGGACGAGGCGACCTCGGCGCTGGACACCGAGAGCGAGCGGCAGGTGCAGGCGGCGCTGACCCAGCTGATGGCCGGGCGCACCACGCTGATGATCGCACACCGGCTGTCGACCGTGCGCAACGCCGACCTGATCTATGTGCTGGACCACGGCCGCGTGGCCGAGGTCGGCAGCCATGCGGAGCTGATCGCCAGCGGCGGCCTGTACGCCCGGCTGTGGGCGATGCAGACCGCCGATGACGATGAGCTGGCCGCGATGTCGGCCGAGCCGATGTGAGGGGGCCGATGAGCGAGACCGAGAAGCTGCAGCAGCGCCTGCGCGGGATGCGCTGGTTCGCCGTCTGGGCCCTGATCTTCGGCCTGGGCATCGGCTTCTATGCCGGCTTCACCCTCGGCGTCGACACCGCCCGCGACGCCGCCGCGGTGCTGGCGCCGAAGGCGGGGTAGATCAAGCCGCCGCTTTCTCCAGCGCCGGATAGTCGGTGTAACCGCGGGCGTCGCCGCCATAGAAGGTCGTCTGGTCCGGCGTGTTCAGCGGCGCGTCACGGCGCAGTCGGTCGACCAGATCCGGGTTGGCGATGAACAGCTTGCCGAAGGCGACGAGATCGGCCCGGCCGCTCTCCACCGCCTCGATCGCCAGGCCGCGGTCATAGCCGTTGTTGCCGATGTAGCTGCCCTTGAACAGCCGGCGCAGCGCCTGGAGATCGGCGCCGGGCGGCAGCTCGCGGGTGCCGCCGGTCTGGCCTTCGACCAGGTGCAGGAAGCCGATGCCGAGGCCGCTCAGCCCCTCGATGGCATGGCCGAAGGTCGCCATCGGGTCGCTGTCGGCGATGTCGCCGAAACTGGAGAAGGGCGACAGCCGGACGCCGACTCGGCCGGGCGTCCACACCTCGGCCACCGCCTCCGCCACTTCGAGCAGCAGCCGCGACCGGTTGGCGATCGAGCCGCCATAGGCGTCGGTCCGCTTGTTGGTGCGATCGGCCAGGAACTGGTGCAGCAGATAGCCGTTGGCGGCGTCGATCTCGACCGCGTCGAAGCCGGCGTCCTTGGCGTTGCGCGCGGCCTGGGCGTAGTCGCCGACGATGCGCGGCAGTTCCGCCGTCTCCAGCGCCCGCGGCGCCGAGACCGGGATGAAGCCCTCGCCGTCATAGACCCGGCTGTTTTCGGCGACGATCGCCGACGGGCCGACAGGGGCCGCGCGGCCCGGCTGCAGCACCGCGTGCGAGATCCGGCCGACATGCCAGAGCTGGGCTGCGATCCGGCCGCCGGCCTTGTGCACGGCATCGGTCACCAGCCGCCAGCCGGCCACCTGCTCCGGGCTGTGGATGCCCGGGGTCAAGGCATAGCCCTTGCCCTCCGGCGAGATCTGCGTGCCCTCCGAGATCAAGAGGCCGGCCGTGGCGCGCTGGGCGTAGTATTCGGCGTTCAGCGCCTGCGGCACATCGCCGTCGGGCTGGGCCCGGTTGCGCGTCAGCGGCGCCATCACGATCCGGTTCGGCAGCTCCAGGTCGCCGATCCGGGTCGGCGTGAACAGCTTCGGGACAGTCATCGGTATCTCCGGTTGGATGCCAATTCGGGACCAATCGGTCCATAATTGGCTGAAAAAAGAGGCAGGACGGGGCCGGCCTTACCGCATCAGCGGTTCGGCGGCGGCCAGGAGATCATCGATCGCGGCGGGCGTGGTGCCCGCCTTGTGCATCACGCAGGCGCCGAAGGCGATCGCCAGCAGGCTGCGGGCCCGGGCGGCCATCGCCTCGGCCGCGCCGCCGGCCTGGCGCGCCATCAGCCCGGCCAGCAGCGCCTCCAGACGGTCCAGATGGCGGCGGCTCAGCGCCTCGACCTCCGGGTCGTGCGGCGCCAGCTCGACCGCGCTGTTGATCAGGAAGCAGCCTTCGCGACTGCCGCGCGAAGTGGAGATCCCGGCGACCGCGTCACGCAGGGCACGGCCGGGGTCCGGCTCGGCCGCCACCAGTTGCTCCAGCAGGGCGAACCGCGAGTCGTTGTAACGCTGGATCGCCGCGAGCAGGACGTCATGCTTGGAGCCGAAGCAGCCGTAGAAGCTGCTGCGGCTGAGATCCATCGCCCGCGTCAGGTCGTCCAGCGACGTCGCCTCGTAGCCCTGACGCCAGAACAGGGCCATCGCCGCGTCGAGCGCGACGTCCTTGTCGAATTCACGAGGGCGGCCGGGATGAACCATCGCTGAAATGTGGACCGGCCGTTCCGGAATACAAGCCGGGTTCGTGTCGTTTTGTTTCCGTGCCTGGAACTCACGGCCCCGCGAAGCGATATCAAGGAGGGGTGGTGGAGGAATGGATGGCCGGCAACGGTCCGCGATACCAGTTCGACCCGGCGACGCTGGAGCGCAACCTCTCCGGGTTCGACGACGCCGCCCGCCGGGCGATGATCGACGACTTGCTGGAGGAGCTGCGCGACCGCGCCGAGGCGATCGCCGCCGCAGCCGGCG
>JAEKLZ010000078.1 GCA_019508225.1 Inquilinus limosus | reverse complement strand
ATGTGCTGGAGGCGGCGGACCTGAATTTCGACGCGGTGGTGAAGGTCAATGTGTTCCTGACCGACATGGACGATTTCGGCGCCATGAACGCGGTCTATGAACGCCATTTCCGGGCGCCCTACCCGGCCCGCTCGACCATCGGCGTCGCCGCCCTGCCGCTCGGCGCCCGGGTCGAAATCGAGATGATCGCCGCCATGCCGCGGGAGTGACGGGACGCCCATGGACGACGCTCCGGCATTGGTGCCGGTTGATCCGATTGCCGCGGCCCTCCTGCCCGGATTGCCCGTCGAAGCGATCCGGGCCTGCTACGCGGCAGCGCCCGGCAACGAGATCGAGAGCGGCAAGTTCCTGAGCTCGGCCTCGTCCGCTGCGCTGGCCGCCAACACCTTCGGCCTCTTCGTGACCGATGCGGGCGCCGCTCTCCTGCCGCCGCTGCCTGGAGGCGATTGGGGCCGAGCGGCGTCTCCCGCCCGCCTGGAAGGCTTACTGCGCTTTCCTTGGTCCGGCGGGCGGCATCCATGCCTAGACGTGTTGATCGAGACCTCGACGGCCCTGATTGGCATCGAATCGAAGCGCTATGAACCGTTTCGCCCAAAAGGGGCCGTGCCCCTCTCCGATGCCTACTGGCGGCCCGTCTGGGGAGCGGCGATGACAGGTTATGAGCGAATCCGGGACAGCCTCCGTGACCAGACGTCCACCTTTGCGCGGCTTGATGCCGCCCAGCTGGTAAAGCACGCCTTCGCTCTACGCACGTCAGTCCATCGCGGGGAACGGGTCGGCAAGCAGCCCGTGCTTTTCTATCTCTATGCCGAACCCGCCTTCTGGCCAGACAAGCGCACAGTTTCCCTGATCGATATCGAGACGCATCGGGCCGAGATCGACCGCTTCTCCGATCTGGTCGCTGGCGACGAAGTCGTCTTCCATGCCTGCAGTTATCAAGCGCTGCTCGCGGGCTGGATCTCCTCCGGCCCGCCCGCGGTCCGCGATCATGCGACGGCGGTCATGGCGCACTTCTCCCTCTAGGCAGCCGGAGGTCAGGAGCCGGCGTCACCGCCCTCCGAGAAATGGAACTGGATGGCATAGCGCCGTAGGATCACGTTGGGTACGACACGGGCGGCGGCCTTCGCCCGTTTGTCGAAGTCCGCGGCGACAAGAATGCCCCTGACAAGCTGGCTGCGATCCTCAAGCGCCAGATCGCCCATATAGCTCAGCAACTGGGCGACCGCCCTTTGGCCGGCGGTTCCCGCCTTCAACTCGATGGCAACGATGGCTCCCGAGGCATCTCGGGCCGTGATGTCGATAAAGCCCGATTCGACGGAGCGCTCCGCACCGTCATCGACGATGACGAGTCCCTCCTCAAGTCTATGGATCGCCAATCGAAGCGTCGCCTGGAGATCTCTCTCGAGGCCAATTCTCTGAGAGGAGATGTCGTCATCCTTCGACACCGCCACGACCTGCGAAGGGTGGCCCGTCAGCCCTTCCGGGTCGGCGACCACCTCATCCTTGAACTTCCGATATCGCTCCACGGCGTTTCTGTACGAGGCAAGATTGCTATAGGTATCGCCAGCGAAAGGGGTCTTTGACGGGTTCGGCCGGCCCCGCCGCTTGTCTTCGGCGGTGTAGCGAAGGGCTTCGATGACGTCCCGCAACTGATCCTTGCGATGGTGATCGTCCAGGTCGCCGTAGTGCTTTTCGACCCGATCCGCCCGATGCATCTGGGCCGTGATCGTGCCTGAATCGTACTTCTGTCGTTCAAGCCAATGGCGATACGAGGGATCCACAATCAGAGCTCCGAATATGGCAACCGAGAAATGCAGGCGCATTCAACCACGCAAAGAACTGCATGATACTGGCATCGCCCTACTGCAGATACCCCCAGCGCTCCACGGCCGGCTCGGCCGAGGCCCATTTCCAGGTCTCGCCCTGGCGGCAGACGCTGCCGACGACGATCGTGCGGGTGGCCTTGGCGCCCTCGCCCTCCTCGATCGTGACCAGGACCTCCTTGCAGCTGGCGATCGGTGTCTCGATCGCGCGGGTGACCTGGACCGCGCCGTTCTCGTCGGCATAGCCGAAGGGCAGGTCGTGCTCGATCCGCCACAGCCGGGTGTCGCCCTCCCGCATCCCGCCGGCGACGCCGGCGATCACGTCCTGCTCGTCCTGGTGCAGGTCGCGCATCACGTATCTCACCCCCGCCGCGACCGCCGCCCGGGTGCCCATGCCGACGCTGTAGCCGACGATCGGGTTGGCGGTGACGGCGCCGACCGTGCCCCCGGTGGCGATGCCGCTGACATCCGCCACCATATTGGCGCAGCCGCCGAGCAGCAGCACGGGCAGCAGGGGCCATGGCAGACGGCGCCGCCGCCCGGTCACTGCAGCGATCCCCACCGCTCCGTGGCCGGCTCGGCCGAGGCCCATTTCCAGCTCTCGCCGTTCTGGCAGATGATCGCGACGTAGAAGGCCTTGTCCTTCTCGGCCTCGACCGAGAACACGATCTCCTTGCAGGCCAGGGGCGGCGCGCCGATCAGCCGGCTGACGGTGACCTGGCCCTGCTCGTCCGCCTCGATCGGCACGTCATGCGCGACGTCCCAGCGCGCCACCTGGCCGACCGCGAGCGGGCCGGCGACCGCGGCGATGCGGTCCTGCTCGGCCTGGTGCACCTCGCGCTCGCCATATTGCAGCGCGGCGCTGGCGGCGGAGCGGACACCGAGGCCGATGCCGGTCGCCACCAGGGCATTCTTGGTGACGGCGGTGGCGGCCGCCGCGCCGCCGACGCCAGCGAGATCCGCCGTGCCCTCATGCAGCAGAGAGCCGCAGCCGCCGAGCCCCAGCGCTGAAACCAGAAGGAGAGCGGCAATCGAGTGTCTGCATGTTCCGGCAGGCATTGCACCGTCTTGAGCCACGGTCTTCGGACGGTCGGCCCGAATTGCGAATCAACGTAACATCAACTTGTTACAATTGTCGATGAAGGTAGAATCTCAATTTCTTCCGGCTTTGGGCGCGGCGCCCCGGCTGGCGGTGCAGTGGCGCCGTGCTATCGTGCGGCCGGCGCCGGAACCGGAGGAACGCCTTGGGTCGTGTGATCGCGGCAGCCGCCTATGCCGAGGGGCGGCGGGTAGCCGATATAGACTTGTCGGAAGGCCGGGCCTGGGCGGAGAAGCCCGGCCATTTCGTCTGGATCGGCATCCGCAAGCCGAAGGAGCCCGAGCTGCGCGACCTGGCGCAGCAATTCGGGCTGCACCCGCTGGCGGTCGAGGACGCGCTGAACGCGCATCAGCGGCCGAAGCTGGAGACCTATGGCGACGGGCTGTTCGTGGTGCTGCGCACCGCGCACCGGGAGATGGAGGCGACCGAGTTCGGCGAGACCCACATCTTCGTCGGCCCCGGCTACGTGGTCTCGGTGCGGCATGGCCCGTCCTCCTCCTACGCCACCGTGCGCGAGCGGGCGGAGGCCAGCCCCGCGCTGCTGAAGCACGGCGAGGACTTCGTGCTGTATTCGATCCTCGACTTCGTGGTCGACAACTACACGCCGGTGGTCGACGCGATCGAGGTCGAGGTGACGGCGCTGGAGCAGCGGGTGCTGAAGGCGCCGCTGACCGCCGCCGACATCGAGCGCATCCATGCGCTGCGCCGCGAGCTGCTGGTGATCCGCCGCACCGTCACCCCGACGGCGGAGGTGTGCAAGCAGCTGGAGCACACCGAGTCCGAATGCATCGACGAGGCGATGCACCCTTATTTCCGCGACGTCGCCGACCATGTGAAGCGGGTCAGCGACGATATCGACGCGCTGCGCGAGATCGTCACCCACACCTTCGAGGCCGGGCTGCTGCTGGAGGCCTCGCGCCAGAACCAGGTGCAGCGCAAATTCGCCGGCTGGGCCGCGATCCTGGCGGTGCCGACCGCGATCGCCGGCATCTACGGCATGAATTTCGACAACATGCCGGAGCTGCGCCTGCCCTACGGCTATTTCGTGGTGCTGGGCGTGATCGCCGGCCTGTGCGGCTTCCTGTACTGGCGGTTCAAGCGCTGGGGCTGGCTGTAGCCGGCCAGGGCTGACGCCCGTGTCTCGATCGATCCCCGCTTGCCAGCGCGCCGGGACTGCGGTTCAACACGGCATGACCGATCCCCTCGACACCGACGACCTCGCCCCCGAGCCCGTGGCGGCGGAGGATGAGTGCCCGCGCTGCCTGAAGCCGGTGGCGCTGTGCGTCTGCGACACGGTGGTGCCGATCGAGAACCGGATCGGCCTCTTGATCCTGCAGCATCCGCAGGAGCAGGCGAAGGAGCTGGGCACCGCCCGACTGACCGCCCTGCACCTGACCGACGCCGTGTTCAAGATCGGCCTGTCCTGGCCCAGCCTGGCCGCGGCGCTGGGCCGGCCGGCCGACCCGAAGCGCTGGGCAGTGCTGTATCTCGGCTCGATGCGGCCGGAGGATTTCCCGCCGGGGCGCGAGCTGGTGGTGCTGGACAGGAAGGGCGCGCCGCTGCCCGAGCAGGAGGCGGCGCTGGACGAGATCGAAGGCGTGGTGGTGCTGGACGGCACCTGGAGCCAGGCCAAGACGTTGTGGTGGCGCAATGCCTGGATGCTGAAGGGCCGGCGCATCGCGCTGAAGCCGCAGCGCCCGTCGCTGTACGGCAAGCTGCGGCGCGAGCCGCGGCACGAGGCGCTGTCGACGCTGGAATCCTCGGCCTTCCTGCTGAGCCGGCTGGAAGGGCGGCCGGAGATCGAGACCGCCCTCCTCGCCAGCTTCGCCCGGATGCTCGAGCGCTACCGCGCCACCCAGCCGGACCGGCCCCGACCCGCGGGTCCGCGGCCAGACCGCCGCCGGCCGCAGCAGCGCCGCGGCCGGGCTCGCTAGCCCCGCCGCTCGGCCCGCAGCAGCATCAGCGCGGGCAGCAGCGGCAGCGCCGCGACCAGCGCCAGGATGGCGTGCGTGGCGTCGAAGGCGGCCAGCGCCCCCATCGGATAGGCCGGCCCGGGTGGCAGGAACAGGCCGAACAGCGCCACCGCCAGCGCCGCGCCGATCGAGGCGCCGGTGCGGTCGAGGATGTTCAGCAGGGGCACCCCGTCCGGCACCCGCTCCTTCGGCAGCGAGGCCAGGGCCGCCGTCATCGCCGGCATGCCCGACAGCACCATGCCGAAGCCGCGCAGCGCCAGCACGGCGGAGAGCCAGAGATAGCTGGTATGGGCCCCCAGGAAGGCCAGCGGCACCGTGCCGAGCACGGTCAGGATGACGCCGGCCACCACCAGCCGGCCGCCGCCGAAGCGGTCCGCCAGCCGCCCGCTCAGCGGCATGGCCAGGGCGATGCCGAGATCCTGCGGCAGGATCAGGAGGCCGGTCATGAACACCGTCTCGTGCCGCACCAGCAGGTAGTAGAGCGGCAGCGCGATCTGCGCCCCGTACACGGTGAAGCCGCCGCACAGCAGGATCAGCCCGGCCGAGCCGAAGATGCGCTCGCGCAGCAGGCCGATGCGGATCAGCGGCGCCTCCATCCGCCGCGCCCGCAGCACGAAGCCGGCGACCAGGGCCAGGCCCAGCAGCAGCGCGCCATCGGCCGCCGCGGCGCCGAAGCCGCCGGCCTGGGCGATGGCGACGACGCCCCAGGTCATCAGCGGCAGGCCGAGGGTCATCAGCACCAGGCCGGGGAGGTCGAGGCGGCCGGCGGGGCCGACTTGGCCTCCCTCCACCCGCGGCAGCCAGCGCCAACCGGCCAGCAGCGCCGCGAGGCCGACCGGCACGTTGATCCAGAACAGCCAGGGCCAGCCCTGCCAGGCCAGGAGCGCGCTGCCGACGGTGGAGCCGATCGCCGGGGCCAGCACCACGACGAGGCCCATCGTCCCCATCATCCGGCCCATCCGCCCCGGCCCGGCGGCCATGCCGAGCAGCATCTGCCCGACCGGCACCAAGAGACCGCCGCACAGGCCCAGCAGCACCCGCGCCGCGATCAGCTGCCCGGCCGTGGCCGACAGGGCGCAGGCGACCGACGCGACGGTGAACAGGGTCAGGCTGACGAACCACAGCCGGGTCGGCCCGACCCGCCGCGCCGCCCAGCTGCAGATTGGGATCGCGGCGGCCAGGGCCAGCAGATAGCCGGTCGCCACCCATTGCATGGTGTCGAGCGACACGCCGAAGCCGGCGCCCATCGGTGTCAGGCCGATGTTCACGATCGAGGTGGTGAGCCGCGACAGGAAGCCGCCGCCGACCAGGATCGCGGCCTGGCGCCACAGCGCGGCCGGGATTTTCTCCAGCTTTGCGGCCGCGGCCGGGGCGATGGAGACCATGATGGAGAATCCTTATCGGTGATAAATTTATCAGTGATAAGGATCTGATTGTGGATAGGCTGTCAAGGGGGGCATAGGGACGGTTCCGCTTCTCCTCCATCGTCATCCCCGCGAAAGCGGGGATCTCGTCGCGGCCTGATCGGCGAGAGATTCCCGCTTTCGCGGGAATGACGAAAAGGGAAAGGGATGCCGATGGAGGTGGGCGATGAAGCTGCAGCGGGACGTGGTGATCCGGACGGCGCTGGATCTGCTGGACGAGGTCGGCATCGACGGGTTGAGCACCCGCCGCCTGGCCGAGAAGCTGGGCGTGCAGTCGCCGGCGCTGTACTGGCACTTCCGGAACAAGCGCGCCCTGCTGGACGCCATGGCCAAGGCGATGATGGAGGAGGCCGGGATGGATCAGCCGCCCGACCCCGGCGCCGATTGGCGGGAATGGATCGCCGAGGATGCGCGTCGGTTCCGCCGGGGGCTGCTGGCGCGGCGCGACGGCGCCCGGCTGCATGCCGGCACCCGGCCCGAGCCGGCGGAATTCGCCGCGGTCGAATCCGAGACCGCCCTGTTGTGCGCGCAGGGCCTCAGCCCGGCCGACGCGCTGCGCGCCGAGATCGCCATCGGCCGCTACGTGGTCGGCTGGGTGCTGGAGGAGCAGGCCGAGGCCGCCGACGCCGGCGAGCGCGAGGGCGAGCGCATGTCCGCCGCGGAGCTGGCCGGCTATCCGCGGCTGGCCGAGGGCATGGCGGCGGTGCGCGACGCCGACCCGGATGCGGCGTTCGATTTCGGCCTCGGCCTGCTGCTCGACGGCATCGCGGCGCGGATGGAACGATGAGGCCCGCTAAGCCCGCACCAGCCCGCCGTGATAGTCGAGGCGATAGACCTCGATTCCGTCGACCAGAATCCTCTCCAGCCCGGTGAAGGACCCGACCGTGCCGTCGCTGGCATCGATGTAGCGGTAGCGGCCGACCCGGTGCTCGAAGCCGCCGAGGAAGCGGCCCTCGCGGTACAGCGCCGACAGGCTCTGCTTGATCACCGCGCCGGCCGTGGCAGCATCGGTCAGATCGGGGCGCAGGATCCGGCCGTAATAGTTCATGACCCAGGCCGGCGTGCCGGCCCGCCACACCGCCTCCTGCCCCAGGAAATCAGTGCCGCCATAGTAGCTGTCGAGATAGCGCCATTCGCCCTCATCGTGTCCGACATCGTGCGAACCCGGGCGGGAGGATGGCCGGACCGCGCCGCCGCCGACATAGGAGGCGGCCGGCCCGGACGATGAAGGTTTCGAGCCCATCCATGCCGCGCCTCCGGAACGATCCAGGAACATTCAATCCTCGTCCGTTCCGGAGATCGTGGCAAGCCGCTACGGAATGATCCGGCGGCGGCGCAGGTCCTGGAAGATCTTCAGAAGCATCGCCTCGGTGTCGACCGTGTCATGGAAGCCGAACAGGCGCGACTTGGTGGTGTCGCCGAACATGTCGTAGTCGAGGCCGAAGATGAAGTCGGCGAAGCGCCAGGACGACACGTCGCGATACGGGGTCGGCGCCAGGCCGTGCCGGTCGATCATCGACCGCCACAGCGGCTCCTTGTCCGCCATCAGCGTGTCGAGCGGCATCGGCAGCGGCGGCGCCACATCGAGATCGAAGAACCGGGCCAGGCGCGGCCACAGATCGGTCCAGCGGAACAGGTCGCCATTGGCGATGTTGAAGGCCTGGCCGGCGGCGCGCGGGTCGGTCGCGGCCCAGACCGTGGCCCGGGCCAGCAGGCCGGAATCGGTCATCTGCAGCAGCTTGTCGTAGGCGCCGGGCTTGCCCGGGAAGCGGAACGGCAGGCCCAACTCCTTCGCCATCGACGCGTAGACGGCGATGGCGACGGCCAGGTTCATCGGGTTGCCCAGCGCCGTGCCGCCGACCACCGCCGGGCGGATCGCCGACCAGCCCCAGCCCCGCGTGGCGGCGCGCTGCCGCAGCCAAGCCAGTTGGTCGATCATGAACTCCGGCGGCATCGGGCCGGGGTCGTCCTCCCGCGCCGGGGTCTTGAACGGGCCGAGATGGCCGCCATAGACCTTGTAGCCCTGCATCAGGCTGACATGGCGCAGCCCCGGCGCCTCCGCCGCCTCCACCGCATGGACCAGCATGGCCAGGTTCGGCGGCACCAGCTCGGCCCAGCTCGGCCGGTCCTGGAACGCGGCGTAGAAGATGTGGGTGACCTCGCGCAGGCCGCCCAGCTTGTCGCGCGCATCGGCGGGGTCGAGCAGGTCGACCGCGATGTGCCGGACGCGGCCCGCGGCCTCGCCGCCACGGCGCGACAGGCCGATCACCTGCCAATCCTCCAGCCCCGCGAGATGCTCCACCAGGTTGCGGCCGATCACCCCCTGCGCCCCGACCACCAGCGCCGTCTTCCGGTCCATCGCTCTCTCCATGCCACTGTCCTGGCCTAGAGATCATTCATTGCTAACAGATTGAATAGGAGGCCGGATAGACTATCATCCATAAGCTTTGCTTTGAGATGATCGCCGCATGGACCGCTTCGCCACCATGGCCACCTTCGTGCGGGTGGCGCAGCTCGGCAGCCTGTCGGCGGCGGCGCGGGCGCTCGGCCTGACCCAGCCGGCGGTCAGCCAGCAGGTGGCGGCGCTGGAGCGGCGGCTGGGCGTGCGCCTGCTGAACCGCAGCACCCGCCGCCTGGCGCTGACCGAGGCGGGCGAACGCTATCACGCCCAGGCCCGCCGCATCCTGGAGGCGGTGGCCGAGGCCGAGGACGGGCTGGCCGAGGCGTCGGACACCCTGAGCGGCAGCCTGCGCGTGCATACCCCGGCCGGGCTGGGCCAGGCGCATCTGGCGCCGATCCTGATCGGCTTCCAGCGGCGCCATCCGGAGCTGACGGTCGAGCTGATCGCCGATGACCGCTATGCCGACCTGATCGGCGAGGCCGTCGACGTCGCCATCCGCCTCGGCGCCCTGGCCTCGCCCGGCCTGGTGGCGCGCCGGCTGGCGACGCTGCGGCGGATCCTGGTGGCGTCGCCGGACTACGTCGCCGCCCATGGCAGCCCTGAGACGCCGGAGGATCTGGCGCGCCACCCGCATGTCCGCTTCAGCTGGGCGGCGGCGGGCGACGCGGTGCCGCTGGTCGGCCCGGACGGGACGCTGGAGGTGCGGGTGCCATCGCGCTTCCTGGCCAACAACGCCTTCGTGCTGATCGAGGCGATCCGCGCCGGCATCGGCGTCGGCGGCGTCCAGCTGCCGCTGGTGCAGCCGCTGCTGGACAGCGGCGATCTGGTAAGGGTGATGGGCGCCTATGCCTATGCGCCCCTGGAGGTGCACGCGGTCTATCCCTCAGGCCGCTTCGTGCCGCGCCGGGTCCGCGCTTTCGTCGACCACCTGGCCGCCGCCCTGCCGGCCATTCCGGGGCTGGACCGGGACTGAGCCGCTACATCGACCGGCCGTCGAACTGGTGCACCGGCACCGCCGCAAAGTCGACATCCTCGAGGCAGCGGATGTTGATGTAGGCCGACCGGTCCGTCCCCGGCGCGGTGTCCTCGGCGAAGACGTGGATGCCGCAGTTCCGGCAGAAGCGGTGCTGGATGGCGTGGCGGTTGAACAGATAGGTGCCGAGGTCCATCGGCGTCGCCCGCACATGCAGGCCGAG
>JAEKLZ010000077.1 GCA_019508225.1 Inquilinus limosus | reverse complement strand
GTCGATCCCCAGCGCGGCCCAGCGCTGGAGCCGCTGCGCCAGGCTGCGGAGAAGGCCGTGGCGGCGCTCCCGGGCGTGCTGTCGGTGACCGCGGTCCTGACCGCCCATCGCGGTGCCGGCGCCACGGCTCCTGCCGCCGCTTCAGCCGCTGCGCCTCGCCCCGCCGCTCCGGGTGGGGCACAAAGCCGCAAGCTGCCGATCGCCGGCATCGGCTCGATCATCGCCGTCGCCTCGGGCAAGGGCGGCGTCGGCAAGTCGACCACCGCGGTCAACCTCGCCCTCGGCCTTGCGGCGCTCGGCCTCAAGGTCGGGCTGCTCGACGCCGACATCTACGGCCCGTCGATGCCGCGGATGACCGGGATCACCGGCAAGCCCGCCTCGCCCGACGGCAAGAGCCTGGACCCGAAGGAGAATTACGGGCTGAAGGTGATGTCGATCGGCTTCCTGATCGACGAGGAGACGCCGATGATCTGGCGCGGCCCGATGGTGCAGTCGGCCCTGTCGCAGATGCTGCGCGACGTCAACTGGGGCACGCTCGACGTGCTGGTGGTCGACATGCCGCCGGGCACAGGCGACGCCCAGCTGACCATGGCGCAGCAGGTGCCGCTGGCCGGCGCGGTGATCGTATCGACGCCGCAGGACATCGCCCTGCTGGACGCCCGCAAGGGCCTGAACATGTTCCGCAAGGTGGATGTCCCGGTGCTCGGGATCATCGAGAACATGAGCTATTTCTGCTGCCCGAACTGCGGCCACCGCACCGACATCTTCAGCCATGGCGGCGCCCGGGCCGAGGCGGAGAAGCTGGGCTGCGATTTCCTGGGCGAGATCCCGCTCGACATCGCCATCCGCGAGACCTCGGATTCCGGGCACCCGATCGTGGTCTCGGCGCCGGACAGCCCGCATTCCGCGGCCTATCGCGGCATCGCCGCCCGGGTGTGGGACAAGCTGCGCTCCGGCGCCGGTCCGGCCGCTCCGCGGATCGTGATCGAGTGACCGGCGTCACGGCGTCACCACCTCGCCACAAATCGATCCGATAACGGGCGCGATCGCGGCACTGGGACAGGACCCGACGCCCGCCCTCGGAGTGGGAGAGCAATGCGACGTTTCTGCCGGATCGCGGCCCTTGCCGCGGCCGTAGCCGGGTTGCCGGCTGCGGCGCTGGCCCAGGCTTTGCCGGATTCGGTCGAGATCCAGAACCGGCGCAGCGTCACCATCGACGACCTGCGCGTCTCGCCCGATTTCGAGAGCTCCTGGGGCTACAACCGGCTGCGCGCGACGCCGCTGGCGCCCGGCTCGTCCGCCCGGATTTCGACCGAGGATCTGCGCGGCGGCTGCTATTTCGATGTCAAGGTGCGCCAGGACGACGGCGCCGAAGCCGAGTATTGGAGCCTCAACCTGTGCAGCCGGCCCGTCATAGACCTGGATTGATCGACCACGGCTGACCGCCGGCGGACCTCAGGGTGTGCCGCCGGCCTGGTGCGCCTGGGTCCACATGGGCATCGGGTTGTCCGGCGTCGAGGCGCCGACCGGCTTGGCCTGGCCCTCGAGGAAGTCGCGAATCGCCTGGGCCGTTTCCGGCGTCGTCAGGGTCTCGTTGCCGAGCTTCGGCAGCACGGTCCGGCGGAAATCCACCAAGGCCTGCCGCTGCTGCGGCGTCGTCGGCAGGCCGTGGAGATCCTTCAGATACTGCTTCATCGCATGGACCCCGCCCTCGGGGAACAGCACGCCCTGGCCCTGCTTCGACCATGTCAGGAAGGAATCGAGCCAGCCCGGGACCGGCAGTTGCTTCGTCGATCCGTCGGCCGCGGTATAGGTGTGGACCAGGGTCTCGCTGTTCCGCACCGCGCTGGAGACCCCGCGCGGCGTCTGCTTCGACTTGCCCGGCGGGTCGATCTTGACCTGGCCGCGGAACTCGAGCGAAGCGGCGACCGGAACGAAGGGCAGCCGGAGGGTCGGCAGCTTGAAGGATGCGGTGAACCGGGTCGCCTCCGCGACGAAGGAAGCCATCGGCCCGGCCAGCCGGCGGTACATGTTGACCTTGGACGGCACGCCGCGCACCAGCGGCGTCGTGCCATCGCCTGCGCCGTCGGACCGGGCCCTGTAGATGGCGTTCGAGGCCGCCTGGTCGGGGTTGGGCAGGCTGTCGGGCAGGCCGGGGATGCTCTCGGTCGGGTAGCGATCGTTGAAGATGAAGTCGGTATTGGCCGCGTCGCGGTGCCACTGGTATTCCTTGCCGGTCAGCAGGTCGACATGCTCCTCGGCATATTTGCCGGTGACCGCCGACAGGCGCATGCCGCTGGCGCGGCCCGGCACGTAGGATTGCGCGGCTTTCGGGTCGATCTTGCCCGTCCCGACCAGGCCCTGGATGGTCGCGAGGTCAGGCTCCGAATCCAGCAGAAGCTGCCTGGTCGAGTCATCCACCACGATCCGGGTCCGCATCGACACGCGCTCATAGGTGGCCTGCATCTGGTCCCAGGCCTGGCGCGACAGCTTGGTGCCCTGAGGGATGGTGACGGTGATGTTGTCCTCCGGCCGCCGCTCTCCCCCGACGCGCCAGACCTTGTTCAGCACCGGGATGAAGTTGGTCCAGACGCGCGGCCGCAGCCCCGCCTTCTGCTCCTCCATCAGCTTGGTGAAGCTGATGTCGCGCGGCACCGCGACGAACGCATCGGCGGGGGCGTCGCGCCCGGCGACGGTGCCGAGCAGGTCCATCTCACCCGGCCGCAGCGTGACCTGCTGCGCGTCCGGCAGCATGGCGTTCCAGCTCAGCTCCATCACCGTGCCGCTGCCGTCGGCCGCCTCGCCGACCGCCCGCACGCCCTGGATCGTCGGCACGAAATCCGCCTTGACCACGGCGGGATCGGTCGCCAGCAGGTCGGCCTGGCCCTGGTCCAGCACGGTCTTGCCCTTGATCTGCAGGACCGTCTGGTTGGACGTGGGCGACAGCCCCGCCTCCTTGCCCGTGATGTTGCGGTACTCGCGGGGCCGCTGCGATACCGTCAGCTCCTTGCCCAGCGTCAGCCGCAGCGGCCTGGTCGACCGCGCCACCAGGCTGTCGATGACGGATTGGCCGATCGCCCGGACGTTCATCTTGGTGCTGACCGCGCCGCCGGCGGAGGCCAGGGTCGGCTGGCCGATCTGCGGGGCACCGTCGACCAGGCCGGTGACCGGG
Organism: Inquilinus limosus; assembly: GCA_019508225.1. Lineage (GTDB taxonomy): Bacteria > Pseudomonadota > Alphaproteobacteria > DSM-16000 > Inquilinaceae > Inquilinus > Inquilinus limosus_D. The sequence continues at coordinate 6,785 of JAEKLZ010000077.1, read as the reverse complement.
TCCGCATTGCCGAGGAGCCGGACCTGGGCGCCCAGGCGGAACTCCGGGATCTTGCCCTGCCACGCCCACAGGCCGGGGACGTCATCCTTGTTCCGCACCCCGCCATTGGCCTCCAGCATGTCGCGGCGGTCGGCGACGCGCTGCATCATGTCGGGGTGCATGGCGACGTTCTGGGCAGTGCCCGGCAGGGCCCCCATCACCGCCGAGATCGCCTCGTCGCGGTTCATGTGGCGGCCTTCGGTCAGCTGGGCCACCAGCTCCGCCCCGCCGAGATTGCTGCCCACATCGTTGCCGAACTGGGCCGTCAGGCCAAGGCGCGACAGGCGGGTGACATCGGCTGCCGCCGCCTGCGTCGTGCCGGTCGCCGCCGGGCTGACCACGCGCTGGATCGGGATCGCGCCCGAGACCGCGCCGGTCACCGGGGCCGTTGCCAGGTAGATGCCCTGGGTCTTGGCGGAATCCAGCATGTGCTGCCCGCCTTCGCCGGTGAACAGCTTGTCGTCGAAGGCCAGCCGCGTGGCTTCGGTGGCGAGCTGGCCGGTGCCGTTCACCACCTGGCCGACCGTGCCGGCGGCCGAAGTGGCGACGACCCGCGAGCCGAGAGCCGGCAGCGCCGTGCCGGCGAGCCTGGTGCCCACGGCGGCGCTGACCCTCATGCCCGCGCTGGTCGCCCCGGCGGTGCTGATCGACGACACCGCGTCGATCGCGGTGTCCTTCAGCGTCGCCTTGGCGTGGTCCCAGGTGACGCCGAGGCCGTCGCCCTTGTCGCCGTCCCAGCCGGCCGCGTCCATGCCGAAGCCGAGCAGCGAGCTATGGCCATCGGCATACATGTCCTTGCCCTGGACCACGGCGCTGACGTCGCCGACGGTGTCGATCAGCTGATAGGTGCCGAAACCCGCAGCGAAGCCGGCCACGACGTTGCCGCCGGTCGCCGCCGTGGTGATGATGCCGACGGTGGTGGCCGCGACGACCCGGCCGACCTCGCCGATCGTGTCCCAGGTCTTGTCGCTGTCCTCCATGTCCTCGGCATGGTCCTTGAACTCGGCGTCGAAATTGCCGAGGACGGCGGTCACCTTCTGCTGGTACTGCGCCTCCGGCAGCCCGCTGTCGTTCGCCTTGATCTCCTTCACATCGTCGAGCTTGTCCTGCAGGAAGTCGCGGAACTCCTCCCCCGCGCTCTTGCCCGGCGTGATCCAGCCCCAGCCCTTGCGGACGAAGCCCTGGTCGTCGAGCTTGTGCTTGACCTGGTCGAGATTGCCCTGGATCGCGGTGATCGTCTGGTCGAGAGCCTGGGTCCGCGACTGCTGCTGCACCTCGCCATCGACCTGGGTCAGCGCCTGCTGCGTCTCCAGCGACAGCCGGTCGGTGCCGACCGCCCAGCTGTTGAGCGCCTGCAGTTTCGCCTGCTGGTCGGCGGTGAGGTCGAGCTTGCCGTCGGTGCCGAGATGGACGGTCTGGCGCAGCTCGCCGGCGATCGCCGACTGCACCGCATCCCAGTTTCGCTGACTGTCGGCCGAGGCCGGATCGTGCGTGCGGTCATAGGTCAGCGCGGTGTCGATCACGCCTTCCGTCTGGGCGCCGACCGGCGACGGCCCCTGCTGGAAATAGATCTCGTCGGGATGGATCAGGTCTGGGTCGGGGAACTGCCGGTTGTTGGCGACGCCGTCGGGCCCGACCAGCCCCGTCAGCGTGTCACCGGGGCGTACCTCCCCGGCCGTCTCGTAGCCATGCGATTCGGGCGGGCGCCCTTCGGCCGTGGCACGGGCGGCCAGGGCCCGGCGGACGGCCGCCTGGAAGTCGGGATCGGTGTTGGGCCGGACCGGGGTGACCGGACGGGGATTGCGCTCGATCGGCTTCAGCATGACGTCCCGCCGCCTTCGTTGACCGGTCGGCAAGACTAGAAAAATTGCATGACGCCGTTATTTCGTTTGTATGACAAAGAGGACGGCGCGCTCTGTTTATGATTTTGATCCTATATTTCCTAAACGATGGAGATCTTCACCGAACCGTCATCTTCCCGAAGAGGCCTGTCGCTTAAGGTCCTGCCCCCGATGGAACGGATGGAGGCCGGCATGGCGATTGAGGTCGACAAGGACGGGCGCATGGTCAAGGTCGAGAACGGCGTCACGACCTACGTCCCCACCGGGCAGCAGCAGCAATGGCAGGCGGCGGTCCAGGCCGCGATGCAGCGCAACGGCACCACCGATGCCTCGGACATGCGGTTCGTGATCGTCGAGAAGGGCGATTCGATCTGGTCGATGACGCATCAGGTCGGCTCGCCCTTCGGCGAGGCCACCAACGAGAACGCCTTCCCGGATGACGATCTGATCTATGCCGGCCAGGCCGTGGCGATCCCCGGCCCCACCGCCAAGGGCGCCGCGGCGCTGGGGCCCGAGGGCCGCGACGCCTTCGCCCAAAGCCTCGAGACCCGCGCCAACCACGCGGCCAACGCCGATTCCGGCACGGCGATGCAGCAATGGGATGCGATCGACGCCGATGTCGGGACCTATCTGAACTCGGTGCCGCAGGACGACTTCGTCCAGGCCACCTTCGATCTGGTCGGCTACGACTATGCCGCCGAGGGCTCGGCCCACACGCGCAGCCTCGTGATCAACCACGCCCTCGACGCGCTGGGCGGCGACAAGGGCGCGCAGCAGCAGATGGTCGACCAGTTGCTGGCGCAGAAATGGCCGACCAACGGCGACGACATCAAGGCCGACGTCACCCAGGCCGCCAGGCAGCGCGGCCTGAAGACCGATTCATAGGAATTCACGCGGGCGTCAGAGACCGTTTGGAAATGCGCTGGCGTGAGTCGGCTGGCGGTGGTTTCGAGACCCGGCGCGCAGCGGACGTTTGAGTCCGTGAGCACCGGAAGCGCAGAAACCGCCGCCAGACGGCCGCGCCAGTAGCATTTACAAGCGGTCTCTCAGGCCGTCCGGCCCAGCACCGCCATCAGCTCGCGCCATTCGCGCGGGCTGAGGCCGCTGTCCGGCTGGGCCACCGCCTCGCCCGCCAGCAGCCGGCGCAGCACGTCGAGGCCGGGCGCGGAGATCGTCGCCGCGTTCATCCGGTAGTCGCGGAACGCCCGGGTCGTCGCCGGCACCCACCGCTCCATCGCGTCCAGCATCACGTCGGCATAGGCCCGGATCTCGTACTGCGCATGCGGGTCGGCCCGCAGCCTCAGGAAATGCATGAGGTTCTGCAGATCGGTCTTCCAATACCACTGGGTGTAGGTGTTGAGCGTCAGGTTCATCCGCGCCAACTCGCGCGCCAGGCCCTGGCGATTCGGGTCGACCGGCTCGGCCCCGTCGATCTCCTCGTTCAGCATCCAGGCATAATCGCGCCAGCAGCGCTCGGCATCCTCACGCAGCAGGTCGAGCACCTGCGACGCCTCCTCGCCCTGCAGCACCGCGTCGCGGCCCTGGCGGTTGGCACTGGACTGCGCCGCCAGATGCTCCGGCGCCGGCAGATAGAACTCCCGGTCGAGAATCGAGTAGCGCGCGGAATACTCGTTCACATTGGCGGTGCGGTGCCGGATCCACTGCCGGGCGACGAAGATCGGCAGCTTGACGTGGTACTTGATCTCGCACATCTCGAATGGCGTGGTGTGCCAGTGCCGCATCAGATAGCGGATCAGCCCCTCATCCTCCGACACCTTCTTGGTGCCGCGGCCATAGGAGACCCGGGCCGCCTGCACCACCGCCGAATCGTCGCCCATATAGTCGATCACCCGCACGAAGCCGTGATCGAGCACGGGCAGCGGCTCGAACAGGATCTCCTCCAGCGCCGGAACCGTGGCGCGGCGGGTGGCGAAGGTGGCGGCGCGGGTCTGGTCCAGCTCGGCGCGCTGGTCGGCGGTGATCGTCATCGGTCGGGTTTCTGTCTATGAAGCTCCACATAGTGTAGCCGCGCGCGGTTCCCGGACCAAGGGATTGTGTCGTCGCCGGCAGGCCCGGTTCGCCCTGCTCCCGGCATTTCGTCGCAGACCTGTCGTGTTTTCTTGCTAGTCTGGCCTCCCGCATTTTCATCTCGGGATATTTCATCATGCCGGCTCCGACCGATCCGCTCTATGCCCAGCAATGGCATCTCACCGGGCCCTGGGGGATCAATCTCGGCACTATCTGGGACGAATATACCGGCGCCGGCGTCGTCGTCGCGGTGCACGACCAGGGCATCGACTTCGGCCATCCCGACCTGAACGACAACATCGACACGGCACACAGCTTCAACGCCTCGACCGGCGGCTCAGGCGGCGCGCCGCGGACCGCCGACGACAATCACGGCACCGCCGTCGCCGGCATCATCGCCGCCGAGCGCAACGGCACGGGCGCGGTCGGCATCGCCTATGGCGCGACCCTGCTCTCATATTACGATCCCCTGTTCTTCAACACGCTGCCGACCGCGGCGGCGAATGCGCGCGACCATGCGGCGACGCAGGCCGACGTGCTGAACAACAGCTGGGGCTACGGCAACCTCTTTTTCGACGATCCCAACTCCGCCTTTGTCGACAATTTCAGCAGCGCCGACTTTGCAGCCGCCCGCACCGCCACCCTCAACGCGGCGGCGAACGGGCGCGGCGGGCTGGGCACAATCATCGTCCAGGCCGCCGGCAACGCGTACGGATACGGCGACGACACCAACCTGCACAGTTTCCAGAACAATCGCTGGACCATCACCGTCGGCGCCACCAACCAGGACGGCAGCCTGTCCGACTACTCGACCCCGGGCGCCTCAATCCTGGTCGGGGCGCCGGGCAGCCCGAGCAACGGCACCATCGTCACCACCGACCGGGTGGGCAACGCCGGCTACGCCGCGGGAGACTACACCAGCAGCTTCAACGGCACCTCGGCCGCGACGCCGATGATTTCCGGCATCGTCGCCCTGATGCTCGATGCCAATCCGAATCTCGGCTGGCGCGACGTGCAGGAGATCCTGGCTTACAGCGCCCGCACCGCCCCGGCCGCCTCGGGCGACCAGACCAACGGCGCCACCAACTGGAATGGCGGCGGGCTGACGGTCAACCACGACATTGGCTTCGGCCTGGTCGATGCCCATGCCGCAGTGCGCCTGGCCGAGAGCTGGAGCAAGCCCGCCCACACCAGCGCCAACGAGATCAGCGTCTCCGCCGCCGCCTCGCCCGGCCTCGCCATCCCGGACGGCAGCACCACCGGCGTGACCACGACCCTGACGATCGGCACCGGCATCGAGATCGACCGCGTCGAGGTGACGCTGAACATCACCCACAGCTGGATCGGCGACCTGCAGATCGTGCTGACCTCGCCGGACGGCACCCAGAGCGTCCTCGTAAACCGGCCGGGCCTGAGCGACGACGTTCCCCAGGGGGCCAGCCAGGACAATATCGCCTTCACCTTCGGCACCGTCCAGGATTGGGGCGAGAGCGGCCAGGGCGTGTGGTCGTTGACTCTGCGCGACCTGGTCAGCGGCGACACCGGGGTGCTGAACTCCTGGAGCCTGCATCTCTACGGCGACGCCGCCAGCGCCAACGACACCTATGTCTACACGGACGAGTTCGCCACGGTCGGCGCCGATACGGCGCGACTCACCCTGGCCGACGGCAGCGGAGTGGACATGATCAACGGGGCGGCCCTGACCGGCGACACGGTGATCGACCTCCTCGGCAAGATCGCCACCATCGCCGGCCGCACCATCGCCTTCACTGCCGGCACGGTGATCGAGAACGCGATCACCGGCGACGGCGACGACCAGCTCACCGGCGGCGGCGGCGTCAACCACCTGACAGGCGGCCGCGGCGACGACGTGCTTCGCGGCGGTGCTGGCGCCGATGTGCTTGATGGCGGCATCGGCAACGACCTCACCAGCTACTACAACAGCTTGGTCGGGGTCGTGGTCAGCCTGGCTGGCGGCGCCGGCAGTGGCGGCGACGCCCAGGGCGACACCTATTTCGGCATCGAGAACGTCAACGGCTCGAAGGGCGCCGATACCCTGACCGGCAATGGCGGCGCCAATATCCTGAACGGCTTGGCCGGCGACGATATCCTCCGCGGCGGCGCCGGTGCCGACGTGCTGCAGGGTGACGCCGGCAACGACCTCGTCAGCTACTACAACAGCTCGGTCGGGGTCGTGGTCAACCTGGCCGCCGGCGCCGGCAGCGGCGGCGATGCCCAGAGCGACACCTATTTCAGCATCGAGAACGTCAACGGCTCGAAGAGCGCCGATACCCTGACCGGCAATGGCGCCGCCAACATCCTGAACGGCTTGGCCGGCAAGGATGTGCTGACCGGCGGCACCGGTGCCGACCGGTTTGTGTTCTCAGTCCCGGGGGACAGCGTGATCGGTGACAATTCCGACCTGATCACCGATTTCAGCCACGCCCAGGGCGACCGGATAGACCTGTCGCCGATCGACGCCGCCAGCACCGTCGCCGGCAACCAGGTCTTCAGCTTCATCGGCTCAGCCCTGTATGGCCACCACGCCGGTGAGCTGCGCTTTGCCCAGTTCGACGGCACCACCATCATCGGCGGCGACATCAACGGCGACGGCGTCACGGATTTCCACATCCGCCTGAGCGGCGCCATCGCGCTGGTCGCCGCCGATTTTATCCTGTGATGGGCCGATGACGGTTTCGACCCTTCCATCCGCGCCGTCGAATCCCTATCTTAGGAGGGTCGGGCAACCGACTATGACGATAAACGCCTTTTGGAATAGACGCTGCGGACCCGGGGGCGGTACCCGGCGCCTCCACCAAATCTCCGGTGTTGGACGGAGCATGGGGGCGAAATAGGATCGACGCGTGTAGTAAAGGA
>JAEKLZ010000076.1 GCA_019508225.1 Inquilinus limosus | reverse complement strand
TTCACCGCCCTCGGCCTTGCCCTCTGCTTCGCCGTGCTGCTGCTCGGGCTGCGGCACGGGCTGGCGGCGCTGGTCCTGGCCGCGCTGGTCGCCTGGGCCCTGGCCGGGCTGGCCCGGCGGCGCATCGGCGGCCACACCGGCGACGTGCTCGGCGCCGCCCAGCAGCTGGCGGAGGTCGCGGTGCTGTGCGCCGCGGCGGCGGCATGACCACGACCCGCTGGTGGTGGGTCCGCCACGCCCCGGCGGTCAATCCGGACAAGCTGCTCTACGGCCGGCTCGACCTCGCCGCCGACACCTCCGACGCGGCCGGGGTCGCGGCCCTCGCCGCCCGGCTGCCGCGCGGCGCCATCTGGCTGCACTCGCCGCTGCGCCGCACCGCCGAGACCGCGGCGGCGCTGCTGGCGGCGATGGGCGAGGCGATCGTGCCGGCGGTCGAGCCGGCGCTGATCGAGCAGGATTTCGGCGCCTGGCAGGGGCGGCCGAGCCGCGAGGTCTATGCCGCGCTGCCGCGGCACGACCCGTTCTGGTCGCACCCCTCGGCCCATGCCGCGCCCGGCGGCGAGAGCTTCGACGCCGTCATGCGCCGGGTGCACCCCGCGATCCTGGCCCTGTCCGACGCCCATGCCGGCCGCGACATCGTCGCCGTCGCCCATGCCGGAACCATCCGCGCCGCGACGGCGATGGCGCTGGATTTGGACGGCGAACGGGCGCTGCGCCTCGCGGTCGACACGCTGTCGCTGACCCGGCTCGACCGCATCCGCTCGTCTTCCGGTACCGAAAGCTGGCGAATCACCGCCCTGAATCTGCCATTTGGAACGGAAAAGATGTATTGATCGTTTAGCGTCTGCCACGAGTCTTCACGTGGAATCTGAGGAGAGCCCGACCATGATCGACCGCCGTGAGTTCCTCCGCCTGACCGGCGCGTCGACCGCCATGCTGGCGCTGTCGGGCACGCTCGCCGCCTGCGGCTCCAACAACGTGACGTCGAGCGACGCGCAGCTTCTCGTCGACGAAAGCCGCGGCGCGCTGCAGACGCTGCTGTCCTCGCAGGAGCTGACGCAGCTGCCGCGCTACATCCGTGGCGCCAAGGCGGTGCTGATCGCGCCGGAGCTGCTGCGCGGCGGCTTCATCTTCGGCGGCCGCGGCGGCAATGCGCTGATGCTGGTCCGGCTGGCGGACGGCAACTGGAGCTACCCGGCCTTCTACGGCATCGGCGGCGGCTCGTTCGGCCTGCAGATCGGCGGGCAGGTGTCGCAGCTGGTGCTGACGATCATGACCGACAAGGGCCTGCGCGCGGTGGAGCAGAGCAGCTTCACCGTCGGCGCCGACCTGACGGGCGCGCTGTTCACCCTCGGCGCCGGCGTCGGCGCTTCGACCGGGCTGAACACCAACGCCGACATGTATGCCTTCTCGCAGAACAAGGGCCTGTTCGCCGGCGGCACGCTGGACGGCACGGTGATCAGCGAGGACCAGGGCCGGAACGATGCCTATTACGGCTTCGGCACCGCGGCCCGGACCATCTTCCTCGGCCAGAGGAGCAACCCGGGCGCGGACCAGCTGCGCAACCTGATGCCGAGGTAAGGCAGGGTTTTCCCTCCTTTCGTCCGTCATCCCCGCGAAAGCGGGGATCTCGTCACGGCATGAAGCGGAGGGAGATTCCCGCTTTCGCGGGAATGACGGGGAAGGATGAAAGACGTCTCACCCGTAGCGCTGCTCCTGCCAGGGGTCGCCCTCGTTGTGGTAGCCGCGCTCCTCCCAGAAGCCCGGGCGGTCGGCGGCGACGAACTCGATCCGCTTCACCCATTTGGCGCTCTTCCAGAAGTACCAGCGGGGCATGATCACGCGCAGCGGCCCGCCATGCTCGACCGGGATCGGCTCGCCGTCGTGATGGGTCGCCAGCAGCACGTCCTCCTCGGCGAAGGCGTCGAGGGCGACGTTGGTGGTGTAGGTGTCGTAGCTGTGGAAGACGACGTGGTTGGCCTCGGGTTTCGGCCGCACCAGCGACAGCAGGTGCCGGGCCGAGACGCCGCGCCAGCGGTTGTCGAAGCGCGACCAGGACGTGACGCAATGGATGTCCGACACGTCCTCGAACTCCGGCTGGGCCAGGATATCGGTCCAGCGCCACACCGTCGGGGCCTCGACCAGCCCGTCGATGGTCAGCCGCCATTTGTCGAGCGGGATCTCCGGCTGCACCCCGAGATCGAGCACCGGCCAGGTCTCCACCAGGCGCTGGCCCGGCGGCAGCCGGTCCCGCTCAGGATCGCTTGTCGCACCGGTCAGCAGCCGGCCCTCGCGCGCCCAGCGCCGCTTGCTCTCGACCAGCTTCGGCCGGACCGAGCCGAGATCGCCATCATCCGCCATCATTGCCTTCCCGCGCCGCTTCCATGAGGACATCCCCAAGATGGCCTCGACGGACGGGTTGATCCAGAGGGCCGGGAGGGGAAGGATGGGATCGACTTGCCGGGACGCCGATCCGGAACGCCGCCCGTCCACAGCCCGACCGAGCCGATGATCCGACTGATCCGCCCGCTGCTGCTTCTCCTCCTGCTGCTCGCGCCGGGTCTCGCCGCCGCCCAGGTGCCGGGGACGACCGCCTCGGCCCCGCCGCCCGCGGCCGAGCAGCCGGCCGACCCGGAGCGGGTCAAGGCGCTGATCGCCACGCTGCAGGACGACAAGGCGCGGGCCGAGCTGGTGGCCCGGCTGCAGCTGCTGCTGCAGGCCCAGGCGGCCGAGGAGGACAGGAAGACCGCGCTGGAGACGGCCGGCAGCCAGGCCCTGGTCGCGGTGTCGGACAAGGTGCGCGACGTCACCAGCGGCGTCGCCGTCATCGGCAGCGCCCTGGCGCAGTCGCCGCAGCTGCTGGTCTGGGCGCGCGACCAGCTGGCCGACCCGGCGGCGCGGGCGCGCTGGCTCGCGGTCTTCCTCAACGTCCTCGCCGTCTTCGCGGTCGGGCTTGCCGCCGGCTTCCTGGTGTCGCGGCTGCTGCGCGGCGCCCGGGCGGCGCTCGACCGCCATCCGCCGGCGACGCTGTGGGGCAAGCTGCCGCTGATCCTGGGCCAGGCGGTGCTGGACTTCCTGCCGCTGCTCGGCTTCGTCTTCGGCGCCTACGGCATGACCACGGTGCTGGACCCGCCGCAATTCGTCGCCGTCGTGGTCACCGCCCTGGTCTACGCCGTGATCATCAGCGGCGTGGCGCTGATGCTGATCCGGATCGTGCTGACACCGGAGCATCCGCGGCTGCGGCTGGTGCGGGTCGGCGACGAGACCGCCGGTTATCTCTATGTCTGGGCGAAGCGGCTGATCCGCCTGACCGTCTTCGGCTATTTGACCGTGGTTACCGCCTCGGTGCTGCAGACGCCCTATGGCGGCCTGACCGCGCTGACCTACATCGTCGGCCTGGCCATCGCGGCCATGGTGGTGGTGCTGATCCTGCAGAACCGGGTGCCGGTGGCCGACTGGCTGCGCGGCCGCCGCCGGCACGGGGCCGAGGGCGACGATGCGGCGGTCACCCGGGCGGTCGGGTCGGCCCGGCGGCACTTCGCCGATGTCTGGCATCTGGTCGCCATCGCCTATGTCGCCGTCACCTTCGCCATCTGGGCGCTCGGCATCAATGGCGGCTTCGTCTTCGTGCTGCGGGCCACCATCCTGACCGTGCTGACGCTGGTGCTGGGGCGGCTGGTCTCCACCTACGGGCCGCGGCTGATCCACCGCGCCTTCTCGATCGGGCCGGAGCTGAAGGGCCGCTACCCGGGCCTGGAGCATCGCGCCAACCGCTACCTGCCGGTGCTGGACACCGCGCTGAAGGTGATCGTGCTGGTGTGCACCGCCCTGGTGCTGCTCGAGGTCTGGCAGCTCGGCGGCATCGCCTGGATGGAGACCGAGACCGGCCGCGCCATCCTGTCCAGCGGCGGCGCCATCCTGTTCATGATCGTCGCCTCGCTGGTGGCGTGGGAGGTGGTCAGCCAGCTGATCGAGTACCACCTGAACCGGCACGACGCCTCGGGCAAGCTGGTGCAGCGCAGCGCCCGGGCCCGCACCCTGCTGCCGCTGCTGCGCAACGCCTTCCTGATCCTGCTGATCACCGTCGTGGTGCTGATGGTGCTGTCCGAGGTCGGGCTGAACATCGCGCCGCTGCTGGCCGGCGCCGGCGTGGTCGGCCTGGCCATCGGCTTCGGCGCCCAGACCCTGGTCAAGGACGTCATCACCGGCGTCTTCATCCTGTTCGAGGACACGCTGTCGGTCGGCGACGTGGTCCAGCTCGGCTCCGACAGCGGCGTGGTCGAGACCATCACCATCCGCACCATCCGGCTGCGCGACGAGACCGGGGCGGTGCACACCCTGCCGTTCAGCTCGGTGACCTCCATCATCAACATGACCAAGGATTTTTCCTTCGCCGTGTTCAATGTCGGCATCGGCTACGAGCAGGATGTCGACAAGGTGATCGAGGTGCTGCGCGACCTCGGCCGCGAGATCCAGCTCGACCCCGAATGGGCGCCGAACATCCTGGCGCCGATCGAGATCATCGGGCTCGACAAGTTCGGCGACAGCGCCGTGACCATCAAGGCGCGGATCAAGACGCCGCCGGCCAAGCAGTGGGGCGTGCTGCGCGAGTTCAACCGCCGGATGAAGCGGCGCTTCGACGAGCTCGGCATCGACATCCCGTTCCCGCACCGCATGGTCCTGACCCGCAGCCTGGACCGGCCGGAAGACACCGCCCCGGCCGCCGCTCAGGGGGCGTCGTCGGGGTCGTAGTGGGAATCGTGCTTCTTGCGGGCCAGGTGCATCAGCCCGAGATTCAGGGCGATGATGCCGACCACGGCGATGCCGAGCGCGATCCAGCCGTGGATGCTCATTTCAACCCCCATACCCCGCCCTCCGTACGACCTGCGTTGCCTTGCGGCGAGGTGAATGCGGTTCCGGACGGCGAAGAGCGTATAGGAACATACGGTCGAGCCGCCCGGGGCCGCAGGCGCCCGCCGCAAGGCAACCCTTCGGGCCGGTTGAAGACGCCGGCAGGGGGCGTTGCCGCGCTTGCCCGATGCGCTGCATCGCGCCGCGCACGGCTTCTGCCCTGCCGGCGTCTTGAACCGGCGCAGGCCGCACGGAGGGCGGGGTATGGGGGTTTAGCGCGAAGAGGTCGCCCATGGTCGTCCTCCCGGTCTCCTGCGGCGCATTTTCGGGTGCCAAGCGCCGCTGCGATCTGTAATCTCTCTAAAAACCGCCAGCAGTTCCGCGGCTAGAGAGGGTTTTGAGCCATGACGCTCGAGGAGAGGTGTGTCTCCGCCGGCCTGAAGATGACCGATCAGCGTCGTGTCATTCTACAGGTGTTGACCGAGTCTCTCGACCATCCATCGGTCGAGACCGTCTATCACCGGGCCCGCGAGATCGATCCGTCGATCAGCATCGCGACCGTATACCGCACCCTGCACCTGCTCGATGAGCTGAACCTGGTGCAGCGGCACGACTTCAACGAGAACTACTCCCGCTTCGAGGTCAATCTCGAGCATCACCACCACCTGATCGACCTTGAAACCGGTGAGGTCATCGAGTTCAAGGACCAGGAGCTGGAGGTGCTGAAGGAGAAGATCGCCAAGCGCCTCGGCTTCGAACTCGTCGATCACAGGCTCGAGCTCTATGGCCGGAAAAAGAAGTCCTGAGGGCTGCGGCTTCGGCGCCGAACCCTTCGCCGAGGGTTCGGCGGATTGCCGCTGCCAGCAAGCCGTGACCCGCGCCTACAGCGAGCTGGTGGCTCGCGGCGCGCCGCGTTCGGTGGCCATGGACGCGGCAATCCGCGTCTTCGTCTATCATCATCCCGAAGTCCCGGCGTTCCGCGCCCATGACACGGTGGAGACCTGGGTCTTTTCCGGTCCGCTGAACTGAGCGACCTCTCCAGCGCCGGGGGACCGGCGACGCGGGCCGGAACGTGGCTGCAGTGGTTGCGGCTGCCGAGCGGGCTGGTCCTCTTCGCCTTCCTCGCGAGCCACCTGATCAACCACGCGGCCGGGCTGGTGTCGCTGGATGCGATGGAGCGCGGCCTCGGGCTGTTCATCCTGGTGTGGGAGAAGCAGCCCGGCCTGACCCTCCTCTCGGCCGCCTTCCTGGTCCACATCGCCAACGCGCTGCTGTCGATCTGGCAACGCCACAACTTCCGGCTGAAGCCCTGGCAGGCCGTGCAGCTCGGGCTCGGCCTCGCCATTCCGCTGCTGCTGGCGGTCCATGTCTTCACCACCGTCGTCGCCTTCGAGGTGTACGGCGTCGGCACGCCCTATCGCCTGATCCTGTCGCTGATGTGGGGCGGCAACGGGGGCGGGGCGCTGCAGCAGGCCGTGCTGGTGCTGATCGCCTGGGGGCATGGCTGCATCGGCGTGCATTACTGGCTGCGGCTCAAGCCCTGGTATCCGAAGGCGCTGCCCTTCCTCTATGCAATCGCCCTGCTGCTGCCGGCGCTCGGCCTGGCCGGCTTCGTTTCGGCCGGGCTGCAGGTCCGCGCGCTGGCGGCCCAGCCGGGCTGGCTGGAGGACCTGCACCGCACGATGAAGCTGACGCCGGAGGCGCAGGCCTTCGCCGCCGAAGGGTCGCTGTGGACCCGGATCGCCATCCTGGCACTGATCCTCGCCGCCTTCGCCGGGCCGGTGCTGCGGGCCCTCAAGGCCCGCCATGGCGGGCCGAAGCTGTTCTATCGTGACACCAAGGTGCTCGACATCATCCCCGGCGCCACGGCGCTGGAGATCATCCGCGCCGCCGGTATCCCGCAGGCCATGGTCTGCGGCGGCCGCGGCCGCTGCTCGACCTGCCGGGTGCGGGTCGGGCTGGGCGCCGAGCACCTGCCGGCGCCGGCGGCCGACGAGGCCCGCGTGCTGCTGCGGATCGGCGCGCCCGAAGGGGTGCGGCTGGCCTGCCAGATCCGGCCGGTGCAGGACCTCGAGGTCACGCCGCTGCTGCCGCCGACCGCCACCGCCCGCGACGGTTTCCAGGGGCCTGGCCACCGCCACGGCCAGGAGCGCGAGATCGCGGTGATGTTCGCCGATCTGCGCGGCTTCACCCGGCTGTCGGAGCACCGCCTGCCCTATGACGTGGTGTTCCTGCTGAACCGCTACTTCGCCGCCATGGGCCAGGCGATCGAGGCGGCGGGCGGCCAGGTCGACAAGTTCATCGGCGACGGCGTGATGGCCCTGTTCGGGGTCGAGGCCGGGCGCGAGACGGCCAGCCGCCAGGCGCTCGACGCCGCCCGGCGGATGGCGGTGCGGCTGGCCGAGCTGAACGAGGCGCTGGCCTCCGACCTGAAGGAGCCGCTGCGCATGGGCATCGGCCTGCATGTCGGCCCAGCGATCGTCGGCGAGATGGGCTATGGCGGGGTCAAGGGCCTGACCGCGGTCGGCGACACCGTCAACACCGCCAGCCGGCTGGAAGGTCTGTGCAAGAGCTATGCGGCCGAGCTGGTGGTGTCGCAGGAGCTGCTCGACCTTGCCGGCGCCGACCTCTCGGCCTTCCGCGCCGAGCAGGTGGCGATCCGCGGCCGGCGCGACCAGCTGCGCATCCGGGTGGTCACCCGGATCGCGGATTTGGCGGGGTGACACCCTCTCGCCATGACGGGTCAAAGTCCTGTGCCTTCCGTATTCAGATCGTGACGCCGAACAGCGTCTCGAGGAAGGCGCGCAGGGCGGCCCAGAGGGCGGCGGAAACGGCAACCAGGATCGCCAGCGCACCGGCGCTGACCGCCCAGCCGACCGAGACGGCGATGCCGTCGCGCTCGACCAGGCCGATGGCGAAGGCCGAGATCGCCAGCGCCGGCACCATGTTGCCGAGCGGGATCGGCATGAACAGGATGACGGCCAGCAGCAGGCAGGCGGCACCGATGAAGCGGTCCTGCACCGGGCCGATCAGGATCGACAGGCGCGGCCGCAGCAGCCGCTCGGCCTTGGCCAGCCACGGCACCATGCGATCGACCAGCCGGGCGAAATCCGTCCGCGCCACCGACCGCCGGGTGATCAGCCGCGGCAGCCACAGCACCGGGCGCCCGATCATCAGCTGGAAAGTGATGAACAGGAGCGGCGCGCCGAGGACCGAGGAGGTGCCGGGCGGCGTCGGCAGGATGTTGGGCGCGGCGAAGACCAGCATCAGCGCGCCGAAGGCCCGGTCGTCGAAGGCGGTCAGGATGTCGCCGATGGCGATGCGCTCGCCACCCTCCGCGGCCAGATCCTGCAGCACCTCCGAGAAGCGCCGACGCCGCTTCGGCCCGGCGGGCGGAGCCGCGCCGGTGTCGTGGTGCTGGGTCTCGGGCTCGCGCGCGTCGGGCAAAGGGCTGGTCCGGCGTGATGGGTCCAGCCCTGGTGTTACCGACTCCGCCGCGACAGACGCAAGCGTGCGGTTGTCTCAGGGCGATCCCAAAAACTCGGAAAAGGCGAGGAGGCGTGTGTGCCGCTCCCGCGTTGCGGGACTTTCTCAAATAACTGAAGCCCGTCCCTCTTTTAAGTCCCCCCTCCCCTTGCGGGAGGGGGGCAGGGGGAGGGGGCTGCGCGCGTCCGCGCGCGAATGCGCAAAGAACAGGTCCCGCGGTCGGAGCCGGATCGCCAGAGCCTAGGCCGGTTTTGACGGCGAGAACCCCCTCCCCCTCCCCCTAACCCCCCTCCCGCAAGGGGAGGGGGGACTCCTTTTTCTTTCAGTCGATGCCTTTGTTGGCTCCCAAGATGGCCCAAGAGACATTCTGAAAAAGCCGCGGAAGCGGGAGAGGCAACGCGGTTTTCCGACCGCCAGGCTCAGGCCTCCCGCGCCGCCCACAAGAGGCCGCGATGCAGGATGGTCTTCATCGCCTGGTTCTCGAACTCCTCCACCCGGTGGCCGAGCGCGCTGTAGAACACCCGGCCGGCGCCGTGCTTGCGCTTCCACACCACCGGCATGGTGTGGCCGGCGATCCAGGATGCGTGCTCGCCGGTGAAGGTGGTCTCGGCCAGCACCTCGTTGTTCGGGTCGACATGCATGTAGTACTGCTCCGACCGGTAGTCGAAATCCCCGATCCCCTGCATCACCGGGTCGTCCGGCCGGGTCACCCGCACCCGGTAGTCGATGATGTTGCCGGGATGGGCCACCCATTGACCGCCGGTCATGAACTGGTAGGCGACCTCGTTGCGGAAGGCGTCGCACATGCCGCCGTGGAAGCCGGCGAGGCCGACCCCGCTCTCGACCGCGGCGGTCAGGTTGGTGACCTCCTCCTTCTCCATGGTCGACATGGTGTAGATCGGCACGATCAGGTGCATGTCCTTCAGCGCCGGGTCGGCGAAGGCCTCGGTGGTGTCCTCGATGAACACCTCGAAGCCGTCGCCGCGCAGCATCCCGGCGACCTCATCCGCGCATTCCTTGGGGGTGTGGCCGTTCCAGCCGCCCCAGACGATCAGCGCCTGCCTCGTCATCGCTTCCTCTCCTTCTCTCAGGCGGCCCGGCCGAAGGCGGGCTCCACCGGCATCGGTTCCGGCCGCTCGCAGCGGCTCTCGATCTCGATCGGACGGCCTTCGCGGCCGGACCGCTCCACCGCCTCCATCACCTCCAGCACATGGAAGGCCAGCTCCGCATTGGCGCGGTGCGGCCGGCCGGTGCGGATGGCCTGGGCCAGGTCGGCGACGCCGATGATCCGGTAGTTGCCGTCGCCATAGGCATGGCCGGTGGCCTCAGCCTTCCATTCGGTCCGGTCGACCGAGACGAGGACCTCGCCGCCGAAGGTGTTGGGGTCGGGCACGCTCAGCGACGCCGTCTCGCCATAGATCTCGATCGGCGCGTGGCGGTGGGCCGGGATGTCGAAGCTCATCACCATGGTGACCACCGCGCCGGAGGCGAAGGCCAGGCTGCCGGTGATGTGGGTCGGGGTGCCGACCGGCACCACCTGGCCGGCGCGCGGGCCGCTGGCGATGCGGCGCTCGGCATAGGCGGCGGCGACCGTCCCGGTCACCCGCGCCACCGGGCCCAGCATGTTGACCAGC
>JAEKLZ010000075.1 GCA_019508225.1 Inquilinus limosus | reverse complement strand
GGTGACGCTCGCGGCGGGCCTTGCGGGCGGCTTCGCGATCGGGGGCCTCGGCCTTGTCGCGGGCATAGAGCTGGTCGGCGGCGCGGGCCCGCAGGCTCAGCGAGCGCTGCACCGAGCGGGAGAAGCGGCTGAAGCCCAGCCCGGCCTCCTGCGCCTCGGCCCGGGCCGTCGCGACCGAGGTCTCGTCGGATCTGGGCCCGGCGGCGCGGGCCTGGGCTGCCTTGGCCTGCGCTTCGATGGCCCGAGCCCCTTCGGCCTCGGCGAGCTGCATGCCGATCTCGGCCAGGCGCGTGAGCATCTGGATCTGCTGCAGCGCGAGGCTGCGGCAATAGACCTGGATGTCGAGATCTGCTGCTGCGGGCTCCATGGAACATATCATGAACGAGATTTGCCGGTTAAGGCAATCAAACATTGCGTTAAGTATAGGTCCGAAGGACTCTCGGCATCGCGCGCTTCTGGACGCGGAGGCCCGCATTCGGACCCGAAGCGGACCTTCGCCGACCTTCAGAGTTGCCCCGAAACCCGACGTCTCCGTGCTGACCACTGCCCCGGAAACTAGGCCTCTCCGACACGTCCCCGCATCGCGGTCGCGCCGGCGAGCCAGATCGGATTGAACAGGTCGACCAGCGCTCTGTAGGACGGTGGGTCGACCTGGTCGAGCCCGCCTCCCTGGTAGCAGGCGTAAGTCCCTGCGAGCGACGGGTTCCGCTCCGGCCGCAGCTCCGCACTCGGACGCCGCGATGATTCGACCCGCCGCTCCAGCATGTCCCGGTCGCAATTGTGCCGAACGCAGATGACCTCGATGAAGTCCTCGAGATTGCAGTCGGCGATCCAGGCTCCGGGGCGATCGAGATCCACGACCTTCGCCCAGTCCTCGTAAAGCCGGGATTCGCGGGGGCGGGCCCGCCCCTGGATCCATTTGTGGGCACGCTCGACATCGAACGACGTCACCGGGTTGGCGCGACGGAACGCTGCCGCGAGATCCTTGGCCGTCACTGCGCCCAGGAAAGCAGCCGTCACCCGCAGCTTCCGATCGATATCCTGCGCCACCCCCCTCCCTTCCCCAAATTGCCCCGTCCCCAACGGCAACTGCGGTTTTCCAGGGCGGGTCTTCCTGGAAAAGACATAAAATTCTATACGCCCAGAACCGGTTTTCTGTGAGGAATGTTTGAATCGACGAAGTCCAGGACTTGGGGCTTCGGGCACGGGCGGACCATCGGCAGGGTCGCCGTGCCGGGATCGGCCGGCGGATCACGTGGTCTGAAAGGGGAGGCACGGTCATGGCCAGCATACAGGGCACACAAGGCGACGACACCCTGTCGGACACCGACGACAGCGGCAACGACGTCATCGAAGGGTTCGCCGGCAACGACTCCATCACCAGCAACGCGGGAGTCGACTTCATCGATGGCGGAACCGGCTTCGACACATTGGAGGTCAGACGCTTTCTCACCGCCACCGGGGTCGTTTTCACCCTGAACGGCGCCGCCGGCAGCGACGGCAGCCGCGCGATCAACATCGAGCAGATGACCTTCCTTGCCGGAACGGGGAACGACACCATCACCGGGGCCGATGGCGGGGACGAGCTCGACGGAAATGACGGCAACGACGTCCTGAACGGGGCGGCTGGCAACGACGAGCTCCGTGGCGACGCGGGCGACGACGTCTGTAATGGCGGCGACGGCAACGACACCGTCAATGGCTTCGCCGGCAACGACACCCTCAATGGCGGCAATGGCGACGACAAGATCATCACCGACCTCGGGGTCTTTACCGTCGATGGCGGCGCCGGCACCGACGTGCTCTTCGCCAGTCGCTCCTCGGCCTTCACAGGGGTCAGCTTCACCTTGAACGGCGGCGCCGGCAGCGACGGCAGCAGCACGATCAACATCGAGCGGCTGGACTACTTTGCCTCAAAGGGCGACGACATCATCACCGGCGCCGGTGGCGACGACAGGATCGTCGCCTATACCGGCAACGACGTCGCGAACGGGATGGCTGGCGCCGACACCCTCAGTGGCGAGGCGGGCAACGATACCTGCAATGGCGGCGACGGCAATGACGACCTCGATGGCGGCACCGGCAACGACATTTGCAATGGCGGCAACGGCAACGACACCATCAATGGCTTCGACGGCGACGACACCATCGATGGCGGCAGTGGCGACGACCAGATCACCACCGGCCTCGGGGTCGAGACCGTCGATGGCGGCATCGGCATCGACACGCTGACCATCGACCGCGGCAGCACCGTCATCGGGATCGTCTTCACCCTGAACGGCGCCGCCGCCAGCGACGGCAGCAGCGCGATCAACATCGAGCGGATGACCTACAATGCCGGGTCGGGCAACGACACCATCACCAGCGTCGGCGGCGACGACAGGATCGACGGCAATGATGGCAACGACGTCCTGCGCGGGGCCGCTGGCGCCGACATCCTCAACGGCGGCAACGGCGACGACCGGCTCGAGACCGGCGACGGCGGCGGCACGGCCGCCGGTGGCAACGGCGACGACACCATCATCGGCGGGGCCGGCGCCGAAACTCTCACCGGCGAGGCCGGCAGCGACACGATCTCCGGCCTGGGCGGCAATGACAAGATCAGCGGCGGCGACGGCGATGATATCCTGAACGGCGGCGACGGTGACGATGGCATCACCGTCGGCACCGGCGTCGGGGTCAACATCGTCGATGGCGGCGCCGGCACCGACACGCTGACCGCCGATCGCAGCCTCATCACCGTCGGGGTCGTCTTCACCCTGAACGGCGCTACCGGCAGCGACGGCAGCCGCGCCATCAACATGGAGCGGATGACCTACAACGCCGGGTCGGGGTGGGACACCATCACCGGGGCCGGCGGCAACGACGTGATCAATGGCAACAATGGCAACGACGCCCTGAACGGGGCGGCTGGCGCCGACACCCTCGACGGTGGCAACGGCACCGATACGCTCGACGGCGGCGACGGCGACGACACCCTCAATGGCAAGGTCGGCGATGACGTGATCAAGGGCGGCGCCGGCAATGACGTGCTCCGCGGCGGGGCCGGGGCCGACGTGTTGGACGGCGGCGCCGGCACCGACACGGTGAGCTATTTCGAGACCTCGGTCGGGATCTCGGTCAGCCTGGTCACCGGCAAGGGGGCCGGCGGCGATGCCCAGGGCGACACCCTGGCCGAGATCGAGAACCTCTCCGGCAGCCAGGGCAATGACGGGCTGGCGGGAAATGCCGGCGACAATGTGCTCCAGGGCTGGGGCGGCGCCGACGCCCTCGTCGGCGGGGGCGGCAAGGACACCCTGACCGGGGGTACGGGGGCCGACCGCTTCTACTTCAACGCCCCCACCGACAGCGTGGTTGGGGCGAATGCCGACCGGATCGCCGATTTCAGCCACGCCCAGGGCGACCGCATCGACCTGCATCTGATGGACGCCAACAGCAATGTCGCGGGCGACCAGGCCTTCACCTTCATCGGCACCGGCCTGTACACCGGCGTCGCCGGCCAGCTGCGCTATGCAGTCAAAGACGGCGTCGCCACCATCGCCGGCGACGTCAACGGCGACAAGGTCACCGACTTCCACATCCAGCTGACCGGCGCCATTGCGCTGGCGGCCGCCGATTTCGTGCTTTAGCGGTCACAGCAAGCCGACATGACGATGCCCGCCCCTCCGGGGCGGGCATTCAATGCGCGATAACCGCCATGGACACGCCGCGAGAATGCCGCAACATACGGACGGCAGGAGGAGGGCCGCTCAGCGCGTCAGCGGCTTGTACTTGATCCGGTGCGGCTGGTCCGCCTCGGTGCCCAGGCGGCGGTGGCGGTCCTTCTCGTAATCCTCGTAATTGCCCTCGAACCACACCACCTCGCTGTCGCCCTCGAAGGCCAGCATGTGGGTGGCCAGGCGATCGAGGAAGAAGCGGTCGTGGCTGATGACGATGGCGCAGCCGGGGAAGGACAGCAGCGCCTCCTCCAGCGCCCGCAGCGTCTCGACATCGAGGTCGTTGGTCGGCTCGTCGAGCAGCAGGACGTTGGCGCCGGATTTCAGCATCTTCGCCAGGTGGACGCGGTTGCGCTCGCCGCCCGACAGCTGCCCGACCTTCTTCTGCTGGTCGCCGCCCTTGAAGTTGAAGGCGCCGACATAGGCGCGGCTGGGCATCTTGCGCTTGCCGAGGTCGATCTCGTCGAGCCCGCCGGAGATCTCCTCCCACACCGTCTTGTTCGGGGACAGGTCGTCGCGGCTCTGGTCGACATAGCCGAGCTTGACCGTCTCGCCGACCTTGAGCACGCCGCCATCCGGCGTCTCCTGGCCGGTGATCATCTTGAACAGGGTCGACTTGCCGGCGCCGTTCGGCCCGATCACGCCGACGATGCCGCCGCGCGGCAGGCGGAAGCTGAGGTCGTCGATCAGCAGCCGGTCGCCGAAGCCCTTCGACACGGCCTGCGCGTCGATCACGTTGTCGCCCAGCCGCTCCGGCGTCGGGATCAGGATCTGGGCCTGGCCCGGCGTCTGGTCGCGGCTCTGCGCCAGCAGGTCCTCATAGGCGTGGATGCGCGCCTTCTGCTTGGCCTGGCGGCCGCGGGCGCCCTGCCGGATCCACTCCAGCTCCTCGGCCAGGGTCTTCTGCCGGCTCGACTCCTCCTTGGACTCCTGGGCCAAGCGCTTTTCCTTGGCCTCGAGATAGGCCGAGTAGTTGCCCTCGTAGGGAATGCCGCGGCCGCGGTCGAGCTCGAGGATCCAGCTGGTGACGTTGTCCAGGAAGTAGCGATCATGGGTGACCATGACCACGGTGCCCTTGTAGTCCTCGAGATGGTGCTCCAGCCACGCCACGGATTCGGCGTCGAGATGGTTGGTCGGCTCATCGAGCAGCAGCAGGTCCGGCTTGGCCAGCAGCAGCTTGGCCAGCGCCACGCGGCGGCGCTCGCCGCCGGACAGGTTGGTCACGGCGCTGTCGCCGGGCGGGCAGCGCAGCGCGTCCATGGCGATCTCGACGGTGCGGTCGAGGTCCCAGGCATCGGCGGCGTCGATCTTCTCCTGCAGCTCGGACTGCTCGGCGATCAGCGCGTCGAAATCGGCGTCCGGCTCGCCCATCGCCTCGCTGACGGCGTTGAAGCGGTCGACCAGCGCCTTGATCGGGGCCAGGCCCTCCATGACGTTCTCGGCCACGGTCTTGGTCGCGTCCAGCTCCGGCTCCTGCGACAGGTGGCCGACGGTCGCGCCCTGGGCGACCCAGGCCTCGCCGGTGAACTCCTTGTCGATGCCGGCCATGATCCGCATCAGGCTGGACTTGCCCGAGCCGTTCGGGCCCAGCACGCCGATCTTCACGCCCGGCAGGAAGGACAGCCAGATCTTCTCCAGCACGACCTTGCCGCCCGGATAGGCCTTGGTCATGTCCTTCATCACGAAGACGTACTGGTAGGAGGCCATCGAAGCCGCTCCGCGTATACGGGGTCTGGAGAGGCCCGGGTTTTAGCCCATGGCCGCGCGGAAGGCCAGGGCCGCTTCCGCCGCGGACCGCAGGTCGGCGATGCCTGCTATGGTGCGCGCATGACTCGCACCCGCAAGACATCCGAGACCGAGGCGATCGTGGTCGGCGGCGGGCCGGCCGGGCTGCTGGCGGCGCTGCTGCTGGCCCAGGGCGGCGTCGCCACCGTGCTGGTGGCCCCGCAGGCGCCGGAGGACCACCGCACCACCGGCCTGCTGGCGGGGTCGGTGGCAATCCTGGAGCGCGCCGGGATCTGGCCGGCGCTGCTGCCGGTGGCGGCGCCGATGCGGGTGATCCGGCTGATCGACGATGGCGGACGGCGGATCAACGGGCCGGAGGTGGTGTTCCGCGCCGCCGAGATCGGCCGCGACGCCTTCGGCCACAACATCGCCAACCGCGACCTGGTCGCCGCCCTGGCCGAGGCTGTTGCCGCGATGCCGGGGCTGCGCCGGGTGACCGAGACGGCGGCGGAGATCCGCATCGGCATCGGCGGCGTGACGGTCCGGACCGGTGGCGGCGAGGCGCTGCGCGGCCGGCTGGTGGTCGGCGCCGACGGCCGCGGCTCCCCGGTGCGCGCGGCGGCCGGCATCGGGGTGCGGCGCTGGGGCTACGACCAGGCGGCGCTGGTGACCACGCTGCGCCACGCCCGCTTCCATGACGACATCTCGACCGAGATCCACACCGCCGCCGGCCCCTTCACCCTGGTGCCGCTGGGCGACCGGCGGTCGAGCCTGGTCTGGGTGACCCGGCCGGCCGAGGCCGAGGCGCTGGCGGCGTTGGACGACGACGCCCTGGCCCGGGCGATCGGGCAGCGGGCCGAGCCGATCCTGGGCGCGGTGACGCTGGACGGCCCGCGCCAGCTTTTCCCGCTCTCCGGCCTGGCGGCGCGGCGCCTGGCCATGCGCTGCCGCCGATCGGGGCCCAGGGCCTCAATCTCGGCTTCCGCGACGCCGCGGCGATCGCCGGGGTCGCGGCGGCCGCTGTCCGCGCTGGCACCGATCCGGGCGCCGCGGCGGTGACGGCGCGCTACGAGGCCAAGCGGCGCGGCGACGTCGCCAGCCGCACCGCCGGGGTCGACCTGCTGAACCGGTCGCTGCTGACCGACGCGGCCCCTGCCCTCGCCCTCCGCGCCCTGGCGCTGCAGGCGGTGAAGCGGGTGGCGCCGCTGCGCCGCCTGCTGATGCGCGAGGGCATCGCCCCGGGTGGCCTCTAACGTGCAGTGGCGGCCGGCGGCGGGCACTGCTACCGTTCCGCGACGGGCCGCCCCGGCGGCTCGCCCCGCTTCACAACCGACGATCCCCGATGTCCGCCAAGAAGAACCCGCTCGGCCTGAACCCGCTGCAGCTGAAGACCCTGACCGTGCTGCAGCACATGGCCCAGACCCCGCGCTTCGCCACGCAGCAGGAGGACGGCACGGTGCTGGTCTCCAGCTTCCCGCCGCCGCATGGCGACCACTACCATGTCGGCGACGCGGTGGTGATGGGCCGGGACATGACCGGGCTGCACAACATCGCGGTGTTCGCCGCGCTGGAGCGCAAGGGGCTGATCCGCTCCGGCTTCCCCGGCGCCGCCATCGTCACCGCCGACGGCCTGGCCTATGACACCGGCCTGGCGGGCAGCGTCCTGCACCGCGGCGACCACTGACCGGCGATCCAGCGATGGCGCCCCGCTACACCGTCCTGACGCCCGACGCGCAATATGCCGACGATGCCGTGATCGAACGGCAGGCCGGCGGCGCCGATGTCGATTTCGTGATCCGGCGCGAGCGCGACCGGAAGAAGATCCCTGACGAGGTCTATGCCGCGTGCGACGCGCTGCTGACCTGGCACGAGCTGCGCGTCGACCAGTCGGTGATCGACAAGATGCCGCGCTGCCGGATCATCGTCCGCGCCGGGGTCGGCTTCGACCATATCGACCTGGCCGCGGCCGGGGCGGCCGGCATCCCGGTGGCGAACACGCCGGATTACGGCACCAGCGAGGTCGCCGACCACGCCATCGGCCTGATGCTGGCGCTGCTGCGCGGCATCCCGGCCTATGACCGGGCGCTGCAGGCCGACCCGATCGGCCACTACACGCTGGAGGCCGGGCGCCTGACCCGGCGCATCCGCGGCACCCGCATCGGCATCGTCGGGCTGGGCCGGATCGGCACCGCCACGGCGATGCGGGCCAAGGCCTTCGGGCTGGAGGTCCTGGCCTATGATCCCTACATCCCGCGCGGGGTCGAGATCGCGCTGGGCATCACCCGGGTCGAGACCCTGTCCGACCTGCTGCTGGCCTCGGACATCGTCTCGATCCACGCGCCGCTGACGCCGGAGACGCACCGGCTGTTCGGCGAGGCCGCCTTCTCGGTGATGCAGCCGCATGCGGTGCTGATCAACACCGCCCGCGGCGCCATCGTCGACCTCGACGCGCTGCACGGCGCGCTGCAGGCCGGGCGGATCGCCGGCGCCGCGCTCGACGTGCTGCCGGAGGAGCCGCCGCCCGACCCGCTGCCACCGCTGCTGGCCGCTTATCACGAACAGCCGGAGTGGCTGCGCGGCCGGCTGATCCTGACCCCGCATGCGGCGTGGTCGAGCCCGGAGAGCCAGGCCGACGCCCGCCGCCTGTCGGCCGAGACCACGGTCGCCTATCTGCGCAGCGGCGCCCTGCGCAACTGCGTCAACGAGGCGGTGCTGGACCGCAAGAAACTGCGACGCTGAGGGCTGCGTCCCAGCCGATGATCGCGAACGCGCTGGGCGCGTTCGCGATCTCCTGGCCCTTCCGACGAAAGAATATTGACGAACCCCGGCTCAAACCCCCTGATTGGAGGGGGGATCGGGGGGATTTTTCACATATTGCTTTGAGCATCGTCGGCCGGGCCCACCCTGCCGCCGCGTTTCGAGACGTCCCCGCGGGGGTTTTGATGGACGGAGATTGTTCGATGCACCGCCTCATTCTTCGGCGGACCTTGCCGGGCATCGCGAGCCTGCTTCTGGGAGCGAGCCTTTGCGCCGAGGCGGCGACCGTGCCGCGCGACGGCAGGGCCGCGGGCTCCGTCGTCCAGACCACCGGCGGCTCCGAGATCCGCTTCACCGCCGCCGAGCTGTGGCAGGACGTCGAGGTGCAGCAGGCGCTGCTGGGCGGCGACGCGCTGCGCACCGGCCCCCTGGGCGGGCTGGCGATCCTGTTCGCCGACCAGACCCAGATCCGCGTCCACAACAACTCGCAGCTGCTGGTGCGCGCGGTCGGCGGCGACGGCAGCCCGGCGCAGATGCAGCTCGATTCCGGCGCGGTCTGGGCCCGGGCCGTGACCGGCGGCAGCGGCGTCGAGATCGCGACGCCGGCTGCCACCGCGGCGATCCGCGGCACCGACTGGTCGCTGTCGGTCGGGCCGGACGGCAAGACCACGCTGGTGGTGCTGTCCGGCGTGGTCGAGCTGAGCAACGAATTCGGCCGGGTCAGCGTCGGCCGCGGCGAGGCGGCGGTGGCGGCGGTCGGCAGCGCGCCGGCCAAGATCATCGTCACCACGCCGAAGGATCGCGAGCAGATGCTGTTCTGGCTGGCGCCGGGCAGCGTGTTCGACGCCTTCCCCGCCTCCGACGCCTCCTCCCGAGTCCGGCGCGAGACGCAGCGCCGCGTCGCCGCCGTGCCGGAGGCACAGCGTTCGGCCGAGGACTGGCTGGCCTTGGCCGAGGCCGATCTCGACATCGCCGGCCCCGCGGCCGCGGCGGCCGACCTGGCCAAGGCCCGCGCGGCCGGTCCCCTGACCCGGGAGCAGGCGGCCCGGGCCGACCTGCTGGACGGCATCCTGGCCGGCCGGGCCGGTCGTGAGGATGAGGCGGCGCGCGCCTTCGCCGCTGCCGAATCCGGCAGCGCCGGCCGGCAGCGCCTGCTGGCCCGGCTGGGCCGTTTCTTCGCGGGCAGCGCGTCCGGCCAAGCCGGCGACCCGGCGACGCTGGAGCGCGAGCTCGCGGCCGGTGACGATCCGCTCGCGGCCGACGGGCTGGCCTGGCTGCAGGCGATCCGCGGCGACCTGCCGGCCGCCAACGCCACCCTGCAGGCGGCCAGCCGCCGCTTTCCCGGCGACCTCGACGTCGCCGTCAGCGAGGCCGCGGTGGCGCAGGTGCTGGGCGACCGGGAGGGGATGCGGCAGGCGGTAGACCGCGCCCTCGCGATCGACCCGGACGACCCCGAGGCGCTGCGCTTGGCCGCCAACTACAAGGTCGCCTTCGCCAACGACCCGGACGGCGCGTTGGTGCTGCTGCGCCGCGCCACCGGCGAGGCGCCCGGCAATGCCGATGCCTGGAACGACCTCGGCATGCTGCACGACATCCGCGGCGGGCTGGTCGAGGCCGATGCGGCGCTGGAGAAGGCCGCGGTACTCGACCCCGACGCCGCCAACATCCGGGTCAACCAGGCGATCCTCTACCTCGAGGCCGGCATGGTCGACCGGGCCCGGGCGCTGCTGGGCCAGGCCCGGGCGATCGACCCCGATTCCGGCATCACCCTGGTCGGCGAAGGCATCCTCGCCTTCGAGACCGGCGACATCGACGGCGCGCTAAAGAAGTTCCTGGCCGCCTCGGCCGCCAACCCGGCCTCCTCGGAGAACCTGCAGGGGCTGGCCGCGGCGCAATATTCCCTGGGCCGGACCACGCAGGCTGAGCAGACGCTGGGCAATGCCGACCGGCTGGACCCGAACGATCCGATGGTCCCCAACATGCGGACCATCATCGCCATCGACAATGCCGAGGCCGACGAGGCGATCCGCAACGCGCGCGAGATCGCGGCCCGCAGCGGCCAGGGCAGCCTGGCGCTGAGCACCGCCAATCTCGGCAACCGGCTGGGGCCACCGCTGCTGGGCGCCTATGCCAATCTCGGTCTGATCGACTGGGGCCGGTACTACAACGACCGCACCGACGACCCGTTCAGCGCCGCCAGCTATCTCGGCCGTTCGGTCATCGCCCAGCCGACCGCCTTCGGCGCCGATCCCGCCGTGCCGGACGGCGTGGCGCTGTCGGCGGAAATCCAGGCCCTGCTGCTGGACCCGACCCTGGCGTCGTCGCGCCAGCGCCGCACCGACCTGCTGCCCCGTCCGTTCCTGGACGCGCAGCTGACCGGCGGCATCGTCGCGGTCGGCGACACCATCGGCCACACCGAGGGGTTCGACATCGATGCCTACACCGTCGCCCCGGTGCCGCTGGCCTTCCGGGCCAGCTTCGCCCGTGCCGACAGCAACGGCGACGACCACGGCGACGACAGCGACAGCTGGACCGGCTCCGCCCGCCTGGCCGGGAAGCTGGGGTTGGGCGGCAGCTTCGCCGCCTGGGTCGATGGCGGCGACGCCGGCAACGAGTTCGCCGGGACGGTGTTCGCCCCCACTCCCTTTGCCAGCGAGCGCAGCCGGGCGGTGTCCGGCGGCCTGGCCTTCGGCTACCGGCTGGGCGAGCGCAGCCGCCTGATCGCCATGGTCCAGCGCAGCCATGTCGAGCTCCGCGACGTCAACCGCACCCTGCTGAGTGGCATCCCCGACGTCGATTTCCCGGAGATCGTCAGCTACGACATCCGCGCCGACGATATCGTCAAGCAGCGCAGCGACACCACAATGGGCGGCCTGGCCCATCTGTGGGGCACCGGCGAAATCACGGTGCAGTACGGCTTCGAGGTGCTGTCGACGCGGTCGACCTTCGCCTTCGACGAGACCGCCTGGAGGTCGATCAAGATCTTCGGGCGGGAGGTGCAGTCGGACCGGTTCCACGACATCACCCGCGGCGAGGCCGAGCAGACGCTGGGCCGCGTCTTCGCCTATGGCCGCTGGACGCCCACCCCCGAGCTGCGGATCGATTTCGGCACCGGCATCGTCCGCGCCGAGGATGGCGGGCCGGTGCCGGAGGTGGTGCTGGAGCCGCGGCTGGGCGTCGCCTGGTCCCCGGCCGAGGGGCATTGGCTGCGCGCCGCGATCCAGCGCGGCGCCGAGACGCCGGGCAACCTGACCCTGGCGCCGGTCGACACCGTCGGCATCCTGGCCGACACGCTGCCCCTCGGGGCCGGCGGCGTCGCCACCAGCTATACCGCCCGGTGGGACGCGGAGTGGACGCCGCATCTGTTCACCAGCCTGGAGGGCCAGCACCAGGAGCTGGAGAACCTGTCCTTCGCCTACCCCTCGGTCCAGCTGGCCTCGGTCGATGTCGAGCGCGGCCGCACCGACCGGGTCACCGCCGCCGGCAACATCTGGCTGACCGGCGGCATCGGCGTCTACGGCTCGGCCTCGCTGATCCGGTCGGAGGTGACCGAGGGCATCGGCGAGGGCAAGCGCATCCCCTTCGTGCCGGACTGGACGGCGCGGGTCGGCGCCGTCTGGGTCCATCCGCTGCAGATCCGGGCGCAGATCGAACGGGTCTGGGCCGGGCCGCAATCCAGCGGGCCCGGACTGCCCGGGATCGACGGCTTCGGCACCACCAACCTGGCGATCAGCTGGGAGCCGCTGGACAAGCGGATCGCGCTGGGCTTCGTCATCCGCAACCTGTTCGACGAGGATTACGACTCCGCCTTCGGCGTCGAGGCGCCGGGCCGGCTGGTCGCGGCCACCGCGTCGATCCGGTTCTAGATGCCGCCGGGCCGGGTCCATGGCAGCCTGTGGCTGCCGCTGCTGCTGGCGGCGCTGCTGTTCGCCGCCCTGCTGCCGCTCGGCGCGACGAATGGCTGGCAGGGGGTCGAGAACCGCGCCTTCGACCTGTTCTCGACCTACGATCCGCCGCAGCCGGCCGCGCATGGCGCCGTGGTCGTGGCGATCGACGAGCCCTCCTTCGCCGAGATCGGCCGGCAATGGCCCTGGCCGCGCGGCGTCCATGCCCGGCTGGCCGAGGCGCTGCGGCAGGCCGGCGCCCGCCCGATCGGCTTCGACATCGTCTTCGCCGAGCCGTCGCAGCCGACCGAGGACGCCGCCCTGGCCGCGGCCCTGAGGAGCGACACGGTGCTGGCCGCCGACATCACCGCCATTGCCGACCCGCGCTTCGAGCAGCGGATCCGGACCGAGCCGATGGCGCCGCTGCTGGCCGGCGGGGCGCGGTCGGGCGTCGCCTCGGTCGACCTGGACCCGGACGGGGTGCTGCGCCGCCTGCCGAACGTGCCCGACCCCTTCGCCGGGGTGCTGGCCCGCCTGGCCGGGCATGATTCGGCGCCGCCGCCCGGCGCCCTGCTGCAGTATTTCGGGCCGCCGCGCAGCTATCCGACCGTGTCCTACTACCAGGCGCTGCAGCCCGGGACGATGCTGCCGCCGGGCTTGCTGGCCGGGAAGGCCGCCATCATCGGCTTCAGCCTGCAGACGGCGCCGACCGTCACCAGCGGCGGCGCCGACGCCTTCGCCACGCCCTACACGGTAAAGACCGGGCGCCTGACCGCCGGGGCCGAGGTGCAGGCCACCATCCTCGACAACCTGGCGCAGGGGCTGTGGATCACCCCGGCGCCGGCCTGGCTGCCGCCGACCGTCCTGGCCGTGCTGCTGCTGGTCGCGCTGGCCGGCACCCGCCGGCTGGGGCCGGTGCCGACGCTGGCCGCCCTGGCCCTGCTGGCGATCACCATCGCCGCCGGCAGCTACGCCCTGCTGCGCTTCGGCCGGGTCTGGCTGCCGCCGGTGCTGCCGGCGCTGGGCACGACGGCGGCGATCGTGATCCAGGGCAGCTACGGCTTCGCGCGGGAGCAGGCGCAGCGCCGCCGCGTCACCCGCGCCTTCGAGCACTATCTGGCCCCGTCGATGGTGTCGCGCCTGGCCCAGGACCCGAGCCAGCTGCAATTAGGCGGCGAGACCCGGGTCCTGACCGTGCTGTTCTGCGACGTCCGCGGCTTCACCACCCTGTCGGAGCGGATGCAGCAGGACCCGCAGGGCCTGACCCGGCTGCTGAACCGGATCCTGACGCCCTTGTCGGAGGCGGTGCTGGCGACCGGCGGCACCATCGACAAGTTCATCGGCGACTGCGTCATGGCGTTCTGGAACGCGCCGCTGGACGACCCGGACCACGCCGCCCATGCGATCGAGGCCGCCCGCCGGATGCTCACGGAAATGGCGGCGCTGAACGAGGTGCTGCGGCAGGAGGGCATGGCCGGCCCGATCGCGGTCGGCATCGGCATCAACACCGGCACCTGCGTGGTCGGCAACATGGGCTCGGCCCAACGCTTCGACTATTCGGCGCTCGGCGACAGCGTCAACCTCGCCTCGCGGCTGGAGGGCGCCTGCAAGCGCTATGGCGTCGGCACCGTGATCGGGCCGGACACCGCCCGGGCACTGGACGGCCGCGCGGCACTGGTCGAGCTCGACCGGCTGGTGGTCAAGGGCCGGCGGGAGCCGGCGGCGGTCTTCACCCTGCTGGCCCATCGCGGCGTCGAGGACGGCGCCTATCGGGCGCTGTCCGGCCAGCACGAGGCGGCGCTGGCGGCCTATCGCGCCCGCCGCTGGACCGAGGCGCGGGCCGCCTTCCTGCGGTGCCGGGAGATCGAGCCGTCATTGTCGGCGCTCTACGACCTCTACGCCCTGCGCATCGCCGAGCATGAGCGCAGCCCGCCGCCGGAGGGCTGGGCGGGGGAAACCATCGCGGCGGAGAAGTAGGCAGGGTCACCGGCCGGTGCCATTCTCACGCAGTGAGCCGTGGCAACGGAGACCAAGGTGGACCGACTCTACGACGACCCGGATCTGGTCAGCTTCTATGATGTCGAGAACGTCTGGTCGTCGGACCAGGACTTCTGCCGGTCGCTGGCGGAGGGCTGCGCCTCCGTGCTCGACCTCGGCTGCGGCACCGGCTGGCTGGCGGCCGATCTGGCGGGCGGGCATATGGTGTTCGGAGTCGACCCGGCGGAGGCCATGCTGGACATCGCCCGTGCCCGGCCGGGCGGCGACCGGGTGACCTGGGTCCTGGGCGACGGCCGCAGCGTCCGGCTGGGCCGGCGCTTCGACCTGATCGTGCTGACCGGCCATGCCTTCCAGGTGTTCCTGACGTCGGAGGACCAGCTGGCGGCGCTGCGCACCATCGCGGCGCATCTGGCGCCGGACGGCCGGTTCATCTTCGACAGCCGCAATCCGGCGATCGAGGAATGGCGGGAGTGGACGCCGGCGGCATCGATCCATCGGATCGAGCATCCCCGTTTCGGGCCGGCCGACGCCTGGAACGATGTCGAGCACGACCCCGTCACCGGCATCGTCACCTACGGCACCTTCTACCGGATCGGCGCCGATGGCCGGGTGCTGTCCTCACGCTCGCGCATCGCCTTCCCACCGCGCGAGCAGCTGGAGCGGCTGATCGGCGAGGCCGGCCTGGCGGTCGACACCTGGCTGGGCGACTGGACCGGCGCCGCCTGGACGCCGGAGTCGCGGGATTTCATCCCGCTGGGCCGGCTGGCCTGACAGCGGACATGCGAAAAACCGGCCTCCCTCGCGGGGGCCGGCTCGCAGACCAGCATCGCCAGGCGCCCCGCGGGGCGCCGCGCGATCAGGACTTCTTCAGGCCGAACGCCTCGAAGCGCTTGTTGAACTTGGCGACCTGGCCGCCGCGGTCAACGAGCTTCTGCACGCCGGTCCAGGCCGGGTGCGACTTCGGGTCAATGTCGAGACGGAGGGTGTCGCCCTCCTTGCCGTAGGTGCTGCGAGTCTTGAACTCGGTCCCGTCGGTCATCACGACGTTGATTTCATGGTACTGGGGATGGATATCGGTCTTCATGGCCGGCGGCTCCGCACAAACGAGGGGGCCGTATACGCGACCCTGCCGCGGATTGCAAGAACGCGCAGGACTCAGGTCGACTCCTCGAGCACCGCGCCCAGCCGGACCAGCAGCGCCTCGGCCTCGCCGGGGCCGTAGGGCTCGGCCGTGCCGGCGCCCCAGACCGGCCCGGGCCAGGCGGCGTCGCCCGCCTGCCGCGCCAGGACATGGACGTGGAGCTGCGGCACGACGTTGCCGAGCGCGCCGATATTGATCTTCATCGCCGGGAACACCGCGGCCACGGCGCAGGCGGCCAGCATCGTCTCCTGGTGCAGCAGGGCCTGGTCCTCCGGCGCCAGGGCATGCCACTCCACCGCCCTGGCCCGGCGCGGCACCAGCAGCAGCCAGGGGAAGCGGCGGTCGTTCATCAGCCGGACCTGCGACAGCGACCAGTCGCGCCACGCCAGGGTCGAGCCGGCGATCCGCGGATCGAGGGCGAAGCCCGCCTCCTTGGCGGCGCTCATGACTGCCCGCCCACCGGCAGCCCGACCCGGCGGCGCAGCTCCGGGTCGCGGATGCTCAGCTCCTCGCCGAGCAGGTCCTGCGCCTCGGGTCCGCACAGCCAGGCGATGACGCGGGCCGGATGCTCCGGCGGGGCATGCGCCTCGCGCGGCATCTGGCTGACCGGGTTGATGCCGGAGGCCCGGATCTCGCCCTGCATCCCGGTGTCGACCGTGCCCGGGCGGAAGCCGAAGGCGCGGATGCCCTGCCCGCCATACTCCAGATGCAGCGACCGGGTCAGCATCGCCAGCCCGGCCTTGCCGGCGCAATACGCGCTCCAGCCCTCATAGACGTTCTCGGCGGCGCCGGAGCTGACATTGACCACCGTGCCGCCGCCGGCCTCGACCATGCCGGGCAGCACCGCCCGCAGCACGGCATAGGCGCCCAGCAGGTTGACCGTGACGTTGCGGGCCCAGTCGGCGGGGTCGCAGTCGAGCAGGCGGCCGATCGGCCCGACCATGCCGGCGTTGTTGACCAGGATGGTCGGCGCGCCCAGCGCCTCGGTCGTCCCCTGCACCAGCAGCTCGGCCCAGCCGACATCGCCGATGTCGCCGGCGATGGCGACGGCCTGGCCGCCGGCATCGGCCAGCTCCCGCGCGATCTCCTCGATCGCCTCGGCCGAGCGCGGTCAGCGCCACCGCAGCCCCCCTGGCCGCCAGCACCCGCGCCGCCGCGGCGCCGATGCCGCGGCTGGCCCCGGTGACCAGGGCCACCTGCCCGTCCAGCCGGGGCAAGGCGTCAGCTTCGGTCATGATCGTGCATCCCCTTCATTCGTATCGAACAGTCTATCCCAGGCGCTCAGCCCTGCCACGCCCGGCCCTCGCCCAGGCGGACGGACAGCACCCGCCGCACCCGGTCCTCGACCGTGGTGTCGCCTTCGATCCGCAGCACCGGGCAGGGCAGCCGCGACAGCCACGCCTCATGCGCCTGGAGGTTGCGGCTGACCCGGGTGCCGGTGTCATAGGCCTCGGCCCAATCGAGGAAGGCGTGGTGGGTGGCATGCATGGCGCCGCCGGGCGCCAGCGTCTCGGCGCCGTAGCGCTCGACCTCGCGATCCCGCAGCCGCTGCATCCGCAACACCGGCGGGATGAGGAGGAAGACGACGAGGTCGAATCGCGGGATCAGCGGGTCGCCCCAGCCGATCAGCGAGCCGGCCAGGAGCCAGCGGTCGGTCCGGCCGAGCGCATCGTCCAGCAGCGCCAGCCGGTCGGGAATCTGCCGCTTCTCCCGGAAGGGGGGGTCGGTCGGCAGCCAGTAGACATCGTCGGTGTCCAGGTGCACCGCGCCGGTCGCAGCCGCCAGCGCCCGGCCCAGCGTCGTGGTGCCGGAGCCGGCCGCGCCGGTGATGTGGATGCGCCTGGGCCTCATGGTCATCCCTGTAGCCGCGTCTGCGACTTGCACATAGCGCAGCGGCATGATGTTGTCGCCCCGCCATTCCCTGCCGA
>JAEKLZ010000168.1 GCA_019508225.1 Inquilinus limosus | reverse complement strand
GACCGCCGTCTCCTCGCCCGGAATCCTGATGCCGAAGCGGCCGATCAGGCCGCGCGCCCGGTCGCGCATGGCCGCGCGGTCCAGCACGCCGCGGCGCGACAGCGGCGGCCGGTGGTGGAAGCCCACGGATAGATTATCGGTGGCGCTGGCGCGCAGCGCCGTGCCGGTGTGAGCCCGGTCCTCCGGCACATAGCCGATGCCTGCGGCGCGGCGGCCGGCGACCCCCACGGCGGTGACGTCGCGCCCGTCGACCCGGATCGCTCCGGCATCGGCGGCCTTGAGCCCGGCCACGATCTCGATCAACTCGGTCTGGCCGTTGCCGGCGACCCCGGCGATGCCGACGATCTCGCCCGCCCGCACCGCGAAGGAGACGCCGTCGACCGCCGACTTGCCGGGCGCGGCCAGAACCAACCCCTCAACCTCGAGCAGCGGCCGGCCCGGTTCGGCCGGGGACTTGTCGACCTTCAGCGTCACGTTGCGGCCGGTCATCGCCCGGATGATCGCCTGCGGGTCGGTCTCGGCCGTCACCATGCGGTCGGCCACGCGGCCGTCGCGCAGCACGGTGATGCGGTCGGTCACCGCCATCACCTCATGGATCTTATGGGTGACGAACAGGATGGTGCGCCCGTCCGCCGCCAGGCCGCGCATCACCTGGAACAGCCCGTCGCGCTCGCCCGGGGTCAGCACCGCCGTCGGCTCGTCCAGGATCAGGATGCGGGCGTCGCGGTACAGCGCCTTCAGGATCTCGATGCGCTGCTTGACCCCGACCGGCAGGGCGCCGACCCGGGCATCCGGATCGATCGGCAGGCCGTGGCGCCGCGCCAGCTCGGCCACCTTGCGGCGGGCGGCGGCGCGGTCGATGAACGGCCCGCGCCGCGGCTCGGCCCGATAGACCACGTTCTCCCAGACCGTCAGGCTGTCGAACAGCTTGAAGGCCTGGTGCACCATGCCGAGCCCGGCGGCGATGGCGTCGGTCGGCGACCGGAACGGCCGCGGCCGCCCGTCGATCACGATCTCGCCCTCATCCGGCTGCACCAGCCCGTAGAGGATGCCCATCAGGGTCGACTTGCCGGCCCCGTTCTCGCCCATCACCGCATGGATCCCGCCGGCCTCGACCGACAGATCGATCCGGTCGTTCGCCAGCACGCCGGGGTAGCGCTTGACGATGCCGCGCATCTCCAGGAACGCCACCGCCCGGCCCTCCGCGCGGCGGACTACTGGGCGGCCGTCAGCGGATCAGCCACCGTCACCGTGCCGGCGGCGATGGCATCGCGCAGCTCCCGCACCTTGGTGATCACGTCGGGATGCTCGGCGATCAGGCATTTCGAATTGGCGACGTCGTCGCCGAGGCCGGTCAGGGTGATGCCGCCCTCCTTCACCCCGTAGGAGGTCAGCGGCGCCTGGGTGCCGGCCAGGATGCCCTTGACCGCCTCGACCAGGGCGACGTCGACCTTCTTCTCGATATTGTCCAGGACCACGCCCGGCGCCAGCGGGCACTGGTTGACGTCGACGCCGAAGGCCAGGGTGCCCGGGGCCGCTTCGACCGCCTTGAAGATGCCGCCATTGCCGCCGGAGGTGGCGGCCAGCACCCGGTCGGCGCCCTCGCTGATCAGCGATACCGCCTGCTGCTGCGCCCGCACCGGATCGGAGAACGGGTGGTCGCCGCCGACCCAGACCGTCGGGCTGACCACGATCTCGTCATTCACCGCCTTGGCGCCGGCGGCGAAGCCGTCGGTGAAGCGGTGCAGGAACGGGATGTCGAGCGCGCCGATCGAGCCAATGGTGCCGCTCTCCGTCGTCAGCGCCGCCTCGGCGCCGGCCAGGTAGGCGCCCTCATGCTCGCGGAACACGGCGCAATACACGTTCGGCATCGGCTTCTGGATGCATTGGTCGACGATCAGGAACTTGATGTCCGGGAACTTCGCCGCCGCGTCGGGCACGATGTCGCCGAACTCGAAGCCGATCACGATCACCACCGCCGCGCCCTCGCGCGCTGCCGCCTCGACATTCTGGCGGCGGGTGGCGGGATCGGTGCTCTCATAGACCTTGGCCTCGCCGCCGATCGCCGCCGCCGCCGCCTCCGCCCCCTTCCGGCCGAGCTTGAGGAAATCGTTCACCCCGAGCGGGTCGGGCGAGATGAAGACCAGCTTGCCGCCCGCCGCCTGGGCCGGCAGCGCGGCGCCGAGGGCGAGGGCCATGGCAGCCGCTGCGATCGAACCGATGAGATGCCGCCCGTGATTGCGCATGATCGTCCCCATGTCCCCTCGCGATCGCCGCCCGCGAACCGACGCCCGCGGACGGACGGTGGCGGTTGCGGCCCGGGATGTCGGGCCGGCGGTCCACCTTTGGCGGCTGCCGTTCGATTCGTCAATCTGCGGCGGATCGCCTGCGACTCGGCGGCGTCCGGCTGGACAGTGCGAAGGGATTGCAGTTAACTAAAATTGTATTTAACTGATTTGCCTTCCGCCCCGTGAACGATTCCGGCTCTAATCGGCGGAGGACCGGCGCGGCACCGGACCATTCGTCCGATCGGGAGCTGATGCGGAAGCCATGAGCGGCAGATTGTCGACCATCCAGCCGCCGCTTGTGGCGATGCCGGCCGCCTCTCCGGCAGGGATGGCAGCCCCGGCCCGATGACCGACTCGTCCTCTCCATCCCTGATCGCGCTCGAGCGCGATGCCCTGCAGGCCCTGGTCGACGGGGATCCGATCGACAGCGTGCTGCGGGATATCGCCCGGGCGGCGGGCCGGCTGCATGCCGGGCCCGGGGTCGCCTTTCTGCGGCTCGACGAAAGCGGCGCCAGCCTGTCCCTGCTGGCGCAGGACGGGCTGCAGGGCCCGATGCTGGATGCGCTGGAAACGATCCGGGTCGGCCCCTCCGGCCCGCCCCCGGGCGTCGCCGTCTTCACCAACGCGCCGGCCGCCGGCCTGCTCGGCCCGGCCGAGGCGCCGATGGTGGTGTTCGCCGAGCCGCTGACCGATGATGACGGCCGCATCGCCGGCGCCCTGGTGCTGGCCGGCCCGTTCCGGCCGGAGGAGATGCCGGAGCCGCTGCGGCGGACCGTCGGCCGGCTGTTCGCCGTGGCGCTGCGGCGCGACCTGCGGGACCGTGAGGTCCAGGACCTGATCTACCGCGACCCGCTGACCGGCCTGCCGAACCGCCGCTGCTTCGAGGAGCGGCTGGCCGAGACCTTCGCCCGCGGGGTCGATGCCGCCTGCCCGGTCTCGGTCCTGTTCATGGACCTGGACGAGTTCAAGAAGGTTAACGATACCCTGGGCCACGAGGTCGGCGACCTGCTGCTGGCGATCGTCGGCAGCCGGCTCCGCCGGGCCCTGTCGACCGACGCCTTCGTCGCCCGGCTGGGCGGCGACGAGTTCGCCGCCATCGTCGCCGCCGATGCCGGCACGGCGACAGCGGCGGCCGGCCGAATCACCCGGGCGCTGAAGGAGCCGGCGATGCTGCGCGGCTACCGGCTGCCGATCTATTGCAGCATCGGCATCGCCACCTGCCCCGATCATGAATCCGACCCGGCCCTGCTGAAGCGCCTGGCCGACATGGCCATGTATTACGCCAAGCAATCGGCCACCGGCATTGCTTCGGCCGCGACGCCGGAGGTGCGCCGGGCGATGTCGATCTCGGCGGTGGAGTTCGACATCCCGGCGGCGCTGCAGTCGAACCAGATCGGCCTGGTGTTCCAGCCGCGGGTCAATCTGGTCAGCGGCCGGGTGACCGCGTTCGAGGCGCTGGCCCGCTGGAACCACCCGACCCTCGGCGTGCTGGCGCCCAGCCACTTCATTCCCTGGGTCGAGCGCCGCCCTGACCTGGCGGTGAAATACACCGAGTGGCTGCTGCAATCGCTGGCCGACACGCTGATCCGGCTGCCGCGCGATGCGCTGGTGCCGATCTCGATCAACATCCCGGTGGCGGTGATGCAATCCGACGCCGTGTTCACCGCCATGCTCGGCCGCATGACCGCGGCGGGGCTGCCGTTGAGCCTGCTGCAGGTCGAGATCGTCGAGCGGGCCCTGACCCGCATGCCGGCCGAGGTCGAGGCGGTGGTGGAGCGCATGGTCGGGCTCGGCATCACCTTCGAGCTCGACGATTTCGGCAGCGGCGAGGCCAATCTGGCGGTGCTGTCGCGGCTGCCCTTCTCCGCCATCAAGATCGCCGGCGAGATCGTGCAGACCGTGGCCACCGACCCGCGCTGCGAAAGGCTGATCGACGGCGTCGCCCGCTTCGCCGAGACCTTCGGTGTCTCGCTCTGCGCCGAGCATGTCGAGAGCCCGGCGCAGCGCGACATCCTGCGGCGGCTGGGCGTCGAGCAGGGCCAGGGCTACCTGTTCGGCCAACCCCTGCCCGCCAGCGAGCTGGCTGCCGCCGTGCGCACCGACCATCGCGGTACATAGCGAGGGGATCGAACGATGGTAACGTTCACAGGGGGCATCCGCGAACCATTTGCCATCGGATTGATTATCTGCAATTCCTCGCCGGCGGGGGACGGCGGGCCTTCAGCACGGGCAGCGAATGCCGATCTGGACAGCGGAGCAGCAGCGGGAAATGCGTCATGTCGAAAGCCGCCGCCGGCCTTACCTTCCGGAAAGGCGTCGGCCATGATCCGGCGGACCTCGCGGCCGTGACGAAACCGGCCACCCCGATGAAGATTCTCCTCGTCGACGACGATGAGCTGTTCCTGGAATTCGCCGCAACCATGCTGCGGGCCGACGGCGCCGCCGTCGAGACCTGCGCCAGCGCCGCCGAGGCCATCACCGCGCTGCATCTCGAGGATGGCGGCCAGCCGGCGCAGGATTTCGACGCGGTGCTGATCGACATCGTCATGCCGGAGGTCTCCGGCACCGAGCTGTGCTCGCTGATCCGCGGCCATGGCGGCTATGGCGACCTGCCGGTGATCATGATCAGCGCCACCCGCGACATGAGCCTGATCGACCAGGCCCTGACCGCCGGCGGCTCGTCCTACATCCAGAAGCCGATCCAGGCCGCGACCTTCGCCGGGGAGATCCGGCAGAAGATCGCCGAGGCGCGCGGCTAAAGAGAGCACGTACCCCCAGCAAGTGCCATCAAGCCATCAGCTGCCATCTTGATGGCAAAACACTGCGGGCCTATCATTCTCTTGAATGGAGGGCGCAATGGCCGAACCCCAACTGTCCGTTCGCAGCGCGAGAGCCCGGGATCTCACCCACCGCCTCGCCCGCCGCGAAAACCGGTCGATCGCCGATATCGTGGAACGTGCGCTGGAGGCGTACGAAATCCGCGAAGCCGGCCGTGAGCCCGCAGCGTCGTTCTATGCTCGGCTGGCGAAGGACCGCGACACGGATATCGATCTCGAAGCGGTGATCCGCAGTGCGCGACGTGTCGATCCGGGTCCGGACCTTTGATCTTCCTCGACACCAACGTTGTTTCCGAGACGCTGCGCAAAGCGCCCGAGCCCACTGTGATCGACTGGCTGGTCCGGCATGACGCCGAACTGGCACTCTCGACGGTGGTGATCGCGGAACTCGCCTTCGGCATCCAGACGATCCAGCCGGATCGGCACGCGGCCCGTTTCGAGCGGGAACTTCTGGACTGGCGCCGCCGATTTGCCGACCGGATCTTCGGCCTGACCGAAGAGGCCGCGCTGGCCTATGGCGAGATCATGGGCACGGCGTCCCGCCAAGGCCTCGGCATGTCGGCCCCCGACGGCATGATCGCTGCCATCGCCAAGGTCAATGGAGGCCGCCTGGCCACCCGCAATCTCGCGGATTTCCGGACGACCGGGCTCGTCCTCGTGTCCCCGTGGGCACCCTAGCCGGGGCCATCCTACCCGTCGAAGCGGGCCGTTGTCCGATAGGTCCCCAGCAGGGCCTGCCACCATTCGCCGTGCCGCTGCAGGAACACCCCGTCGGGGAAGTGGTGCCGGGCGACATGGGCTTGCGGCACGCTGTCCCAGCCGCGGTGCTCGACAGTGACGCGGGTCTCCTCGCCGACCGGCTCGAACCGGACCTCGACCTCGGTGGCTTGGTCGGGCGTGAAGCTGGCCTGCCGCCAGGAGAACACCAGGCGGCTGCCCGGCTCCCACACCAGCACCCGGCCGATCTCGAAGATCCGCCCGTCCAGATAGGTCTCGGTGAAGCGGCCGCCAGGCCCCTGCTCGAAGCGCAGCATTCCGGGCGCCCCCGGGCTGAACTGGAACAGGGCGTTGGGCCGCCACCACAGGCCGATGTCCCGGACGAAGGCGGTGAAGGCCCGATCCGGCGCCGCGGCGACGCGCAGCGAGACGAGGATGCGCGAGGTCATTCCGGTTGCTCCAGATGCGCCTTGAAGGCGGCGAGCTGGTCGACCCAGAGCCGTTCGGTCTCGGCCAGCCAGGCTTTCAGATCGGCCATCGGTTCCGGCCTCAGGCTGTAGATGCGGACACGGGCATCGAACTCCGGATGCGCCTCCTCGACCAGCCCCCCCGCCTTCAGCGTGCGCAGGTGCCGGCTGAGGGCCGGCGGGTTGAGGCCCAGCGCCTCCGCCAGCTCCCCCGCCCGCCGCGGCCGCTCGCGCAGCAGTTCGACCACCCGCCGGCGATGCGGGTCGGCGAGCGCCGCCAGGGTCTGGTCGAGAGCGGCGGCCGCCCTCACATCCAGCCTTCGATCTTCAGCCCCGAAGCCTGCTCGGCCTCCTCGCGCGAGACCTGGCGGATGGTCTGGCCGAAGACCCAGACATGGCCCTCCAGGTCGGTCGCGCGGTAGGTGCGGTCGCCGTAGAACTGGTCGGCGGGATCCTGCGGGACCACCGCCCCGGCGGCCCGCGCCCTGGCGCAATGCTCATCGATGCCGTGATCGATGTGGACATGGATCATCTGCGTGTTCTTGCCGCCGACCGAGGCTGGGCTGGCGACGAACTCCGCCCATTCGGACCCGACATAGATCAGGCCGTCGCCGACCCGCATCTCGCAATGGGCGAGGTTCCCGTCCTGGTCGGTGATGATCATGCTGCGCTCGAAGCCGAAGGCCTTCTCCAGCCAGTCGAGGGCGGCCTTGGGGTCCTTGTAGAACACGCTCGGCGTCAGCGCCGGGCGCGAGACAGACTCAGCCATCGCTCATCTCCTTCACTCGATACGAAATATTTAACGATATGGAGAAATATTGAGTCAAGGGCCTTGGCTGCGGTGCCAGCCGCTCGCGTTCTGGTCGGAACGCGAGCTACGGGCCGATCACCTTCGGCGACACGGACTGTACGAGCGTCTCGGCATTGCGCCGGGCGGTGTCCGCATCGGCGGCGACGGACCGGATCGTCAGGAGGTCGCCGTCGCGCAGGATGACGGCTGTGGAGCCTGTGTACGACCCCATGGGCCATGTGGTCAGCCAACCGACCGCGGGGGACACGCTCAACCCGGTCAGGCTGCAGGCCGGGTCCTTGACCTGGCAGAGCCGTTCCAGATCGGCCATCGACGTCTGCCCCGAGCGCACGTTCCGCTCCGTGCCGTCGGTCTGGCGGCCGATCTTGATGTCGATCATCGGCCCGCCCTTGCAGCCGGAGCAGAACAGCGTGACGCGCTCGGGGGCGGCCCTATGGATGAATCCGGCCCCGAGCGCGGCGCTCGCATCGTCCGCGATGGTCGACAGGTCGTGAACGGCGAAGCCCTCCGCATGGGCTTCCGTCGCGACCAGGGCGGCAAGGCTCATGAGCAGGAAACGCATCGGTGGGCTCCGTTCCGATGAAGACCTTACTTGATCGCCTGCGCCTTCTCGGCGAAGCGCGGATCCCAGGTCTTGGTCAGATCGATCTGGGCGTCCTTCAGCTCCGGGCTGAAGCGGTGCAGGATGTCGAGCGCGGTCTGCATCCCCTCCGCCTTGATCAGCCCGTCGCGCGAGTACATCGGCAGCGAGGCCTTCACCGCGGCGATATAGAGGTCGCGGTCGCCCAGCAGGTACTCCTCCGGCACCACGGCCGCGACATCCTCCGGCGAGGCGGTGGCAAGCCAGCGCAGCGACTTCATCAAGGCGTTGACCAGCGCCTGCGTGGTCTCCGGATTGGCCTCGACGAAATCCGCCTTGGCGTACAGCACGGCGGCCGGCACCGGGCCGCCGAACACCGCCTTCACCCCCTCCTCCGTCCGGGTGTCGACCAGCACCGAGACCGCGTCGGTCTGCTGCAGCTTGGAGATCACCGGGTCGAGATTGGCCATGGCGTCGATCTCGCCATGCTGCATCGCCGCCACCGCGCTGGGGCCGCCGCCGACCGAGACGAAGGACACGTCGTCCGGCGTCAGCCCTTCCTTGGCCAGGAGGGCATTGACGAAGAAGTTGGTCGAGGAGCCGGGCGCGGTGACGCCGATCTTGCGGCCCTTGAGGTCGGCCACCGACTTGATCTCGCCGGCCAGCGACTTGCGCACCACCAGCACGATGCCGGGGAAGCGGCCGAGCTCGAGCAGCGCCCGGATCTCCTGGCCCTTGGCCTGCATCAGGATGGTGTGCTCATAGGCGCCGGTGGTGACGTCGGTCGACCCGCCCATCATCGCCTGCAGGCTCTTGGCGCCGCCGGCGAAGTCGCTGATCTCGACCTCCAGCCCCTCCTCCTGGAAGAAGCCCTTCTTCTCGGCGATGGTCAGCGGCAGGTAGTACAACAGCGGCTTGCCGCCGACGCCGATGGCGATGTGCGTCTTCTCCGGCGCCGCCACGGCCGCCGGCACCGCCAGCGCCAGTCCGAGCACCAGCGCGATTCCGCGCAGCAGGGTCTTCATCGGTTTCCTCCCATCATCCCTGGGCCGAGGCGCTCGCCGCGCTCTCCGGCCGCCACACCAGAAGCCGCCGCTCGATCACCGAGACGAAGGCATCGATCGCCACCACGAAGGCCGACAGCACCAGCATGCCGGAGAACACGCCGACCACGTCGAACACGCCCTCGGCCTGGGCGATGCGGTAGCCGAGCCCGGCGGTGGCGCCGAGATACTCGCCGACCACGGCGCCGACCAGGGCGAAGCCGACCGAGGTGTGCAGGCTGGAGAACACCCAGGACAGCGCCGACGGCATGTAGACATGGCGCAGCAGTTGCCGGTCGTTCATCCCCAGCATGCGGGCATTGGCCAGCACCGTCGGGCTGACCTCGCGCACGCCCTGGTAGACGTTGAAGAACACGATGAAGAACACCAGCGTGACGCCCAGCGCCACCTTCGACCAGATGCCGAGGCCGAACCACAGGGCGAAGATCGGCGCCAGCACCACCCGCGGCAGCGCGTTGGCGGCCTTGATGTAGGGGTCGAACACCGCCGCCGCCGTGGCCCGCCGGGCGAACCAGAAGCCCAAGGCCACGCCGCCGAGCGAGCCGATGGCGAAGGCCAGCACCGTCTCCAGCAGGGTGACGCCGAGATGGCGCCAGATCACGCCGGAGGCGAAGTCCTTCCAGGTCCGCTCGATCACGCCGAGCGGGGTGGCGAAGAAGAACGGGTCGAGGATCTTCGTCGCCGTCAGGATATGCCAGGCCAGCAGGCAGATCACCGCGACCGCGATCTGCCAGGCCAGGATCCGCCAGCGCCCCCCGCTCGAGAAACCCCCGTCAGACGGCATCGCCATAGGCCTTCATCACCTCGTCCTTCAGCGCCGCCCAGATCGCGCGGTGCAGCGCCACGAATTCCGGGTCGTGCCGGGATTCGGCCAGCTCGCGCGGCCGGGCCAGCCCGACCCGATGGTCGGCGATGATCCGCGCCTGCGGCCCGGCCGACAGCACCACCACCCGGTCGGCCAGGGCGATCGCCTCCTCCAGGTCATGGGTGACGAACAGCACGGCCTTGCGCTCGGCCGACCACAGCGCCAGCAGCAGGTCGCCCATCACGATCCGGGTCTGGGCGTCGAGCGGGCCGAAGGGTTCGTCCATCAGCAGCAGCTTCGGCTCCAGGATCAGCATCTGGGCCAGGGCGACGCGCTTCTTCTGGCCGCCGGACAGCTGGTGCGGATAGCGGTCGCCCATCGATGCCAGCCCGACCCGCGTCAGCCAGGCCTGGGCCCGGTCGCGCGCCTCGGCCCCCGCCACGCCGCGCACCGACAGCCCGACGGCGACATTGTCGCGCGCCGTCTTCCACGGCATCAGGGAATCGGCCTGGAACAGGTAGCCGGCGTCGCGGTTCAGCCCCTGCAAGGGCTTGCCGAACACGGTGCAGCCGCCGGACGCCGCCGGCACCAGCCCGGCGGCGACGTTCAGCAGGGTCGACTTGCCGCAGCCGGTCGGGCCGACGATGGCGGTGAACTCGCCATCGGCCACCACCAGGTCGGTCTCGCCCAGCGCGACGTAGCGCCCGCCACCCTTCAGCGGATAGGCGACGGAAATCCCGGAAAACGCGATGGCCGGCGGGGTCTCTCCGCCGCGCGCCGCCTCGGCGACTCTCTGCACTCCTGGCTTCCCCCGGATGATCGGCCCTGGGCGGGCCTCTTGGGACTCAGCCGCCAGTCTGTCCCAGATCCGCTCCGGCTTTCCAGTCAAACGCGCTCGACAATCGCGATATGTCCGATCAATTTGGGCGTCCCATCCCGACCCGACACGGACCGACGATGAAAGCGATCCTCTGCGAGAAGCCCGAGACCCTGCGCCTGATCGACCGGCCGGAGCCGCAGCGCCGCCCGGGCGAGGTGCTGGTGCGGATCCGGCGGGTCGGCATCTGCGGCACCGAC
Source organism: Inquilinus limosus (assembly GCA_019508225.1). Classification (GTDB taxonomy): domain Bacteria; phylum Pseudomonadota; class Alphaproteobacteria; order DSM-16000; family Inquilinaceae; genus Inquilinus; species Inquilinus limosus_D. The sequence goes on along the minus strand of JAEKLZ010000168.1, from coordinate 16,294 downwards.
TATCACATCTACAAGGGCAACCAGCCCTATTTCGAATATCCCCGCGTGATCGGGCATGAGCTCGGCGCCGAGGTGGTGGAGGCCGATGCCGGCAGCGCCTTCCGCCCGGGTCAGGTCGTCTCCATCCAGCCCTATCTGCATTGCGGCCGCTGCGGCGCCTGCCGGCGCGGCCGCACCAATTGCTGCAAGAGCCTGTCGGTGCTGGGCGTGCATCGCGACGGCGGCCTGTGCGAATTCCTGTCGCTGCCGGAGGAGAATGTCGTGCCGGCCGAGGGCTTGACCGTGGACCAGGCGGCGATGGTGGAGTTCCTGGCGATCGGCGCCCATGGCATCCGCCGCGGCGCGCCCGTCGCCGGCGACCGGGTGCTGGTGGTCGGCGCCGGGCCGATCGGCATTGCCGCCACCATCTTCGCCAAGCTGCGCGGCGCCCATGTCAGCGTGCTGGATCTCAATCCAGGCCGCTTGGCCTTCAGCCGCGACGTGCTGCAGGCCGATGCGGTGTTCGAGGGCGGCGGCGACATCGACGACCGGCTGAGCCGAGCGACCGGCGGCGACTTCTTCGACCTGGTAGTCGACGCCACCGGCAGCCCGGCGGCGATGCGCAAGGGCTTCTCCTACGTCGCCCATGCCGGCAGCTATGTGCTGCTGAGCATCGTCATGGGCGAGATCGGCTTTTCCGACCCCGAATTCCACAAGCGCGAGACCACGCTGCTGGCCAGCCGCAACGCCACGCGCGAGGATTTCGAGCATGTGCTGGCGTCGATGAAGGCCGGGCGAGTGCCGACCGCCGCCCTGGGCACCCATCGCGGCAGCCTGGCCGAGGTGCCGGCCCTGGTGCCGGGCTGGAGCCGGCCGGAGGCCGGGGTGATCAAGGCGCTGGTCGAGGTCTGATCCGGGCAGCTCAGGCGAACTGCACCCGGAAGGCGGGCGCGGCGGGCCGCATCGGGACGGCCTCCTGCTCGGCCTCGGCGATGAGATGCTTGAGCCCCTGGCGGATCCGCCTGGCCTCGTCGCCCGTCAGCGGCGCGACCGGCAAGGCCCCGGCGAAGACCGCCTCGCGGCGGTCGGGCGGCAGCTCGAGATAGTTCAGGGCCGAGATGGCGCCTTCCGGAATATCCCGCAGCAGGAAGTCATACCCACGGCGCAGGAAGTGAATCTCCCATCGATCCTGCACCCGATCGAGGTTTTCCAAATACCGCCGCGCCAGCGATGCCGCGAAGAGATCGTAGTAGTTATGCATTCCCCTGGACATCGACAGCCCCTGGCTGATCCGGCAACAAATCTTGACCAGACCACCATGGGCAGCCGGCCGTTAATCTTCCGTGAAGCTTGCGTGTTCCAGGCGATCACCGTCAGGCCGCGGCCGAGGGCCTGTCATCGGCCGGGCGGAACGGGCGCGTGCGCAGATCGAGCCGCCGCTTCAGCCGCCGGATCTCCTCCTGCAGCCGGGCGTTCTCGCTGCGCAACTGCCGCATCCGCGAATCCGCAGCGGCGAGCCGGTCGGTGAACGGATCCATCCATTGCGAGCGGAAGGGCCGTGACACCCGGGCCGGGGCCAGCAGGTCCCACCAGGTCCAGCCGCTGCCCCGCACCAGCCTGTCCGCCGCCAGGGCCGCGGCCGCCCGCTCCCCGTCATGGTCGGAGCCGAGCATCCCGAGGATCCGGATCAGCCGCGTCAGATCGCCCTTTCGCATCCCGTCAGTCCCCTTCCCACCGCACGCCCTCTGAGATGGCGGCCGCGCCGGCGGCGGCAAGCCCACGCCCTTACCGGACCTGGCTTGCCGTTTCCCGGCTGGTCGGCCGCGGCTGGATTTGCTATGGTCCGATCATCGAAAAGGCAGCGGGCCGCACCGGGACATCGGCGCGGCCCGTTCCGTTTTCGCCGCGACCGCAGGACCGCTTGCAGCAGGCCGTCCCTGCCCGCACCATGGCGGCCGGGAAACGCCGGACGGGACACCGATGAGCGAGACGCGACGCCGCCTGGACACCGCGAAGACCCGTCCGCGGGCGCCGGCGACGGATTCGGCCGAGATCCCGGTCGACCCCGAGCAGCAGCAGCAAATCCGCATCGCCTGGGCCTATTTCGTCGAGGGCCTGACCCAGGCCGAGATCGCCGAGCGGTTGGGCCTGACCCGCCTGCGGGTCAACCGCATCCTGCAGATCTGCCGCGAGGCCGGGCTGATCCAGATCCGTATCCAGTCGCCGCTGGCCTCCTGCGTGGCGCTGGAACGGGCGCTGATCCGCCGCTACGGGCTGCGCGACGCGGTGGTGGTGCCGACACCGCGCGACGAGGACAAGATCCGCGCCGCCATCGGCGTCGCCCTCGGCGGCTATGTCGAGAACACCGTCCATGACGGCATGCTGGTCGGCATCGGCTGGGGCCTGACCCTGCGCCTCGGCCTGCAATCGATGCGGCGGCGGCGGATGACCGACCTGTCGGTGGTCTCGCTGATCGGCAGCATGACCCGCGGCTCGGGCGAGAACACCTTCGAGATCGTCTCGCGCTTCGCCGATCTGCACGACGCCGACCGTTTCTACCTGGCCGCCCCGGTCTATGCCGATGACGAGGCCCAGCGCGACGGCCTGCTGGCCCGCGGCGTGCTGCGCGAGATCACCGACAAGGCGAAATCGGCCGACATGGCGCTGATCAGCGTCGGCAACGTCTCCGACCACAACCTGATGCTGGCGCTGGGCGTGGTCGACCGCGAGGCCGCGGCGCTGCGCGCGGCCGGCGCCGTCGGCGACGTGCTGGGCACCTGGCTGGATGCCGAAGGCCGGCCGGTCGACCACCCGCTGAACCGGCGCATGGTGGCGCTGTCGCTGGACGACCTGGCCCGGATCCCGACCGTGGTGCTGGCCTCCGGCGGCAGCTACAAGTTCGAGATCATCCGCGCCGCGCTGCGCCGCCGCTGCGTCAACGTGCTGATCACAGACGAGACGCTGGCGGAACGGCTTGCGGAAGACGGCGAAGGCTGAGATGACTGGGTCCCGCACCGGCGCCGGCGACGGCGCCCCTCTCCGGATAGCGGGCTGAGACCATGGATTTCCAGGGCAAGCATTTCCTCTCGACGCGCGAGCTGACCCTCGACTCGCTCGCGGCGGTGTTCCGCGTCGCCGACCTGCTGGCCCCGGTGGCCCAGGGCCGCGCCACCACGCGGGTGCTGGAGGGGGCGGTGCTGGGCAGCCTGTTCTTCGAGGCGTCGACCCGCACCCGGCTGAGCTTCGAAGCCGCCTTCCAGCGCCTGGGCGGCGCCATCGTCAACACCACCGGCTTCACCTTCTCCTCGATCGCCAAGGGCGAGTCGATCTACGACACCGCCCGGGTGGTCGCCGGCTATGTCGACACGGTGGTGATGCGCCATCCGGAGGAGCGGGCGATCCACGAATTCGCCGCCGCCACCCACATCCCGGTGATCAATGGCGGCAACGGCGCCGGTGAGCACCCGACCCAGGCGCTGCTCGACATCTACACCATCGAGAAGGAGTTCGCGCGGATTGGCCGGCCGGTCGACGGCGCCCGGATCGCCCTGGTCGGCGACCTGAAATACGGCCGCACCGTGCATTCGCTGATTCACATCCTGTCGCTCTACCAGGGCCTGACCCTCAGCCTGGTGTCGCCCGAGCCGCTGCGCATGCCGGCCGAGCTGGTCGGGCATGCCCGCAGCCGCGGCCACACGGTCGAGGAGCATGACGAGGTGACGCGCGGCGTCGCCAAAGCCGACCTGATCTACGCGACGCGGGTGCAGAAGGAGCGCTTCGCCGAAGGCGAGCTGTCGGCCGACTTCGCGCCCGACTTCCAGATCAGCCTCGGCATCCTCAACGCCCATGGCCTGCCGCACACGGTGGTGATGCACCCGCTGCCGCGCGACAGCCGGCCGGGCGCCAACGACCTGGCGCAGGACCTGAACACCGATCCGCGCCTGGCGATCTTCCGCCAGACCGACAACGGCGTGCCAGTGCGCATGGCGCTGTTCGCCCTGACCCTCGGCGTCGCCGACGGCATCGAGAAGACCTTCCAGCCGGCCCGCTGGTGGCGCCCGGAGCGCATCGGCCCGGACGACGCCGAATTCTATCGGCCAGGGAAGACGGGGGCGTAAGGCTCTCTGAAACAATAAGAACGTCATCCCCGCGAAAGCGGGGATCTCGCGCAGATCTCCCGGACAGAGATTCCCGCTTTCGCGGGAATGACGACTGGAGGAAGATCAGGGTCGGCTCCCAATCCAGCAACGCTCATGCGCATCGCGGTCGATATCCCCGACAACCTGTTCGCCGCGCTGAGGGAAATCTGCGCTCGAGAGGGATTGTCGCTGGATGCCGCGATCGGCGAGGCAGTCGCCTCCTACCTCGCTGATCGGCGAAAGCCGGCGGACGACGCCTTCGGCTCATGGCGGCGTGACGGCAAAGCGAGCGACGGGCCGACCTATCAGCAGACGCTGCGCGACGAATGGTAAGCCCAGGCCAGCCGCGCGGCTGACAGCTGAATCGCCCCTACTTCACCGCGCCCATGGTCAGGCCGCGCACCAGCTGGCGCGACACGATCAGGGCGAAGACGATGACCGGCAGCACGATCAGCGTGCCGGTCGCCATGATCTGGCCCCAGGGCAGGTCGTAGCCGCTCATGAAGCTGGTCGCCGCCACCGGCGCGGTGCGGCTGGCGCTGCGCGTCAGCACCAGGGCGTAGAGCAGCTCGTTCCAGGAGAAGATGAAGGAGAAGATCGCCGAGACGGCGACGCCCGGCGCCGCCAGCGGCAGGGCGATGCGCCAGAACACGGTGAAGCGCGAGGCGCCGTCGATCCGCGCCGCGTCGTCCAGGTCGCGCGGGATGCCGCGGAACTGGTCGGCGCAGATCCACACCACGATCGGCAGGTTGAAGGTCAGGTACAGCAGGATCAGCACCAGATGGGTGTCGATCAGGTTCAGGTTGCGGGCCAGCAGGAAAATCGGCAGGGCCAGCACGATCGGGCTGACCATGCGGTTGGTGATGAACCAGAACCACAGGTCGGACTTGCCGCGGAACTCGAACCGCGCCAGGGCGTAGGCCGCGGGCGTGCCGAGCAGGATCGCCAGCGCCGTGGTCGAGACCGCGACGATGATCGAGTTCATCAGGCTGGGTCCGACATCCTTCGGGCCCAGCACCATGCGGTAGTGGTCGAGAGTCGGCTCGAACAGCCACACCGGCGGCGAGGCCAGCGCCACCGCCTGGTCCTTCAGGCTGGTCGTCACCATCCAGTAGAACGGGAAGACGCAGACCAGCGCGATGGCGATCAGCGCGATCGCATGCCAAAGCGAGACCCGCACACGGGTCTTCGGCCGAGCCTCGGCCCGCGCCACCGTCACTGACGCGGCCATCACTCGACCTCCTGATACACGAGGCGGATATACATCCGCGACAGCACGATGGTGAGCACCAAGAGCAGGATCGCCTGGGCCGAGGCGACGCCCTGGTCGAACACCCGGAAGCCGATGCGCTGGATGGTGATCGAGATCAGCTCGGTCGCGGCGCCCGGCCCGCCGCGGGTCATGGTGAAGATCATGTCGAACAGCTTCAGCGTGTCGGCGGTGCGCAGGATCAAGACGGCGGTGATGCCGGGCAGCAGGAACGGCAGCTGGACATGGCGCAGGATGTGGCGGAAGCGCTTGGTCTCCAGCCGCGCCGCCTCCTCGATCTCCGGCGGCACCATGGTCAGCCCGGCCAGCAGTACCAGGGCGCAGAACGGCGTCCACTGCCAGATGTCCATCAGCGCGATCGAAACGAAGGCCCAGCTCGGGTCGCCCAGCCATTCCACCGGGCCGATCCCGACCAAGCCGAGAAACCAGTTCACCACGCCGAAATCGCGGTTGAAGATCAGCCGGCCGATCAGTCCGACCACGGCATAGGTGGTGGCCATCGGGATCACCAGGCTGAGCCGCGCCAGCGTCTTCAGCAGCGGCAGCCCCGGCTTGTGCAGCAGCAGGGCGACGCCGAGGCCCAGCAGCAGCTCCGCCGGCAGCACGATGGCCAGGAACACGATCGTGCGGCCGAGCGCGTCCCAGAAGGTCGGGTCGGTCAGCACCGCCAGGTAGTTGCCGAGGCCGACGAAGGGCGTCCCCTCGCGCGGGATCTTCGGCAGGATCACCTGATGCAGCGAGTTCCACAGCGCGTAGAGCGTCGGGAAGATGCCGATCGCGAACAGGGCGATCACGGCCGGGGCGAGGAACCAGACCGGGGTCCAGCGGCTGTCGAGACGGTGCGACATGGGTCTACTCGAGATTGGTGTGCCGCGCCCGCATCGCCTCGGGCGCGACGCCGAGCCGGTCGCGCAGCCGGAGCACGACCAGCTCGAACAGCAGGAACTGCGCGCCCTCGTACAGGCTGCCCATCGGCAGCACCGAGGCGACACTGGGGCCGGTGTCGTTTGCCATGGTCTGGGCCGGCAGCACGAAGACGGTGTCGGCCAGGGCGGCGGCGCTGCCCTGCGGCTGGGCGGTGAACAGGAGGGTGCGCGCCCCGGCGTCGCGGGCGACGCGCATCAGCCCGTCGATGGTGGCGAAGCCGCCCGGCCCGGCGCTGACCGCCAGCAGATCGCCCGGCCCGACCGGCGGCGCCGACATGTCGCCGGCGACATGGGCGTCGAGGCCGAGATGGTAGAGGCGCATCGCCAGCGCCCGCATCATCAGCCCCTCGCGGCCGACGCCGTGGCAGACGACGCGCCGGGCACCGGCCAGGGCGTCGAGCACCGGATCGATCGCGCCGGGGGCGAGCCGGCCGAAGACGCCGCGGATCTCGTCCAGCGCCCCGTCCGCCAGGGCGCCCAGGCTGTCGGGCATGGGGTGGTCTCCGAATCGCACAGAACGGATGGGCCGGCGCCCGCCCCCTCACCCCCCACGGCTTCGCCGCGGGCCCCTTCCCTCTCCCCAAGGGAGAGGGAAGGTTCACCTCTCCCCGGGGGAGAGGTCGAAATCGCATCGGCGATTTCGGGTGAGAGGGTGGCTCCGGCCTCTCAAATCGAGAGCTTACTGCAGCTTTTCCTTCTTGCCGTCGTAGTAGCCGGCCTTCTGCAGCACCGCTTCCATGCGCTCGCCGATCTTCTGGGCGCCGGATTCGGTGGTCTCCTCGCCCAGCATGATCTTGGTGCCGAACTCGGCGACGATCTCGGAGATCGCCGGCCATTCCGGGAAGCGCGGCCGGAAGGACGGCACGCCGCCCTGCCAGGACGCCACGGTCGGCTCGACGAAGGCATACTTCGCCTTGATCGCCGGGTCGTCATAGACCGCGGTGCGGCCGGAGACGCCGCCGGCCTCCACATAGGGCTTGGCCATCGCCTCGGAGGTCACCCACTGGATGAACAGCCAGGACGCCTTCTGCTCCGCCTCGCTGGCCTGCGACGCGACGCCGAGCGAGAAGCCGCCCAGCGCCGGCTTCAGCCCGGCCTCGCCCTTCGGCTCGGTGGCGACGCCCAGGCAGTCGCCCAGCTTCGAGGTCGCCGGGTCGACCAGCGTCGAATAGAAGGACGACCATTCGGTGATCATCGCCACCTGGCCTTGGGCCAGGGCGTTGACCGATTCGGCGTGGTCGTAGTCGACGATGCCGGGCGGCATGATCTTCATCAGATCCTGCCGGAATTTCAGCCCCTTCTGTGACTCGGCGGAGGTGAGATTGGACTTGAAGTCGGCGTTCAGCAGCGACCCGCCGAAGGGCCACAGCACGCGCATGAAGCTGTCGGCCGACTGGGTCTCGCCGCGGCGCGACTGCAGGGCATAGGCGTACTTCCCGTCATGGGTCAGCTTCGGCCCGTAAGTGGTCAGCAGCTCGTCCCAGGTCGCCGGCGGCTTGTCGAAGCCGGCATCCTTGAGCATGCACTTGTTGTAGAACAGCAGGCCCGAGTAGTTGTCGAAGGGCAGGCCGTACAGCTCCTTGTTCCAGGTGCCGAAGCTCTCCAGCAGGATCGGGAAGAAGCCCTTCAGGTTCAGCGCCGGGTCGGCCAGGGCCGGGTCCTCGGTGAACTTCTTCAGCGGCACCAGCCAGCCGCTGTCGGCATATTCACCGATCCAGACGACATCGGTCAGGACCACGTCGATCTCGCCGCCGGCCGTGAAATCAAGGACTTCGCGCTCGCGGCTGTTCTCATAGGGCAGGATCTCGTACTCGACCTTGATCCCGGTCTCCTGCTCGAATTGCGGCAACAGCTGGATCGCGGCGCGATAGCCCGGCCGGTCGAGGAAGATCGCCTTGATGGTGGTGCCCTTGAAGGGCTCCGCCGCCTCCTTCAGGCTCCAGGCCATGGCCTGGCCGGCAGTCAGCAGCGCAGCGATCGCGGCGCCGGAAAACAACAGCTTCTTCATTGGCTTCGCCTCCCTATCTGATCGGTCATGCCCATCCGACGGCGAAGGCTCGGCCCCGCCGACGTAAAACATTTGTATCTTCATGGATACAATCGTCCAGCAGTCATGGGCGAGTCAAGCCGGCCGGCTATCGCCGCAGCACCGTGCGGCAGGCGCCGAGGCGGGACTGCCAGCCCTCGCGCTCCAGCTCGGGCACCGGCTCCTCCGACTCCGGGAAGCCGAGGCAGAGATAGCCGATCAGGTGCCAGTCCGGCGGCACGTCGAGCAGCGCCGCCACCGCCTGCGGATCCAGGATCGAGACCCAGCCGACCCCGACGCCCTCGATCCGGGCGGCCAGCCACAGCGTGTGGATGGCGGTGACCGCGGAATGGTCCAGCGTCTCCGGCATGGTCTGCCGGCCCAGCCCGTGGCCCTGGCCGGTCGACCGGTCGCAGAACACGGCGAGTTGCACTGGCGCCTCCTGCAGCCCGGCCAGCTTCAGCCGGCGGTAGTGCTCGGCACGCTCGGCCTCATAGCTGGACGCGGCATCGGCGTTGCAGCGGCTGAACACGGACCGCACCGCCGCCCGCCGCACCTCGTCCTCGACCAGCACGAACCGCCAGGGCTGGCTGTTGCCGACCGAGGGCGCGAGGCAGGCGAGGTCGAGCAGCCGGTCGAGCAGCCCGGGCGGCAGCGGGTCGCGGCGGAACCGGCGGACGTCGCGGCGCCAGCGCAGCAGCTCGGCGAAGCGGTCGCGGAACTCGGGCGGGAAATCGGGGGCGGCCACAGCAATCCTCCGGACGGCGAGAGTCCAGCTATAGCCGCCGGATCACGGTCCAGGGAACAGGGTGTCGATGCGGCCTGTCGTCCAGTAGGCGACAAGGCCGATCCACTCGTGCACGGCGACATTCAGCACATCGACCTGCTCCACCAGATCCGTCCGCGGCAGCAGCATCGGCGGCAGGCCGCGGTAATCGACCGGCCAGGGCACCACCTTCCACCCCGCCTTGGCGAACAGGCCCATCGCCCGCGGCATGTGATAGGCGCTGGTGACCACCACCCAGTTCTGGCCATCCTGGGGCTGCACCATCTGCTTCAGCAGCAGCACGTTCTCGTCGGTGTTGCGGGCCTGGCCTTCGAGCACCAGCCGCTCCTCCGGCACCCCTGCCATCAGCATGACGTCGCGGAAGATGTCCGATTGCGGCGGAATGCCGTTCCACGGATCGCCGAGCCCGCCGGAGAACACGATCTGCGCCTCCGGGAAGCGCCGGGCCAGGTCGAGCGCGGCGAACAGCCGCTCGGCATTGCCGTTCAGCATCGGCTCGCCGCGGGCGCCGGACAGGACATTCAGCTCGGCCCCGCCGAGGACGATGATCCCCTCCACCGTGGCCGGCAGCTGCTGCGGCTTGGCGAAGCGGTTCTCCAACGGCAGGATCATCAGGTCGCCGACCGGCAGGATGCAGGCGGCGCCGTAGGCCAGGGTCAGCGCGATCACCAGCCGCCGGGCCAGGCGGCGGGAGCGGTACAGGAACCCGGCCGTGGCCAGCAGCAGCGCCAGCAGCACGAGGCCGAGCGGCTGGATGAAGAACCAGATCAGCTTGGACAGGAAAAAGAACACCGCTCACCACATCCGGCGCTACGGCTGAGGAATGGCGGATTGCGCGCAATTATGCAACCCATCGACCGGCCGCGGGTTGACGCAGGGGCGGGCAGTCCGCACATGGGCTAGGCTGTCGATCCCAAGGCCACCGGAGCTCACTGCCCGTACATGGAACTGTTCCCCACCGACCTCCTCGATCGGGCCGGCGAGCTGTTCGACCGTCGCATCCGCCTCGGCGTCACCGGGCTGAGCCGCGCCGGCAAATCGGTGTTCATCGCCGCGCTGGTGCACGGGCTGACCGATCCGCGGCGCTTCGGGCTGCTCGACGCCGTGGCAGAGGATCGGCTGCGCGCGGCGGTGCTGCGGCCGCAGCCGCATCTGGAGCTACCGCGCTTTCCTTATGAGGAGGCGGTGGGCCGGCTGACGGGATCCGGCGGGTATCCGGACTGGCCGGCCGGCACCCGCAATGTCGCCGAGCTGCGCCTGTCGCTGCGCTTCGCGCCAAAGGGGGGCTTCCGCAGCCTGCTTGGCGACCAGGTGCTGCATCTCGACATCTTCGACTATCCCGGCGAATGGCTGATCGACCTGCCGCTCTTGGAGCGCGACTACGCCGGCTGGGCCGAGGAGGCGCTGGCCCTGGCCGCGACCGGCGTCCGCGCGCCGCTGTCCCAGGCCTGGCGCGACGCCATCGCCAGGCTCGACCCGGCCGGGCCGGCCAAGGAGACCGACGCGATCGAGGCGGCGCGGCTCTACACCGATTATCTGCGCGGCTGCCGCACCCATGCGATCCCGCTGAGCCGGCTGCAGCCCGGCCGCTTCCTGCTGCCCGGCGACCTCGAGGGATCCCCCGCCCTGACCTTCTGCCCGTTGCCGCGGCCGCGCGAGACGCCGCGCGGGTCGCTGTGGCGGCTGATGGAGGAGCGGTTCGAGGCCTACAAGGCCAAGGTCGTGCGCCCCTTCTTCAACGACCATTTCAGCCGGCTGGACCGGCAGGTCGTGCTGGTCGACCTCTTGGCCCATCTGGCCGCCGGGCCGGAGAGCCTGGAGGATCTGGGCCGTGCCATGGACGACATCCTGACCTGCTTCAAGACCGGAGGCATCAACTGGCTGTGGCCGTTCGAGAGCCGGATCCGCCGCGTGCTGTTCGCCGCCACCAAGGCCGACCATCTGCCGCGCGAGGGCCACGAGCCGCTGGTCGGGCTGATGGACGAGCTGCTGCAGCAGAGCGTGCGGCGCACCGCCTTCCAGGGCGCCACCGCCCGGTCGATGGCGATCGCCTCGATGCGCGCCACCCGCGAGGTCGACGTCAAGCATGAGGGCGAGACGCTGCGCTGCGTCGCCGGGGTGATCGAGCCGGGCGGCAAGCCGGTCGCGGCCTATCCCGGCGCGCTGCCGCGCAGCCTGCGCGACGCCCGCGGCGGCGGCCGCTTCGGCGCCCAGCGCTTCCTGCCGCCGGCCGATCTCGGCGCCGACGGCCAGCCCTGGCCGCATATCCGCCTGGATGGGGCGCTGCAGTTCCTGATCGGCGAGGATCTGGCATGACCCGCCCGCCGCTGATCCTCGACCAGCCGCCGGAGCCGGAGCGCGACCCGGGCCGCGCCCCGGCCGTCTTCGCGCTCGACCAGGCCGAGGCCGTGCCGGTGGAGGATGCGCCGGTGCCGGCCGCGCCCGACGTGGTCGACCCGGGCCTGCGCCGGCGCCGCAGCCCCGGCAGCGTCGCCCTGCGCATCGCCTTCGGCGCCCTGGTCGGGCTGGTCGGGCTGGGCATCGGCCTGTGGGTCGAGCGGCTGGTCACCGACCTCTTGAGCCAGGGCGGGCCCTTGCAGGCCGCCACGCTGGCGCTGCTGGCGGTCGCCGGGGCCGGAATCCTGGTCTGGGCGGGGTGGGAGCTGCTGGCGCTGCGCCGGCTCGGCCGGGTCGAGGAGATCCGCAGCCAGGGCCGGGCGGCGGCGGGCGGCGACACCGCCGCGGCCGATGCCGTGATCGCCCGCTTCCGCCGGCTGCATGGCGACGGGCCGGCGGCCGACGGCTTGGCCCGGCTGGAACGCGAGCGCGACGAGCTGCGCGACCCGGCGGAGCTGATCGCCCTCCTGGAGCTGCACGCCCAGCGCCCGATCGATGCCGCCTGCCGCGCCGCCATCGCCGCCACGGCCCGGCGGACGGCGCTGATCACCACGGTCACCCCCTTCGCCATCGTCGACATGGTGGCATCGGGTGCCTTGAACCTGCGGATGATCCGGCGCATCGCCGAGATCCAGGGCTTCCGCCCCGGCCTGTTCGCGACCCTGGCGCTGATCCGCCGGGTGGCGACGACGCTGCTGATCGCCGGCGGCATCGAGGCCGCCAACGATTATCTCGGCGACTTCCTGGGCGCCGGCCTGCTGCGCGCCTTCGGCCGCCGCGCCGGCGAGGGCGCGATCAACGGCATCCTCAGCGTCCGCATCGGCGTCGCCGCGATGAAGGTGTGCCGCCCCCTGCCCTATCTGCGCGACACCCCGCCCGGCACCATGAGTCTGGCCAAGGCGATCTTCGGGGCGGAGGCGGCGCCGAAGGGGAAGGGTTAGGCGTCGCGCGGCGCCGACGCCCCACGGGCCACGCCGGCCTGGGCCTGCAGCAGGATGCGGACCAGTTCCGCCTGCCGCCGGGCGCCGGTCTTCTCGAACACCCTCTGCTGATGGGTCCGGACGGTCGCGAGCGACACCGCCAGGTCGTCCGCCACCTCCTGCAGGCCCCGGCCCGGCAGGATGCGCAGGGCGACGGCCGCCTCCGCCTTGGTGAAGCCGAACAGCTGCCGCAGCATCACCTGCGACGTCCCAGCTTCACTGTCGGGGTCGGCAACGACGACGAGGGCGGCTGTCCGGCCTCGCTCTCCCGCGATCGCCGCCGCAGGTCCCACCGGCAGCACATGCACCGCCAGCGGTCGACGGCCAGAGGGTCGATTGACTGGAAGGCTGCCGCCGCCCCCCTGGCTGACGGCACGGCCGATCAGGGTTTGCAAAGCTGCATGGTCGGCCGCCGTCGTGGCCTGCAGCCCGCCGCCCGGGCGGATCGACAGCCCGTCGGCCCGGCGCAGCAGGGCCTGAGCGACCGCATTGGCGAAGATCATCCTGCCGGCGGAATCGAGCTGCACGATCCCGTGCTGGATCGCCTCGAAGCTGTGGAATGCGTCATCGCGCTCACGGCTCAGCCTGCCGATCCGGCGCTGGATGCGGGCCACATGCTGCAGATGCGGCACGAGCATCTGCAGTCCGCGCAGCACCGACGGCTCGGTTTCCTCGGTCCGGCGATCCAGCATCAGGCAGAGGGGGTAGACGTCGCGCCCCTCGCGCAGGAGGTTGACGAACAGGCCGTCCTTCATGCCGTGCCGCACGCCCCAGTCGTTGTAGACCTCGGCCCGCAGCAGCTCCCGCCACGGCACCAGGGCACCCATCGGCCGGAAGACGCCGATCGGGGAGCCCTCCAGCGATGCAGCCACGGGATCCCCGATGCCGTAATGGCTGGCGTAGCTGCGGATCGCGTCGGGCGCGAGATTGGTGTGGTAGTCCACCCGCCGGGTCCCGACATCCAGCAGCATCAGGCCGCCGCTGGTGAAACCGGCGGCACGGACGATCTGGTCGAGGACATCCGGCCAAAGCGACGGCTCCAGCGCCGTATCATAGATGCGCGCCACCAAGCCGGAGAACTGCTCCAGGCTCTGCATGACATGTCTCTCCCCCGAGAGTAGGCGAATTTTATCCTAATCTCTGTGAGAGAGCGACGCGTTTCCGGGCGGGAGATACATGGAGGGCCCGGCGAGGATCGCGCCGGGCCCCGGTGAGTGGCCGTCAGGCTAGCCTCAGTTCTGCTTCATCCCGGCGACCAGAAGCGAAATGTTATACCGGAACATCTTCGCGTAAGTCGAAGCCGGCCCATCCGCGGTCGACAGCGCCTCGGCATAGAGCTCGCCGCCCATCTCGGCGCCGGAGGCCTTGGCCACCTGCTGCACCAGGCGCGGGTCGGTGGCGTTCTCGATGAACACCGCCTTGATGTGCTCCTGCTTGATCTGGTCGATCAGCTTGGCGATGTCGCCGGCCGAGGCCTCGCTCTCGGTCGAGAAGCCGACCGGGGCGTGGAACTCGATGCCGTAGGCGGCGCCCAGATAGCCGAAGGCGTCGTGGCTGGTGATGACCTTGCGCTTGGCCGCGGGGATGGTCGCCACCTCGCTGCGGGCCCAGGCGTCCAGCGCCTTCAGCTCGGCCTCATACTTCGCGCCGTTCGCCTGGTAGGCCGCGGCATGGGCCGGGTCCGCGGCGGCCAGCGCCTTGGCGATGTTGGCGGCGTAGATCGCGCCGTTCGCCGCGCTGTTCCAGGCATGGGGATCGGTGATCTCCTGCCCGTCCTCGTCCATCTTCCGGGTCGGCACGCCCTCGGTGGCGACCACGACCGTGGCCTTGGTGCCGGAGGCGGAGACCAGCCGGTCCATCCAGCCTTCCAGCTCCAGCCCGTTGACGACGACGAGGCCGGCCTTGGTCACCGCCTGGGCGTCCTGCGGCGTCGGTTCGTAGACATGGGCGTCGCCATTGGGGCCGACCAGGCTGCGGACCTCGACAGTGTCGCCGCCGACCTGCTTCGCGATATCGGCGAGGACGGTGATGCTGGTGACGACCTGCAGCTTGTCCGCCGCCGCCGCGGGCAGCGACAGGACGGCAAGCGACAGGCCGAGCATGCCGGCGCGGAACGGTATCCTCATGGGATGACTCCGTGGGAGTTCAGTGCGCGAAATGCGCGGTGGGCAGGTATCGGGCCCGCAGGCTGTCATGCGTCCCGAAGATCAGCGACAGCAGATAGAAGCCGCCGGCGGTCAGCACGATGCTGGGGCCGGAGGGCAGGCTGCCGTGATAGGAGACCAGGAGGCCGGAATAGCCGGACAGCAGCGCCAGCCCGGCCGCCCAGGCGAACAGCGACCACAGCGACCGGCTCCAGAACCTTGCCGCCGCCGCCGGCAGCATCATCAGCCCGACCACCATCAGCGTGCCGAGCGCCTGGAAGCCGCCGACCAGGTTCAGGACCACCAGCATCAGGAAGGCGAAGTGGACCAGGGCGCCGACGCCGCCGACCATGCGCAGATAGCCGGGGTCGAAGCATTCCACCACCAGCGGGCGATACAGCAGCGCCAGCGCGATCAGGGTGATCGTGGCGATGCCGGCCATCAGCAGCAGCGCCGCGTCGTCGACCGCCAGGATGGTGCCGAACAGCACATGCATCAGGTCGACATTGCTGCCGCGGGTCGAAACGATCAGCACACCGGCAGCCAGGGCGATCAGGTAGAAGGCGGCGAAGGCGGCGTCCTCGCGCAGCGCCGTGACCCGGGTGACCGCGCCGGCCAGCAGGGCGACGGCCAGGCCGGCGATCAGCCCGCCCAGCCCCATCGACCACAGCGACAGGCCCGACACCAGGAAGCCGACCGCGGCGCCGGGCAGCACCGCATGCGACATGGCATCGCCGACCAGGCTCATCCGCCGCAGCACCAGCAGCACGCCGACCGGGCCGCAGCCCAGCGACAGCGCCAGGCAGGCCACCAGCGCCCGCTGCATGAAGGCGTAGTCGAGGAAGGGCGTGACCAGGAAATCCCACATCGCCGTCACGCCGCGCTCCGCCGGCAGGGTTCGCCGCGATCGTGCCAGGCCTCGGCCATGGCGCGGGCGCGCAGCAGGTTCTCGGCGCACAGCACATCGCCGGTCGGGCCCCAGCCGATCGGGTCGCGGGCCAGCAGCAGCGTGTCCGGGCAGACCTCGCGCACCTGGTCGAGGTCGTGCAGCACGGTGATGACGGTGCGGCCCTCGCCATGCCAGCGCCGGACCACGTCGACCAGGTCGCGCGTGGTCTTGGCGTCGAGCGCGGTGAACGGCTCGTCCAGCATGATCACCCGGCCGTCCTGCAGCAGCAGCCGGGCAAACAGCACGCGCTGGAACTGGCCGGCGGACAGGCTGCCGATCGGCCGCGCCTCGAAGCCGCCGAGGCCGACCGCCTCCAGCGCCTCTTCCGCCCGGTGGCGCAGGTCCTTGGAGACGCCGCCGAACATTCCGGTCCGGGCCCAGCCGCCGAGCAGCACGGTGTCGGCGACCGAGATCGGGAAGCTGCGGTCGATCTCGGCCAGCTGCGGCAGATAGGCGATGTCGCGCCGGCGCAGCCCGCCCCGGTCGACCTGGCCGGACAGCGGCGCCAGCAGGCCGGCGATGGTCTTCAGCAAGGTCGACTTGCCGGCGCCGTTCGGCCCGACGATGGCGGTCAGCGTGCCCGGCTCGAAGCTGCCATTGACATGGTGCACCGCCGGGTGCCGCTCATAGCCGGCGGTCAGGTTGGCGAGGCGGATGCGGCCGATGGCGGACGAGCTGCTCATGCCGCGCCCCCGAA
>JAEKLZ010000074.1 GCA_019508225.1 Inquilinus limosus | reverse complement strand
AACAGGGTGATGCCCTTGCCGTCGCGGGCGAAGGCCAGGCGGCTGCCGATCGCACGCTTCAGTGCCCCGGTCGGGCGGCGCTTGCGCGGTGGCGGCGCCT
This sequence comes from Inquilinus limosus, assembly GCA_019508225.1. Taxonomy (GTDB): domain Bacteria; phylum Pseudomonadota; class Alphaproteobacteria; order DSM-16000; family Inquilinaceae; genus Inquilinus; species Inquilinus limosus_D. The sequence continues at coordinate 10,000 of JAEKLZ010000074.1, read as the reverse complement.
CGCGCTCCTCCTTCGGCTCGGTCAGCAGGCCGCCCAGCCACCCGGCCAGGAAGCGGCGGTCGTCCAGCCTCTCGGCCAGATAGGCGCGCACCCGCTCGATCGCCGCGTCCGGGATCTCGCCGGGGTTGGCCGGGGGCGCCAGATCGGGGTCGGCATAGCGTCGCTCCTCGTCCTCGGCATCGGCCACGGCTGCGGCGAAGCGGCCGGCCAGTTCGGCCACGCTCGGGGCGCGGAAGCCGATCGAGAAGGTCAGGCAGTCATCCTCGGCGACGCCGTCATGGGCCCAGCCCGGCGGCAAATACAGCATGTCGCCCGGCTCGAGCACCCATTCCTCGGCCGGCTGGAAATCGGCCAGCAGCTTCAGCGGCTGGTCCGGCACCCAGGCCGGTCGGATCTCGGCCGCGCCGCCGATCCGCCAGCGCCGGCGGCCCAGGCCCTGCAGCAGGAACACGTCGTACTGGTCGACATGGGCGCCGACGCCGCCGCCCGCCGGGGCATAGCTGACCATGACATCGTCCAGCCGCCAGTCCGGCACGAAGCGGAAGCGCTCGCGCAGCGCCGCCACCTCCGGCTCCCACAGGTCGACGCCCTGCACCAGCAGGGTCCAGTCCTTGGCCGGCAGCTTGCCGAAATCGGCTTCGTCGAACGGCCCGTGCCGCACCGCCCATTTGCCGCGGCGGCGGGTGACCAGCCGGCTCTCCACCCCATCCTCGCAGGCCAGCCCGGCCAGCTCGTCCGGCGTGACCGGGCTGGTCCAGCCCGGGATCGCCTGGCGGATCAAGAGCGGCGTTTTCTGCCAGTGGCGGGCCAGGAATTCGGCGGCGGACAGGCCGCCGAGCAGGGGATCGGTCATGGAGGCCGCGGTGTTGCCCAGGGAATGGTGGCGCGCACTGTACCGGGTCGATCCGTCCTCGCCCAGCGGCGGTTCCATCGTGCTAGCATCGACCCAACGAGTTACCGGAGGACGTCATGAGCGCGAATGATCCCGTCGTCATCGCGGGCGCGGCCCGCACCCCGATGGGCGGCTTCCAGGGCGAGCTTAAGGATGTGAAGGCGCCGCTTCTCGGCGCCGTCGCCATCCGCGCGGCGCTGGAGCGCGCCGGCCTGCCCGCCGATGCGGTGGAGGAGGTGGTGATGGGCTGCGTGCTGCCGGCCGGGCTGGGCCAGGCCCCGGCGCGCCAGGCGGCCCGCGGCGCCGGCCTGCCCGACGCGGTGCCCTGCACCACGGTCAACAAGATGTGCGGCTCGGGAATGAAGGCGGTGATGCAGATCCATGACGCCATCGCCGCCGGGTCGGTGGGCATCGGCGTCGCCGGCGGGCTGGAGAGCATGACCAACGCCCCCTACCTGCTGGACCGCGCCCGCGGCGGCTACCGCATGGGCCACGGCCGGGTGCTGGACCACATGTTCCTCGACGGGCTGGAGGACGCCTATGAGCCCGGCCGGCTGATGGGCACCTATGCCGAGGACACGGCGCAGCACTACCAGTTCACCCGCGAGCAGCAGGACCGCTTCGCCTTGGCCAGCCTGGACCGGGCGCGCAAGGCGTCGGAGGACGGCACCTTCGCCCGCGAGATCGCGGCGGTGACGGTGAAGGGCCGCGGTGGCGAGGTCAGCATCTCGACCGATGAGCAGCCGCGCAACGCCAGGCCCGACAAGATCCCGACGCTGAAGCCGGCCTTCCGGCCGGACGGCACGGTGACGGCGGCCAATTCCAGCTCGATCTCCGATGGCGGCGCGGCGCTGGTGCTGCTGCGCCGGTCGGACGCGGAGAAGCGCGGCCTGCCGATCCTGGCGCAGATCGTCGGCCATGCCAGCCACGCCCGGGCGCCGGCCTGGTTCACCACCGCGCCGATCGGGGCGATGGAGACGCTGTTCCAGCGCACCGGCTGGTCGGCCCGGGATGTCGACCTGTTCGAGATCAACGAGGCTTTCGCCGTGGTCACCATGGCGGCGATGCGCGACCTCGACCTGCCGCACGACAAGGTCAATGTCCATGGCGGCGCCTGCGCCCTGGGCCATCCGGTCGGCGCGTCGGGAGCACGGATCATCGTCACCCTGTTGAATGCATTGCAGACCCATGGCCTCAAGCGCGGCGTCGCCGCGCTGTGCATCGGCGGCGGCGAGGCCACGGCGGTGGCGATCGAGCGGGCGGCATAGCCGGAACGAGAGGACGGGACGATGGCGGAGAAGACGCGGATCGGGGTGGTCGGCCTCGGCAGCATGGGCGCGGCGATGGCGGCGCGCCTGCTCGACCAGGGTTGGCCGGTCGCGGTGTGGAACCGCAGCCCGGCGGCGGAGGAGCCGTTGCTGGCCAAGGGCGCGGTCCGGGCGGCGACGCCGGCCGAGGCGGCGTCCGGCGGCATCGTCCTGTCGATGGTGGCCGATGATGCGGCGCTGAAGAGCGTGACCACCGGCGATGCCGGCATCCTGTCCGGCCTGCCGCAGGACGGCGTCCACGTGTCGATGAGCACCGTCAGTCCGGGGATCGCCGCCGACCTCGCCACGGCACACGAGGCGGCGGGGGTTGCCTATCTCGGGTCGCCGGTCTTCGGCCGTCCGCCGGTCGCCGGCTCGGGCCAGCTCCGGATCGCGGTCTCCGGCCCGGCCGCGGCCAAGGACAAGGTCCGGCTGATGCTGGAGACGCTCGGCCAAGTGCATGATTTCGGCGAGGCGCCGGAGGCGGCGAACGTCGTCAAGCTCGGCGGCAACTTCATGATCGCGGCGGCGATCGAGGCGATGGCCGAGACCTTCACCCTGCTGGAGAAGCACGGCGTCTCCAGCCGCCAGGCGCATGAGCTGTATTCCAGCTCGATCTTTGCCGCGCCGGTCTACAAGCTTTATGGCGACGCCATCGTCGACCGGGCGTTCTCGCCGCCCGGCTTCCGCATGCCGCTCGGTCTCAAGGATGTCGGACTGGCGATGGCGGCGGGCGAGAAGGCCGGGGTGCCGCTGCCCTTCGCCGCGGTGCTGCGCGAGCGCTTCATCGGCTCGATCGCCCGGGGCCGCGGCGACCTCGACTGGAGCGCGATCGCCCTGGATGCCGCCGAGGCGGCGTGGCTGAAGGTGGATTGATGCGCTACTCCGCCGCCGGCTCGGCCACCCGGTGCTGGCGCTGCCACAGCGCGGCATAGAGCCCGTCCCGGGCCAGCAGCGCCGCGTGGCTGCCGCGCTCGGCGATGCGGCCGCGCTCCAGCACCAGGATCTCGTCGGCATTGACCACGGTCGACAGCCGGTGGGCGATGATCAGGGTCGAGGTGCCGCGCGAGGCCTCGGCCAGCCGCTCCTGGATCGCCTGCTCGGTGGCGCTGTCCAGCGACGAGGTCGCCTCGTCGAAGATGAACAGCCGCGGCTGCTTCAGCACGGCACGGGCGATGGCGACGCGCTGCTTCTCGCCGCCCGACAGCTTCAGCCCACGCTCGCCGACCAGCGTGTCCCAGCCATCCGGCAGCCCGGCGACGAAGCGGTCCAGCTGGGCGATCCGCGCCGCCGCCTCGATCTCCGCGTCGGTGGCGTCCGGCCGGCCGAAGGCGAGGTTGTCGCGCAGCGTCTCGTTCAGCAGCACCGTGTCCTGCGGCACCACGGCGATGGCGGCGCGCAGCGAGGCCTGGGTGATGTCGCGCAGGTCCTGGCCGTCGATCAGGATCCGGCCCTCGGACGGGTCGTAGAAACGGAACAGCAGCCGGGCGATGGTCGATTTGCCGGCGCCGGAGGCCCCGACCACCGCCACCGTCCGTCCGGCCGGCAGGGTGAAGCCGACGTCGCGCAGGATCGGCCGGCGCGGGTCGTAGGCGAAGGAGACATGCTCGAACACCAGGTCGCCGCGGCCGGGCGGCAGCGGCACCGCGCCCGGCCTGTCCGTCACCTCCGGCGCCTCGTCCAGCAGCGCGAACATCTGCTCGACCGACCCCAGCGAGTTGCGGATCACCCGGTACAGCCGGCTCAGCTGCTCCAGCGGCCGGGCCAGGCGGACGAAATAGGTGTTCAGCAGCACCAGGTCGCCGACCGACATGGTGCCGGCCTGCACCGCCTGGCCGCCCAGGATCAGCAGGATGGCGAGGCCGACGCTCAGCACCGTCATCTGGGCGATGCCGTTCAGGCTACGGAGAGCCAAACCCCGCGCGGCCAGCCGCTCCACCTCCTCCAGCCGCTCGTCGTAGCGCCGGCCGATCGCGCCCTCGGCGCCAAAATACTTCACTGTCTCGTAATTGATCAGGCTGTCGATGGCGACGGCATGGGCGCTGCTGCTCTCCCGGTTCATGGTCCGGATTGTGCTGCGCAGGCTGTCGGCGCCCAGCGTCATGGCCCAGGCGAAGGCGGCCAGGGTGGCGGCGGTGACCAGGGCGTAGAAGGGCGGCAGATGCGCCAGCAGGATGGCGCAGGTGGCGGCGATCTCGATCAGCAGCGGCAGGATGCGGAAGGCGACGTCGTAGATCAGCTCGCGGATGCCGGCCAGGCCGCGGCCCAGATCCTCGCTGACCGCGCCGGTGCGGCGGCCGAGATGGAAGCGCAGCGACAGCCCGTGCAGATGGGTGAAGAAGGTGCGGCTCAGCCGCCGCACCAGCCGGTGCTCGATCGGGCCGTAGGCGGCGTATTGCAGCTCGCCCAGGATGCGCCCGACCCAGGAGGCGACGGCATAGGCGGTGATCACGCCCATCGCCCCGACCGCCCAGGCGTTGGCCTTGCCGGCATAGGCGTCGATCGCCAGCGAGAACAGCAGCGGCACCAGCGCCACGGCGAACGAGGACAGGAACACCAGGGCGACGCAGGCCAGGATGCGCAGCCGCACGCCCCAGCTCTCGCCCCGCCACAGATAGGGCATGACCCGGCCCAGCGTGGCCAGGTCGCCGCGCGCGCTGTGGTCCCCTCGGGGCGGTGTCATCGCCATGGCCGGACTCGCATCGTCTCTCTTCATCCTAATACACGGGCGGCGCCGGCATCCCGTCGCCATCGCGCTGGACTCGCCGATCGAATCATGTAACTTTCAAAGTTACATGAAACGCAGCGAACGCCTTTCCGCCGCCCTCCATGTGCTGGTGCACATGGCCGCGCGGCCCGACGCGGCCCTGACTTCGGCCGAGATGGCGGCCTTTGTCGGCACCAACCCCGTGGTGATCCGGCGCGGCTTCGCCGGGCTGCGCCAGGCCGGCATCGTCGCCTCGGCCAAGGGCCATGGCGGCGGCTGGCGCCTGGCGCGGCCGCCGGAGGCGATCACCCTGGCCGAGATCCAGCACGCTCTCGGCGAGCGGGTGGTCGCGCTCACCGCGTTCGACGTCCCCCAGCCGACCTGCCTGATCCTGCGGGCGGTGACCGCCGCGCTGGACGAGGCGATGCAGGAGGCCGAACGCGCGCTGGACCGGCGCCTCGCCACCCTGACCCTGGCCGATCTCGCGGCCGAAGCCCGCCGGCTGAACGCCGGAAGCGGCCATCCTCACGGAGAGTTCCATCATGGTTCATGACGTCATCGTGGTCGGCGGCAGCTTCGCCGGCCTGTCCGCGGCGATGCAGCTGGCCCGCGCCCGCCGCCGGGTGCTGGTGATCGATGCCGGCCGGCCGCGCAACCGCTTCGCCGCCGCGGCGCACGGCTTCCTCGGCCAGGACGGCAAGCCGCCGCGGGAAATCCAGCAGGAGGCCCTGCGGCAGCTGCTCGCCTATCCGACGGTGGCGTTCGTCGAGGGCGAGGCGGTGTCGGCCCGCCGCACCGACAGCGGCTTCGCGGTGGCCCTGGCCGATGCCGGCGAGGCGGCGGCGACCTGCCTGATCCTGGCCATCGGCATGGCCGACGAGCTGCCGCCGATCCCGGGGCTGCAGGAGCGCTGGGGCGCCACCGTGCTGCACTGCCCCTACTGCCATGGCTACGAGGTCGCCGGCCGGCCGCTCGGCGTCCTGGCCAACCACGCGCTCTCGACCCACCAGGCCGGGATGCTGCCGGATTGGGGGCCGACCACCTATTTCACCCAGGGCGAGTTCGAGCCCGATCCCGCGCAGGCCGCCTATCTGGCCGGCCGCGGCGTGTCGATCGAGCGCAGCCCGGTGGTCGAGCTGCTGGGCGCCGCGCCGGATCTCGAGGCCGTGCGGCTGGCCGACGGCCGGGTGGTGCGGGTCGCCGCGCTGTTCACCGCGGCGCGGATGCGCCTGGCCAGCCCGCTGGCGGAGCAGCTCGGCTGCGCCCTCGACGACGGCCCGCTCGGGCCCCGCCTGCGCGTCGACGACTTCAAGCAGACGACGGTGCCGGGGGTCTTCGCCGCCGGCGACGCGGCGACCCCGATGCACAACGCCACCCTCGCCTCGGCCTCGGGCGTGATGGCGGGGGTGTGCGCTCACCGATCGCTGATGGGAATGGCGGCATAAGATATCGACAGCGCGGCCCGGCTGGGCGAGGCTGCGGCCCGGCCGGGAGGAGACCAGGATGCCGTCGCCGATCGAGTTCTATTTCGACTTCGCCAGCCCCTATGGCTATCTCGGCGCCAAGCGGATCGACGCGCTGGCGGCGCGGCATGGCCGCGAGGTGCGGTGGAAGCCGGTGCTGCTGGGCCCGATCATGAAGCAGATCGGCACCCAGCCGATCCGCAGCCTGCCGGTGCGCGGCCCGTATCTGGAGCAGGATGCGGCGCGCTTCGCCGCCTTCCTGGGCATCCCCTTCACCCTGCCGGCGCAATGGCCGATCGCGGCGCTGGCGCCGTCCCGCGCGGTGTGGTGGCTGGCCGATGACCGGCCGGCCCTGGCGCATGATCTCGCCGTCGCGCTCTATGACGCCCATTGGGGGCGCGGCGAGGACATCGCCGCGCCGGAGGCGGTGGTCCGCATCGCCGCCGGGCTCGGCCTCGATGCGGCGGAGACCGCCGCGGCGATCCAGCGGCAGGAGGTCAAGGACCGGCTGCGGGCCGAGACCGAGGCGGCGGCGGCGAAGGGCGTGTTCGGCTCGCCCTTCTTCCTGCTCGACGGCGAAAGCTTCTGGGGCGCCGACCGGCTGGACCAGCTGGAGTGGCGCCTCCGGGGCAGCCCGCACACGGTGTAAGCGGGCGCCGTCGGCTGCCGGTTCAAGCCTGCCGGACGATGCGCCCGATCACATTGACGAGAATGCGCGCGGCGGTGAGCGCCGTGATGCCGTCGATATCGGCGGATGTCTGGAATTCGATGAGGTCGAAGCCGGCAAGGCGTCCGCGCCGGTTCACCCCCTCGATCAGCCCGATCGCCTGCTGATAGGTCAGCCCGCCGGGCGTGCGGCCGGCGACACCCGGCATCACGCTGGGGTCAAGTCCGTCGCAGTCGAGGGTGACGACGACGCGCGCGCCCAGGGGTATGTGCCTGAGGGCGGCGTCGATGCCCCCGGCATGGATCTCCCGTGCCGTGACGAGATGCGCGCCCCAGCGCCTGGCTGCCTCCACCTCCAGGGGCCGGGCGCTGCCGACGCCCCGGATGCCCGCCTGCACGATGCCGGCGACATGGGGCATCTCGCTCGCCCGGCGCATCGTGCTGGAATAGCCCATGGGCTCGCCGTAGCGCTCGTCGCGCCAGTCGATATGGGCGTCGATCTGCAGGATCCAGATCGGGCCATGATCGGCAAAGCCGGCGATGAAGGGGATGGGCACGGAATCATCGCCCCCGATCATCAGCGGTGCGGCGCCGGCCGCGAGGATGGCGCGCGTCTTCTCTTCGATCAGCCTGCGATTGCCGGCGCTGTCGAGGACCGATGTCGGCAGGTCGCCGGCATCGACGCAGCAGGGCTCGCGGCCGTCGAAGAGGGGGCCGCCAAGGTCGAAATCCCAGCTGTCGAGGAACTGCGCATCGTCCTGGCTGGCGGCGCGGATAGCGGCTGCCGCGCCGGCGAAATCCGATGGATCGGCGCCGGGATAGGGGCTGCCATGCGGCGCGCCGAACAGCACGATGCGCGGTTGCGCGCCGCCGGGCAGATCTGCGGGAAAATCGAGAAAGCCGGGATGCATGTCGGAGGCTCTTGGTGCGGAAAGGAGCCTCGACGTTGTACGCCGTCCACGCGACCGCCGGCTGACTCATTTGTCGGTATGCCCAGCTCGACCCGGGCATCCAGAGGCTGTCGAAGCGATCTGGATTGCCGGGTCAAGCCGGGCAATGACGGGAAGGGCCGGTCCGGCTTACCGCACCTTCTCGGGCTTGTAGTACTCCGGCGCCCAGCCTTTGCCGGTCCAGCGGAACAGCCGGCTGCCGTCGACCAGCAGGTCGCGCTTGCCGGCGCTGTAGCTCGGCGCCAGGGCCAACTCATGCGCCTTGCCGTCGGCCACCGGCGTCAGCGACTGCGAGCCCTCGGACAGGATCTCCCACGGGCAGCCGCTGGTGTCGCAATGCTTGGCGTCGTTCCAGAACACGATCAGATCCGGGCTCAGCTGGCCGGGCTTCTCGTCCAGCTCCATCTCCGCCACCTGGAACGGCGCGTCGCGCCAGTTCAGCACCGCCGGCGCCACCATCGGCGCATAGCGCGCCTCCAGCAGCGGCACCAGCCGGTCGGGGACCGGGTCCAGCCAGCGCAGCGGCGGCGGCGGGCTGGCCGGGGTCGGCGCGCTCGGCGTCGCCGCGGCGGTGTCGGCCGGAGCGACCGGCGGGGCGGCCCCCGTGGCCGGCGGCGTGGCCGATGGCGCGGCCAGTGGCGTGGACGGCGCGATCGGGGTCGGGGTGGCGGCGGCGGTGCGGCCGCCGCTGGCCAGATGGGCCACGGTCTCCACCGTCAGCCCGCCGTCGGGCGACGGGATGCTGTTCTTCTGCTGGTAGTCGCGCACCGCGGCCAGGCTGCGCTGGCCCAGCACGCCGTCGACCCGGCCCAGGCTGTAGCCCGCTCCGTTCAGGGCGCTCTGCACCGCGCCGATCTCGGCCTGGTCGAATTCGACCGTCGGGCCGTCATAGACATAGGCGCCGGCGATGCGGGGCGCGCCGTCGCAATTCTTCGGCAGCGCGTTCGCCGTGTCGATCGACGCGCCACGGCCGTCGAAGCGGATCGCCAGCGCGGCACCGGTGTTGCTGGTCCAGGTGATGGTGTCGCCCACCGGCTTGGCCATGCCGGACATCAGGCAGATGCCGCCGCGGCTGAAGCGGTGCAGCAGGAAGGCGACGTTGCCGTCCTGCGCCGGCTGGACCAGCAGCCGGATCGGCGCATCGCCGCCGGCGACATAGGTGCCGGCCTCGATGTTGGCGGCAAAAGCGGCGCCCGCCCAGCCGGCGGTCGCAGCCAGGCAGGCCAGGGCAATGGTGGAACGCATCCGGGGCTCTCCGTGTCGTCTCGGTCGCGTGCGAAACGTCCGGGATGCAGGTCCGGTTCCGATTCCGCGCGGGTGACGGCGGCGGCGCGATCGGTTAAACCGCCACACTCCTCTGGAAGATGGCCGCCATGTCCGAGACCCGAATCATCAAGCCCCAGCCGATCAGCGGCTTCCCGGAATGGCTGCCGGAGGAAAAGCTGGTCGAGGACCACGTCCTGCGCATCATCCGCGAGGAGTATGAGCGCTACGGCTTCACCCCGATCGAGACGGCGGCGGTGGAGCGGCGCGAGATCCTGACCGCCAAGGGCATCGTCGAGAAGGAGATCTACGCCCTGTCCCGCCTGGCGGCGGGGGAGGGGGAGGATGCCTCGACCGACATGGCGCTGCATTTCGACCTGACCGTGCCGACGGCGCGCTACGTGGCGCAGAACGCGGCGCGGCTGACCTTTCCGTTCCGGCGCTACCAGATCCAGAAGGTGTGGCGCGGCGAGCGGCCCCAGGCCGGCCGGTTCCGGGAGTTCTACCAGGCCGATATCGACGTCATCGGCAACGGCAGCCTGGGCCTGCTCAACGACGCCGAGATCCCCTGCGTCATCAACGCCATCTTCGCCCGCATCGGCATCGGCGAATTCGTCATCCGCATCAACAACCGCAAGCTGCTGCAGGGCTATCTGCTCGACCAGGGGCTGACGGCCGAGGGCGTCGGCGCGGCGCTGAAGGTGATCGACGCGATCGAGAAGGTCAGCCGCGAGCGCACCCTGGCCGACCTC
>JAEKLZ010000313.1 GCA_019508225.1 Inquilinus limosus | reverse complement strand
TCGACCGAGATCAGCTTGTGCCCGTCCTCCGCCACGAAGGCATAGCGGATCTTGCGCCCCTCCTCGGTGCGGATCGGGATGTTCTGCAGGTTCGGCTCGTTCGACGACAGCCGGCCGGTGTTGGTCGCGGCCAGCGAGAACGAGGTGTGGACCCGCTGGCTCTTCTCGTTGATCTGGGCCTGCAGCGCGTCGGTGTAGGTGCCCTTCAGCTTGGCCAGCTGGCGCCATTCCAGGATCTGCGTGGCGATGCCGTGGCCCTGCGCCGCCAGCATCTCCAGCACGCTCGAATCGGTCGAGTAGGCGCCGGTCTTGCTGCTCTTCTTGCCGCCGGGGATGCCCAGCCGCTCGAACAGCACCTCGCCCAGCTGCTTCGGGCTGCCGACGTTGAACGGGCCCTTGGCCGACAGGTGGATCTCCGCCTCCAGCGCCGCCATGCGCTCGGCGAACTCCATCGACAGCCGGGCCAAGGCGGCGCGGTCGACCTTGATCCCCGCCATCTCCATGTCGGAGATGACGCCGACCAGCGGCCGCTCGATGGTCTCGTACACCGTCGTCATCCGCTCGCCCACCAGCCGCGGCTTCAGCAGCATGTGCAGGCGCAGGGTGATGTCGGCGTCCTCCGCGGCATAGGCCAGGGCCTTGTCCAGCGGCACCTTGTCGAAGGTGATGGCGTTCTTGCCGCTGCCGCAGACCGAGACATAGGGGATGGTCCGGTGCTGCAGGTGCAGCTCCGACAGCTCGTCCATGCCATGGCCATGCGCGCCGCCGTCCAGCACGTAGGAGATCAGCATGGTGTCGTCCCACGGCGTGATCGGCAGGCCGACATCGGGCCGCCCCAGCACATGGGCGTCGTATTTCAGGTTGTGCCCGACCTTCAGCACCGACGGGTCGACCAGCACCGGCCCGAGGATGCGGCGGATCTCGGCCAGCGGGATCTGCTGCAGCGTCTGGCCGCCGAAATTCAGCCCGTCGCCGTCCGGCGGCACATGGGCGACCGGGATGTAGCAGGCGCGGCCCGGCGCCGTGGCCAGGGAGATGCCGCACAGCATCGCCGCCTCGGCGTCCAGCGAGTTGGTCTCGGTGTCGATCGCCAGCACCCCGGCCTCGACCGCCGCATCGGCCCAGCGCTGCAGCGCCGCGACGTCTTGCACCAATTCGTAGTCCTGGGCGATCGCCTCGGGCTTGCCCGGCGCGGTCAGGTCCGGCTCGTCGCCGCCGGTGGTGCCCAGCTTGTCGAAGGCGGCCTCGACCCGGGTGATGGTCGAGCGGAACTCCATCTCCTCCAGGAAGCGCACCAACTTCGACCGGTCCGGCGGCCGCGCCACAATGCCTTCCAGCCCGAACGGCACCGGCGCGTCGCTGCGCAGCGTCACCAGCTGGCGGCTGATCCGCGCCTGCTCGGCATACTGGATCAGGGATTCGCGCCGCTTCGGCTGCTTGATCTCGCCGGCCCGGGCCAAGAGCGAGTCGAGATCGCCATATTCGGTGATCAGCTGGGCCGCGGTCTTGATGCCGATGCCGGGCACGCCCGGCACGTTGTCGACACTGTCGCCGGCCAGGGACTGCACGTCGATCACCCGGTCCGGCATGACGCCGAACTTCTCCATCACCTCGGCCGCGTCGATCGGCTTGTTCTTGAGCGGGTCCAGCATGGTCACGCCGTCGCCGACCAGCTGCATCATGTCCTTGTCGGAGGAGACGATGACGACGCGCGACCCTTCCTCCCGCGCCATCCGGGCGTAGGTGGCGATGATGTCGTCGGCCTCGAAGCCCTCGATCTCGATCCCCGGCAGGTTGAAGGCCTCGCTGGTGGCGCGGATCAGCGGGAATTGCGGGATCAGTTCCTCCGGCGGGTCCGGCCGCTGCGCCTTGTAGGCGGGGTAGATCTCCTTGCGGAAGCCGCGCTCCGACGCGTCGTAGATCACCGCCAGATGATCGGCGTCGAGATCGGCCAGCAGGCGGATCAGCATGTTGGTGAAGCCGTAGACGGCGTTCACCGGCAGCCCGTCCGACTTGCGCATCATCATCGGCAGCGCGTGGAAGGCCCGGAAGATGTAGCCCGAGCCGTCGATCAGGTAATAGGTCTTCGGCGTGGTCGACATCGGCGGGCCTTTCCGGACGGGAACAGAGCGCGACCATGCCGCGCCGGAGGGCGGGTGTCCACCCGGTCGGGCGCAGGCTCAGGCCGGCTGGAACAGCTCGACCACGTTGCCGGACGGGTCCTCGCACAGGATCTGCTGGCCGCCGGGGCCGGTGACGATGTCGTTGCGGAACCGGACGCCGCGTCCGCGCAGATCGGCGACCAGGGCTGGCAGGTCGTCGACCTGCAGCACGAATCGGTTCCAGCCGCCCGGCTCAGGCTTGCGGCCGTCCGGCATCGGCCGGCTGGCCGAGGCGCCGGGGCCGGCGACCCACAGGGTCAGGTCGTCCCGCAGCAGGATCGCCATGGCCGGCCCGAACTGCTGCTGCAGCCGGAACCCCAGGCTCTCCGTATAGAACGCGACCGCCTGATCGACGTCATGGACGATGTACCTGACCGACGCCATCGCGCTACGCCGTCATGTCCAAGCTTGTCGTTCGCGCCTTTTCCATCTCCCTGGACGGCTACGGCGCGGGGCCGGAGCAGAGCCTCGAGAACCCGCTCGGCAAGGGCGGCGAGGATCTGCACCAGTGGTTCTTCAACACCCCGACCTTCCTGGCTATGACCGGGAAGGAGGGCGGGGAGACCGGCATCGACGCGGATTTCGCCGCCCGCAGCTTCGAGAATGTCGGGGCCTGGATCCTGGGCCGGAACATGTTCGGGCCGGTGCGCGGCCCCTGGCCGGACGACAGCTGGAAGGGCTGGTGGGGCGACACCCCGCCCTATCACGTGCCGGTCTTCGTCCTGACCCACCATGCCCGTCCGTCGATCGAGATGAAGGGCGGCACCACCTTCCACTTCGTCACCGACGGCATCGATTCGGCGCTGCGCCAGGCGCGCGAGGCCGCGGGCGGCAAGGATGTGCGGGTCGGCGGCGGCGTCTCCACCATCCAGCAGTATCTGCGCCGGGGGCTGATCGACGAGATGCATCTCGCCCTGTCGCCAATCCTGCTGGGGAGCGGGGAGAGCCTGTTCGCCGGGATCGACCTGCGGGCCCTGGGCTATGGCGTCGGCGAGCGCATCAGCAGCCCGAAGGCCACCCATGTCACGGTGACGAAGCAGGGCTGACCCGTCTCACCCCAGCAGTGCCGCCAGCACCGCATCCAGACGCTGGCGGCCGGCCGGGGTGGCGGTCAGGCGGGCCTCGTCCTCGGCCAGGAAGCCGCCGGCGACCAGCCGGTCCAGCTTCCGGCGATCGAGTGCCCGGTCGAAGGGCAGGCCGATCTCGTCGGCGATGCGCGCCTTCGCCACGCCCTCGGCCAGGCGCAGCCCCATCATCAGCATCTCGTCGCGCCGCGCCTCGGGCGGCACCGCCTCGCGCTCGTGCTCGGCGTGGCCGGCGGCCTCGACCCGCTCCAGCCATACCTCCGGCGCCCGATGGGTGCGGGTGCCCCACTTCCCGTCGTTCAGCGTCAGCCGGCCATGCGCGCCCGGGCCGACGCCGACATAGTCGCCATAGCGCCAATAGGTCAGGTTGTGACGCGATTCCTCGCCCGGCCGGGCGTGGTTCGAGATCTCGTAGCCCGGCAGGCCGGCGGCGCCCAGCACCTCGGCGGTGGCCTCGTACAGGGCGGCCTGGGTGTCCTCGTCCGGCAGCACCAGCTCGCCGCGGGAATAGAGGGTGTGGAAGCGGGTGCCCTGCTCGATCGTCAGCTGATAGGCCGAGATGTGGCCGACGGCGTGGTCCAGCGCCCGGCGCAGCTCCGCCGTCCAGCCGGCCACGGTCTGCTCAGGCCGGGCGTAGATCATGTCGAAGGAGAAGCGGTCGAAATGCCGGGCGGCCAGGCCGACGGCGGCCAGCGCCTCCTCGGCCGAGTGGTTGCGGCCGAGGAAGCGCAGCGACGCCTCGTCCAGCGCCTGGACGCCGAGCGACACCCGGTTCACCCCGGCGGCGCGGAAGCCGGCGAAGAGGTGGGATTCGACCGAGGTCGGGTTCGCCTCCAGCGTGATCTCGATGTCGGGCGCCAGGCCCCAGCGCTCGGCGGCGCGGTCGATCCGGCCCGGCGTCAGGTCGGCGAAATGGTCCAGCTCCGCCACCAGCGCCCGGCGCCAGCGCTCATGCTCGACCTGCTCCCGGACATGCGAGTTGAAGTCGCAATACGGGCATTTCGACCGGCAGAACGGCCAATGGACATAGAGAGCGAAGCCCGGGGCCTTCGCCTGACCCTCCACCGTCGTCATTCCCGCGAAAGCGGGAATCTCCTGCTGATCGAGACGCGAAGAGATCCCCGCTTTCGCGGGGATGACATCAAGATTATGGGGAGGGCTCTGTCTCACGTCTCAAAGCACCGCTCGACCAGCTTACGAAAGGCGTCGGCGCGGTGGCTCATGCCGTGCTTCTCGGCCGAGTCCATCTCGCCGAAGGTGCGGTCGTGGCCATCCGGCACGAAGATCGGGTCGTAGCCGAAGCCTTTGGTCCCGCGCGCCGGCCAGACCAGCCGGCCGCGGATCTCGCCCTCCACCGTCTCGCAATGCCCGTCCGGCCAGCACAGCGACAGGGCGCAGACGAAGCGGGCGCTGCGGTCGGGGTTGTCGCCAAGCTTCAGCCGCACCTGCTCCATCGCATAGGCGAAGTCGCGGCCGGACCCGCCATTAGACTCAGAGGGCGGCTTCTCGGCCCAGCGGGCGGAGTAGATGCCGGGCGCCCCGCCCAGGCCGCTGACGGACACGCCGTCTCCTCCGGCTCCGGCACGCCATGCTCGGCGGCCGAGGTCAGGCGCGGCACCCGGCCCTGCAGCAGGGCGGCGATCTCGGGGATCTTGCCCTTGTTGTGGCTGGCGATGACCAGGTGGTCGCCGGCGAAGCGGCGGGCGGGGGAGGCGGCGTTCGTCATGATGGGCATCAGATACGCGCGCCGGAGGCTGGAATCAAAGGTCGCGGTTGGTGCACTGTGTCGTCTCCAACGCATGGCGGTGAAGGGCGAGGACGATGAAGGTCGCATTCCTGGGCATGGGCGTCATGGGCGCGCCGATGGCGGGGCATCTGGTCAAGGCGGGGCACGAGGTCACCGTCTTCAACCGCACCGCGGCGAAGGCCGAGGCCTGGACGGAGCGTCATGGCGGCCGGTGGGCGCCGACCCCGGCCGAGGCGGCGAAGGGTGCCGAGATCGTGTTCATGTGCGTCGGCAACGACGACGACATCCGTTCCGTGGTCCAGGGGCCGGACGGCGCCCTCGCCGGCATGTCCGGCAGCGCCATCCTGGTCGACCACACCACCGCCTCGGCCGACATCGCCCGCGAGCTGGAGGCCGAGGCCGACAAGCTCGGCTTCGGCTTCATCGACGCGCCGGTCTCCGGCGGCCAGGCGGGCGCCGAGAACGGCGTGCTGACGGTGATGTGCGGCGGGCGCGAGCCGGTCTTCGCCGTCGCCAAGCCGGTGATCGACAGCTATGCCCGGGCCTGCACCCTGATGGGCCCGGCCGGATCCGGCCAGCTGACCAAGATGGTCAACCAGATCTGCATCGCCGGGCTGGTCCAGGCCCTGGCCGAGGGGCTGAACTTCGCCCAGAAGGCGGGACTCGACGGCAA
>JAEKLZ010000073.1 GCA_019508225.1 Inquilinus limosus | reverse complement strand
GCGTTGAACGCCATGTTGGTGGCCAGCGCGGTCTTGCCCATTCCGGGCCGGCCAGCCAGGACGATCAGGTCCGAGGGCTGCATGCCGCCCATCATCTTGTCGATCTCGGCCAGGCCGGTGGTGACGCCGGTCAGCGGCGTGTCACGCTCAAGCGCCTTGCCGGCGGCGTCGACCGCGCGGGCCAGGACGTCGCCGAACGGCTCGAAATCCTTGCGCAGCACGCCCGAGCTGGACAGGCGGTACAGCTTCTCCTCGCCCTCCTGGATCTGGGCGGGGCCATCCATCTCGTTTTCGAGCTTGTAGGCGTCGTTGACGATCTCCTCGCCGGCGAGGATCAGCTGGCGCCGCAGCGACAGGTCGTAGATGGTCTGGGCGTAGTCCTCGGCATTCATCACCGAGACCACGCTGGCCGCCAGATCGGTCAGGTACTGGGCGCCGCCGACGCCCTCCAGCTCGTTGTCGGTCTCGAAATACTGCTTCAGGCTGATCGGATCGGCGATCCGGTTCTGCTCCGCGAGTCGCAGCGCCGCGCCGTAGATCCGGCCATGGGCGGGCACATAGAAATGCTCCGGCCGCAGGAAGTCCGACGCCTTCTCCAGCGCGGCGTTGTTGGCCAGGATGGCGCCGAGCAGCGCCTGCTCGGCCTCCTCGTTCGCGGGCATCCGCCGGTAGGTCGGGCTCGCCATCGGATCGGCGTTGTGAACGAGGGTGAGGGGGGATTCGGGACGGAACTTCTCCATCGGCCCACCCTACCGCAGCCGGGTGGGGCACCGCCAGGAACGACCGCTCCATCCTCCTGTGGATAGCGGGGCCGAATGTGAATTGTTCTGTGGACAACCGGATTTCGGGTGCCGGATCAGGGGGTTGCTGGCTTGGTAGTCGCGGTCGAAAGACCCGCCTGCTGCCGCTTCGCCGCACCGTCCATGATGATGCGCGCGAGGCTGTCGTAATCGCCGTCGAAATGGTGCCCGCCGGTGGTCTTGATCACCTCGGCGCCGGCCATGGCGGGGGTCGGGCAGACGGTGTCGTCTTCCTCCTCGCCGTAGAAGCACTGGATCCGGGCCGGGTCGATCGACTTCAGCTCGGGCGCGACCGGCGGCGCGTCGTCATCGGCGCTGACACCGAGCCAGCCGGTGACCCGGATCTCGAAATCGGTCCGCTCGGCCAGGCCCAGCAGGCTGATCTGGTCGATCTTCGCCTTCTCCGCCGCCGGCAGCCGGTTGTAGGCGAAGGGCAGGACATTGGCGCCAAAGGAGTAGCCGATCAGGATCACCCGCTGGGCGCCCCAGGCCTTGCCGTAATGGTCGATGATATGGGCCAGGTCCTTGGCCGTCTGGTCCGGCGTCTGCTGGCTCCAGAAGTAGCGCAGGCTGTCGACGCCGACGACGGAAACCCCTTTGCCTTGAAGGGCTTCGCCGATGGATTTGTCGAGATCCTGCCAACCGCCATCGCCGGAATAGATGATCGCCAGGGTCGGCGAAGGCCCGGCCGCCCGCAGCTCCTCCAGCGGCAGGCTGCTGACGGCGGAGGCATCGGCATCCGCCGGCGCGTCCTGATGCAGCATCGTCACGACCTGGTCGGCCAGCGGCGCGTCCTGCGGCAGGGTCACCACCTCGCCGCCCGAGGCCGCGGCGAGATCGCTCGCCGCCGAATCGGGCCGCTGCAGGCCGATGCGCCACCAGCCGGGAATGTGCGGCTGCGGCCCGTAGGTGAAGCCGCCGCCCGGGGCCGGCGTCGCCACCGGCGTGTCGGCCGGACCGGTGCACAGCGGCAGCTTGGTCTTCAGCGGCGGCAGCGGGCCGATGCTGGCGCCGCCCGCGATCGTGGTCCTGGCGGCCGCCTGGGCCACCGCGCCATAGGCCACGGTCGCGCCCTGGCCCCGGCCGACCACGATCGGGGCGTGATAGGCGGCAAATTTGTATTCGCGCTCGAGCCGCTGGCTCAGATCCTCGAAATCGCCGGCCGGGGAATGGCAATCCTGGTCGTCGCTGCGCTCCAGCCCGTCGAGATAGCTCTTCAGGTCGACTCCGACGACGAAGGCGCCATTGCCCTGCAGCCGCTGTGCCGCCGAGTCGAATTCCGGGGTCCAGCCGGTGTCGTCCGACAGCAGGAAGACCATGGAGCCGGGCTGCCCCTCCGGCTGGAACAGCCGGACCGGGCCGAGCGTGCCGCCATCATAGCTGCGCGGCGGCGCGGCCGAGGCGCGCTGGTCGGGGATCAGCCAGGCCGCCGTGGCCAGGGCGACGCCCACCGTCACCGCCAGACCGGCGGCGGCCAGCCAGGAGGTGCGCTTCATCGTGCCACCAGCCCCTTGATCCCGCCGCCGATCAGCGCCGCGATGTCGGAGATCGCCAGGGCCGGTGCCAGGCCGCTCGGCGTCGCCAGGTAGCGCGGCTCCCACACCGGGTCGTATTTCTGCTTGAAGGCGCGCAGCCCCTCGAAATTGTAGAAGCGGGCACCGCTGCGATAGACGAAGCGGCCGATGCGGTGCCAGAGCGGCGCCAGCGGATGGCTCTCCAGGCCCGACAGCGGCGCCATGCCGAGGCTCAGCGTCTCGTAGCCCTGATCCTTGAAATGCACGATCAGCGTGGTGATCAGGAACTCCATCACCAGCTTGGAGTTCGCCTCGGTGTGGCGCATCAGGTCGATGGCGACCTCGCTCTTCTCGTCGGTCACCATCAGCGTGGCGAAGGCCACCAGCCGGCCGTGCTCGCGCACCAGGGCCGTGGGCGAGCCGTGGACGTAGCCGGGGATGAACGCGCCGAGCGAGAACCGCTTTTCCTTGGCCGCCTGCTTGTGCAGCCAGTCGTCCGAGACGGCGGCGAGCTCGCTGATCAGGCCCGTGCCGGCGCCGGCGGGCACCAGCTCGAAGGTCAGCCCGTCCTTTTCGCCGCGGGACAGGGCATAGCGCAACGCCTTCTTGCGGCTGCCGCCCTCGAGCGTGAAGGTCCGCAACGGCACCCGCGCCTCCTCGCCCAGCTTCGACAGCGTCATGCCGGTGTCGAGATAGAAAGGCAGGGTCTCGGCCCGCACGCCGTAATAGGCGGGGCGGCCGCTGGTGGCCTCGGTCATCTCGCGGAAGCGCCAGATCAGCTCCGGCCAGTCCTCGCGCGCGCCGACCGGGTCGCCCAGCGCGGCCCAGGTCCGGCCCTGGATCGCATACATCAGGAAGGCCCGGCCGCTGTCCGAGAACAGCAGGGCCTTGTCGCCCATGCGCACCAGATTGGCCTCGGCGCGCGGCTGCTGCCGCAGGATCTGCTCGGCCTGGTGGATCTCGGCGGCGGTCGGCGCCGTCATCCGGCCGTGATGGGCCCGGACCAGGTGCCACAGGCCGTACAGCGTGGCCAGCAGGCTGACCGCGACCATGGCGCGCAGCGCGCGCGACGCTTCCTCATGGATCTCGAAAGTCCACCACAGGTCGTTGGCGTAGGCGACGTGGCGGAAGGAGAAGAAGGTCAGCCAGGCCATGCCGCCGACGACGCTGCCGACCGCAACCAGCCAGCCCGGCGTCATCGGCTGGTCGAACAGGGCGGAGCGGCGCCAGAACTCCTCCCGGCAGGGCAGCATGATGACCAGGCACAGCAGCAGCAGCAGCGCCTCGCGCCAGGCGAAGCCCTTGCCCAGCGCCAGCACGGCGCTGACCGCCAGCAGCAGCAGGGTCAGCCAATAGGCCGCGATCAGCCGCCGGAACAGGCCCCAGGCGACGACCAGCAGCGCCAGCCCGGTGACCGCCGCGAGGATGTGCGACAGCTCGACCACCGCGACCGGCAGGGTTTCCAGGATCTCGAAGCGGCTCTTCAGCGTCGGGGTGGCGGCCGAGATCAGCAGCAGCGTGCCGACGACGAAGATCAGCGCCGCCATCACCGATGGCATCAGCCGGCCGGCGACATCGAGGGTCAGTCGGGTCGGGGCGTGGCTCTGCAGCCGGCGCAGGCCCCGCGCCGTCTCGGCGCTGGCGAGCATACTGACGGCCAGGATCACCGGGATCAGGAAGTAGACGGCGCGGTAGACGACCAGCGCCGCGGCGATGGCCTGCGGCGGCAGCACCGTGCCGAGGCCCAGCAGCATGACCGATTCGAACACGCCGACGCCGCCCGGCACATGGCTGATGATGCCGGCCACGGTGGCGACGACGAAGACGACGAAGAAGGCACTGAACGGCACGCTGCCATGCGGCAGCAGAACCCAGAAGGCGAAGCCGGCGAACAGCAGCTCGATGGTCGAGATCACCAGCTGGCCGGCGGCGATGCCGAAGCTTGGCAGCGGGATCCGGCCCAGCACCGTCTGGCCGGGCCGGCGCAGAGCGCAGAGCAGCAGGAACAGCGCGGCGCCGGCCAGGACGATGCCGGCCGCGGCAGTGGTCCAGCCGCTGTGGATGCCCAGCGCCCGGGTCAGCAGATGCGGCTGCAGCAGCACCCCGGCGGCGCCGACCGTGACGATGCCGAAGCCGAAGGCGAGGGCGCAGAAGCCGGCGATCCTGGCGATGTCGCCGAACTCCAGCCCGGTCGCGGTGTAGACGCGGTAGCGCACCGAACTGGCGGTGACCAGGCCGCCGATGGTATTGCCGACGGCATAGCCGCAGAAGCTGGCCAGGGCCATGGTCCGCAGCGGCACGCGGGCGCCGACATAGCGCAGCGCCGACCAGTCATAGCCCATCAGCGCGATGAAGCTGCCGATCGTGCCGATGAGCGCGAGCCCGACCGAGGTCCAGGGCAGGGCGCGGATCCGCCCGATCAGGTCGTGCCAGCTCATCGCCGCCAGCTCCTGCCGGATCGCATAGGCGGCGCCGGCGAACAGCAGCAGGGTGACGATCGTCAGCAGGGCCGGCTTCAGGCGCTGATGCATGGGCCGAAGCGTCACGGTGCCGTCGGCACCGGCCGCGTCGACAGCCGGAATGGAAACCGCCTGCGGCTGTGCCGTGGACATGGACGGAAGACTCAATGGGACTGGATCGGGCAGACGCTAATCCTGCGGAGCCCTCGGATCACGTTAAGAGTTTGCAACCTGTTGTTCAGGTTGCGGCCCGCCCTGTGGGTCGAAGCCCGCCAACAAAAAAGCGCGGACCCGAAGGTCCGCGCCTTTTCGATACAGGTCCGAACGCGGCGAATTACGCCGGCTCGTCCTCGGTGCTCTCGGTCTCGACCTCGGCGATCGCGGCTGCAGCAGCAGCCTCGGCCGCCGCTTCCTCTTCCTCGAGGACCGAAGCCACGACCATGCCGCCGCGCTGACGCTGCATCTCGGCCTCTTCGGCCGAGCGGGCGACGTTCACGGTGACGATGACGCTGACCTCAGGGTGCAGCCGGATCCGGACCTTCTCCAGGCCCAGGGTCTTGATCGGCTGCTCGATCGCGACCTGGCCGCGCGAGACGGTGTAGCCGGCGGCGGTCAGGCCCTCGGCGATGTCACGCGCCGACACCGAACCGTAGAGCTGGCCGCTGTCGCCGGCCTGGCGGATGACGACGATGTTCACATCGTTCATCCGGCCTGCGACGGTCTCGGCCTCGCCCTTGGCCTCGAGGTTGTTGGCCTCGATCTGGGACCGCTGCTTCTCGAACACGGCCAGGTTGGCCTTGGTCGCGCGCAGCGCCTTCTTCTGCGGCAGGAGGTAGTTGCGGGCGAAGCCGGGCTTCACCTTCACCACGTCGCCGATCTGGCCGAGCTTCTCGACCCGCTCCAGCAGGATGATTTCCATGGCTGAACCTCCCCTTACTTCACGATGTAGGGCAGGAGGCCGAGGAAGCGCGCACGCTTGATGGCGCGGGCCAGCTCACGCTGCTTCTTGGCCGAGACCGCGGTGATGCGGCTCGGGACGATCTTGCCACGCTCGGAGATGAACCGGCCCAGCAGCTTGGTGTCCTTGTAGTCGATCTTCGGCGCGTTGGCGCCGGAGAACGGGCAGGTCTTCCGGCGGCGGAAGAACGGACGGCGTGCACCCATCGCGCTCATGCCTGGGCTCCTTCACCTTCGGCCTGGTCGCGCGGGGCACCGAAGCCCCGGTCCCGGCGCTCGCCACGGTCACGATCGCCGCGGGGGCCATCACGATCACCGCGGCCATCGCGGTCGCGACCGTCACGGTCCCGGCCGGCCCGGCTCTGCATCATCGCCGAGGGGCCTTCCTCGAGGACGTCCATGCGCAGGGTCAGGGTGCGCAGCACGTCCTCATTGATGCCCATCAGGCGCTCCATCTCGGCCACGGCGGCCGCCGGGGCGTCGATGTTCAGCAGGATGTAGTGGCCCTTGCGGTTCTTCTTGATCCGGTAGGCGAAGCTCTTCAGGCCCCAATACTCGGTCTTGGTGACCTTGCCGCCATTCTCGGTCAGGATGGTGGAGAAGCCCTCGGTCAGGGCCTCCACCTGCGCGGCGGACACGTCCTGCCGCGCGATGTACACGCACTCGTATAGTGGCATGGTAACTCCTTATGGCTGTTCCCGACATGGCGCTGCGCGGCGGACCGCCAGCCGCCCATGTCAAAACCGGCCGCTATGCCAAGCGACCGGCAAGGAGCATGACGAAGCCGCGCACTATACTCAGGAACGCCCGAAGATCAAGCGCGATCGGGCCTCTGTATCGTTGATCAGGCTTGACTTGCAGTGCCGAGGCTCTAAGACCAGCGCCCTTAATTGCGATGCGGGGGATCGCCGCCATGCGCGCTTTCGTGTTTCCGGGACAGGGCAGCCAGGCTGTCGGCATGGGCAAGGCGCTGGCCGAAGGGTCGGCGGCGGCCCGTGAGGTTTTCGCCGAGGTCGACGCGGCGCTGGGCCAGAAACTGTCCGAGCTGATGTTCGGCGGCGACATCGAGACCCTGACGCTGACCGAGAACGCCCAGCCGGCGCTGATGGCGGCCGCGGTCGCCGCGGCGCGGACAGTGGCGGAGCGGTCGGGCAGGCCGCTGGCCGATCTCGCGGGCTTCGTCGCCGGCCACAGCCTGGGCGAATACTCGGCCCTGGCCGCGGCCGGATCGATCAGCGTCGCCGACGCCGCCCGGCTGCTGCGCCTGCGCGGCCAGTCGATGCAGAAGGCGGTGCCGGTCGGTGTCGGCGCCATGGCGGCGCTGCTGGGCCTCGACCTCGACCAGGCGCGCGACATCGCCGCTCGGGCCTCGACTCCGGATTCGATATGCTCCGCGGCCAATGACAACGCGCCGGGCCAGGTCGTGGTCAGCGGCCACAAGGCGGCGGTGGAGCGGGCGATGGCGCTGGCCGCAGAGCTCGGCGCCAAGCGCAGCATCCTGCTGCCGGTCAGCGCGCCCTTCCATTGCCCGCTGATGGCCCCGGCGGCCGAGGCGATGCGGACGGCGCTGGCCGCGGTCGAGATCAAGGCGCCCGCCGTGCCGGTGGTGGCCAACGTCACCGCGGCCCCGGTCACCGCGCCGGACGAGATCCGCCGCCTGCTGGTCGAGCAGGTGACCGGCACCGTGCGCTGGCGCGAGAGCGTGCTTTACATGAAATCGGCGGGCGTGCTGGAACTGGTCGAGCTCGGGGCCGGCAAGGTGCTGGCCGGCCTCGCCAAGCGCATCGATCGCGACCTCGCCGCGGTGTCGCTGCAGACGCCCGAGGAGATCGACGCCTGGATCGCATCGACCGGCGCCTGAACCGCAAGGCTGACGGACAAGGGAAGAGAGCATGTTCGATCTGAACGGCAAGTCGGCGCTCGTCACCGGCGCCTCGGGCGACATCGGCCGCGCCATCGCGACCCTGCTGCACGCCCAGGGCGCCACCGTGGCGCTGTCCGGCACCAAGGTCGAGAAGCTGGAGGCGCTGGCCCGTGAGCTGGGCGAGCGGGCCCACGTGACCCCGGGCGACCTGTCGAGCGCCGAGGGCGCCGAATCGGTGGCCAAGGCGGCCGAGGCCGCGACCGGCGGCCTCGACATCCTGGTCAACAATGCCGGCCTGACCCGCGACGGCCTGGCGATGCGGATGAAGGACGATGATTTCGAGACCGTCCTCGACGTCAACCTGGTCTCCGCCTTCCGCCTGGCGCGCGCGGCGCTGCGCGGCATGATGAAGAAGCGCTGGGGCCGGATCGTGTCGATCACCTCGATCGTCGGCCACACCGGCAACCCCGGCCAGGCGAACTACGCGGCGTCCAAGGCCGGGCTCACCGGCATGACCAAGGCCTTGGCCCAGGAGGTCGCGAGCCGCGGCATCACCGTCAACTGCGTCGCCCCGGGTTTCGTCACCAGCGCCATGACCGGCGCGCTGAACGACGAGCAGAAGGCCCGCATCTCGGCCACCATCCCGATGGCGCGGATGGGCGACCCGGCCGAGATCGCCGCGGCGGTCCTGTATCTGGCCAGCATCGAGGCGGCCTATGTCACCGGCCAGACCATCCACGTGAATGGCGGGATGGCCATGGTTTGAGGTCGCCGGACTGGACATGGCCAGACGCTTGGCCATGTTCGATCAGGTGTGTTATGTGACCGCGGGTTACGGGGCGGTCACTCGTGCGGGGGTCAGCACTGCGGAATTCAGCCCCGTTCCGCTCTCTTGAAAGGTAGAACGAATGAGCGACATCGCCGAGCGCGTTAAGAAGATCGTCGTCGAGCATCTCGGCGTCGAAGAAGGCAAGGTCACCGAGACGGCCAGCTTCATCGACGACCTGGGCGCCGACAGCCTCGACACCGTCGAGCTGGTCATGGCGTTCGAGGAGGAGTTCGGCTGCGAGATTCCGGACGACGCGGCCGAGAAGATCCTCACGGTGAAGGATGCGATCCAGTTCATCGAAGCGCATTCGGCCGGCTGACCGCAGGCCAGTGCCACAAATTCCGCCGCAGAACCGGATGAAATGATGCGACGTGTCGTAATCACCGGCATGGGGATGGTCACGCCTCTCGGTGCCGGTGTGAAGACCAACTGGGATCGACTGACCGCCGGCAAGTCCGGCATCGGCGCGATCTCGACCTTCGACGTCTCGGATCTGCCGGCGCGGATCGCGGGCATGGTGCCGCGTGGCACCGGCCCGGGTGATTTCGACGTCGACAGCGCGGTCCCGCCCAAGGACCAGCGCAAGAACGACGTCTTCATCCATTACGCGATCGCCGCGGCCAACGAGGCGATCGCGAACTCCGGATGGCAGCCCCCGGATGACGAGGCGCGCGAGCGCACCGGCGTCATGATCGGCTCGGGCATCGGCGGCCTGCAATGGATCGCCGAGGGCTCGCTGACCCTGCAGGAGAAGGGGCCCCGCCGGATCTCCCCCTTCTTCATCCCGGCGGCGCTGATCAACCTGGCTTCCGGCCAGGTCTCGATCCAGCACGGCTTCCGCGGTCCGAACCATGCCGTGGTCACGGCCTGCTCGACCGGCGCGCACGCGATCGGCGACGCGGCGCGCCTGATCATGTGGGACGATGCCGACGTCATGGTGGCGGGCGGGGCGGAGGCGGCGGTCTGCCGGCTCGGGCTCGCCGGCTTCGCCGCGGCGCGGGCGCTGTCCACCGGCTACAACGAGTCTCCCGACCGGGCCTCCCGTCCCTATGACAAGGGCCGCGACGGCTTCGTCATGGGCGAGGGGGCCGGCGTGGTCGTGCTCGAGGAGCTGGAGCACGCCAAGGCGCGCGGCGCCACGATCTATGCCGAGGTGGTGGGCTACGGCCTGTCGGGCGACGCCCACCACATCACCGCCCCGCCGGAAGACGGCAATGGTGGTTTCCGGGCGATGTCGGCGGCGCTGAAGCGGGCCGGGCTGACCCCGTCGGATATCGACTACGTCAACGCCCACGGTACCTCGACGCCGCTCGGCGACGAGATCGAGCTCGGCGCGGTGAAGCGCCTGTTCGGCAATGCGATCGAGACCGTGTCGATGTCCTCGACCAAATCCGCGATCGGCCATCTGCTCGGCGCGGCCGGCGCGGTCGAGGCGATCTATTCGGTGCTGGCGATCAACCACGATGTGGCGCCCCCGACGCTGAATCTCGAGGATCCATCGGACAGCTGCCTCGGCGTCGACCTGGTGCCGAAGCAGGCCAAGGAGCGGCCGGTGCGCGCCGCGCTGTCGAACAGCTTCGGTTTCGGCGGGACCAACGCGTCGCTGGTCTTCCGCGAGTACCTCTGACCGGATGCTTCGGGCCCTTGCCCGCGCGCTCGTCTTCCTGGTGGTCGTGGCGGCC
>JAEKLZ010000072.1 GCA_019508225.1 Inquilinus limosus | reverse complement strand
GTGCTGCGGCATCTGGTCGGGCTCGACCGCATCGCCGCCCTGCCCGGCAAAAGCGAGACGACGCCGGAGCTGGTCGAGGCGGTGCTGGAGGAGGCGGGCAGGCTGGCGGCGGAGGTGATCGCGCCCTTGAACGCCGTCGGCGACCGCGAGGGCGCCCGGCTGGAGAACGGCGTGGTCCGCACCGCCCCCGGCTTCCGCGAGGCCTATGCCCAGTATCGCGACGGCGGCTGGAACGCCCTGCCGTTCGAGGCGGAATGGGGCGGCCAGGACCTGCCCTGGGCGGTGGCGATGGCGGTGTCGGAGATGTGGCAGTCGGCCAGCCTGGCCTTCGGCCTGTGCCCGGTCCTGAACCAGGGCGCGGTCGAGGCGCTGCAGGCGCATGGCTCGGACGAGCAGAAGCGGACCTACCTGCCGAAGCTGGTCTCCGGCGTCTGGACCGGCACCATGAACCTGACCGAGCCGCAGGCGGGCTCCGATGTCGGCGCGGTGCGGACCAGGGCCGAGCGGCAGGCGGATGGCAGCTACCGCATCGCCGGCCAGAAGATCTTCATCACCTATGGCGACCACGACATGGCCGAGAACATCGTCCATCTCGTGCTGGCCCGCACGCCGGACGCGCCGGCCGGGATCAAGGGCATCAGCCTGTTCCTGGTGCCGAAGCTGCTGCCCGATGCCGACGGCAACCCCGGCGAGCGCAACGACCTGCGCTGCGTCAGCCTGGAGCACAAGCTGGGCATCCATGCCAGCCCGACCTGCGTCATGGCCTATGGCGACGCCGGCGGCGCCACCGGCTTCCTGATCGGCCAGGAGAACCGCGGCATCGAGTACATGTTCACGATGATGAACAACGCCCGGCTCACCGTGGGCCTGCAGGGCGTGGCGATCGCCGAGCGCGCCACCCAGGCGGCCGAGGCCTATGCCGCCACCCGGGTGCAGGGCAAGCCGATCGGGGCGGAGAACGGCACGCCGATCGCCGCCCATCCCGATGTCCGCCGCATGCTGCTGTCGATGCGCTGCCTGACTGACGCGGCGCGGGCCCTGACCTACAGCGCCGGCGCGGCGCTGGACCTCGCCCGCGGCCATACCGACCCGGCCGAGCGGGCGAAGGCCCAGGCCCGGGTCGACCTGCTGACGCCGGTGGTGAAGGGCTGGAGCACGGATGTCGGCTGCGAGGTCGCCTCGACCGGCATCCAGGTGCATGGCGGCATGGGCTATATCGAGGAGACCGGCGCCGCCCAGTTCCTGCGCGACGCCCGGATCACGCCGATCTACGAGGGCACCAACGGCATCCAGGCCAACGACCTGGCGTTCCGGAAGGTGGCGCGCGACGGCGGCGCGGCGGCGCGGGCGCTGTTCCAGGAGATGGCGCGGACCCAGGCGGAGCTGGCCGCCCATCCGGCCATGGCGCCGATCCGCGACCGGCTGGTGGAGAGCCTGGCGGCGCTGATGGCGGCGACCGACTGGGTGGTCGAGACCGCGCCCGAGACCCCGGCCGCCGTCGCCGCCAGCGCGGTGCACTATCTGCGCATGTTCGGCCTGGTGGCCGGCGGCTGGCTGATGGCCCGGGCGGCGCTGGCCGACGAGATCGACCCGGAGCTGCGCGCGACCAAGCTGGCCCATGCCCGCTTCGTTGGGTTCGCCCTGCGAACCCAACATCGCGCAGACCGAGCCAGTGTTGGGTTCGCGTCCGCGAACCCAACCTACGAAACCCTGATCAGGCGTGGATCCCCAGCCGCTGGACCTCCGCCGCGGCGTCGCGCCATTCCTGGGCGTAGTCGACGTCCTGGTAGTTCTCGAACCACGGGCCGCCGCGGGTGTAGTGCACAGCCTGCGGCGTGCCCTTGGCCGGCTTCGGGTACCAGCCTTCGAGCCAGTTCCAGCCGGTGTCGAGCGAGCCGATCTGGTCGTCCGCCAGCCACTGGAAGCGGTGCAGGAAGGCGCCGGTCTCGCGGTTCACCACCTCCGGCGTCAGCACGGCATTCGCCGGGTGGCCGCAGTTGAACAGCATCAGGCTGGACCAGTTCTTGCGCGGATAGGCGGCCTGCGGCTTGCCGTCCATCTTCACCGCCTCCTTCGGCTGATAATCGTGCTGCACGACCATCACCGCACAGCGGTCCTGGGCCTGGGCGAAGAGGTCGGCGATGTCGCCGAACCACAGGAAGTCGCAGTCGCAGAACACCGCCCAGCCCTGATATCCGGCCAGGGCCGGCACCAGGAAGCGGCTGAAGGTGAACTCGGTCGAGCCCAGCGTGTCGACCGGGCGGGTGTAGATGCCCTGCGCCCGCAGCTCCGGCAGCTTCAGCGGCGTGACCTCGACCGGCTTCGACGCGT
Source organism: Inquilinus limosus (assembly GCA_019508225.1). Lineage (GTDB taxonomy): Bacteria > Pseudomonadota > Alphaproteobacteria > DSM-16000 > Inquilinaceae > Inquilinus > Inquilinus limosus_D. The sequence goes on along the minus strand of JAEKLZ010000072.1, from coordinate 11,625 downwards.
GCTGCAGCACCGAATGACGGCAGACCTGCCACGCGATGTCCTCGCGCGAATCGTAACCGACATAGAGGCGCAGCTTTTCGCTCATTCCCATGCTCCCGATTTGCGACCGGCTCGCAACGCCCCTTCCCTAGCACGGGTCGGGATCACAGTCTAACGCTCGCCCTTGCGGTACGGCACCATCAAGGCCTTCGGCACGGCCGCCCGGCGCGACATGGCGATCAAAGCGAGGATGCTGAGCAGATAGGGCAGCATCAGGAAGATCTGATAGGGCACCACGCCGCCGGCGAGCTGCTGCAGCCGCACCTGGAAGGCGTCGAAGGCGCCGAACAGCAGGGCGCCGAGCAGCGCCTTGCCCGGCCGCCAGGAGGCGAAGACCACCAGGGCGATGCAGACCCAGCCGCGCCCGGCCACCATCTCGAAGAAGAAGGCGTTGAAGGCCGACATGGTCAGGAAGGCGCCGCCGACCGCCATCAGCGCCGACCCGGCCATCACCGCCCCGAGACGCACGGCCACGACGCTGATGCCCTGCGCCTCGGCCGCCGCCGGGTTCTCACCGACCGCCCGCAAAGCGAGGCCGAGCGGGGTGCGATGCAGCACCCAGGCGGTGACCGCCACGGCGAAGAGAGCCAGATAGGTCAGCGGCGTCTGCTGGAACAGCACCGGGCCGATCCAGGGCAGGTCCGACAGGCCGGGCAGTGCCAGCGGCTGGAACGGCTCGATCCTGGGCGGGGTCGAGGCGTTCGGCAGCACCATGCGGTAGGTGAAGTAGGACAGGCTGGTGGCCAGCAGCGTGACGCCGATGCCGGTGACGTGCTGCGACAGGCCGAGCGGCACGGTCAGCAGGGCGTGCAGCAGCCCGAAGGCGGCGCCGACCCCGGCGGCGAAGACCACGCCGGTCCACAGGTCGCCGCCCTGATACACCCACATCCAGCCGGCCATGGCGCCGGCGGTGAAGATGCCCTCGATGCCGAGGTTCAGCACCCCGGCGCGCTCGCAGATCAGCTCGCCCAGCGTGCCGAGGATGAGCGGCGTGGCGATCCGCAGCGCCGCCGCCCAGAAGCTGGCGGCCAGCAGGATGTCGAGGATCTCGCTCATGCTTGCACCGGTGCCGCCCCCTCACCCTCCCGGCCTTCGGCCGGGCCCCTCCCTCTCCCCGAGGCTACGGCATACCCACATCGATCGGCGACACCAGCGGCCGATATAGGAACAGATTGCCTCTCCCGCTTGCGGGAGAGGTCGGACATCCGAAGGATGTCCGGGTGAGGGGATAGCGACCTCGCCGAAAATGCCGCTTTTCCATGACCGAGCGCATGATCCGCCCGGTCCTGAAACGCTGATCCTGGTGTTGCGGCCGAGCCGCCCTCACCCGGTCTCGCTGCGCGAGCCCGACCTCTCCCGCAAGCGGGAGAGGCAGTTTTGATAGCGCTCGGAGATGTGTGAATCCGATAGCTCCCCGAGGAGAGGGCTATAGCGCGGCGGCCCTGCACCTCTCCCTGGGGAGAGGTCGAAATCGCGCAGCGATTTCGGGTGAGGGGGACTCCCGCGCTCATCGCCACCGCACCCGGTAGCGCAGGACGATGCCGGAGAGCAGCACGGTCAGCAGCGAGGTGGCGACCACCAGGTTGGCGATGTAGCTGGAGACGCCGATCGCCCGGCTCATGCTGTCGGCGCCGACGAACACCGCGGCCACGAACAGCGCCGCCAGCAGCACGCCGAGCGCGTGCAGCTGCGCCAACATGGCAACGACGATGCCGGCATAGCCGTAGCCGGGCGACAGGTCCTGGGTCAGGTAGCCCTTCAGCCCCGCCACCTCCCCCACCCCGGCCAGGCCGGCCAGGGCGCCGGAGATCAGGCCGACGCGCAGCATCACCCTTCCGACCGGCATGCCGGCGAAGCGGGCGGCCGACGGGTTGGCGCCGGTGGCCCGCATCTCGAAGCCCCAGGTCGTGCGCGTCGTCATCAGCCAGACCAGGATGGCGGCGACGACGGCGATGACCAGCCCGGCATGGATGCGGGTGCGGGGGATCAGCTTCGGCAGCGCCGCGGCGTCGAGGATCGGCGCCGATTGCGGCCAGCCCATGCCCAGCGGATCCTTCATCGGCCCTTCCAGCATCATCGAGACGAACAGCAGCACGACGAAGTTGAGCAGCAGCGTCGTCACCACCTCGTCGATGCCGAACCGGGTCTTGAGCAGCGTCGGCCCCGCCATCCACAAGCCCCCGGCCAGCGCGCCGGCCACCAGCATCAGCGGCAGCAGCGCCCAGCCGGGCAGGTCGAGCGCGCCGGAGCCGAGCGCCGTCGCCGCCAGGGCGCCGAGATAGAGCTGCCCCTCCGCCCCGATGTTCCACAACTTCGCCCGGAAGGCGACGGTGGCGGCCAGGCCGGTCAGCACCAGCGGCGTGGCCCGGGACAGGGTCTCGGCGATGGCGAAGCCCGAGCCGAAGGCGCCCTGGATCATCACGCCATAGGCCTCCAGCACCGGCGCGCCGGCCCAGAGCAGCGGGATGGCGCAGAGCAGCAGCGCCAGCAGGGCGGCGCCGGCCGAGGCGCCGAGCATCAGCAGCGGCGAGGCACGCTCACGGGGCTCAAGCCGCATCGGCCGGCTCCTGCCCCGCCATCATCAGGCCGAGGGCGCGGATGGTCAGCTGCTCCGCCGGCCAGGGCCGGGTCAGCTGGCCGCGATAGATCACGGCGATGCGGTCGGACAGGGCGAAGATCTCGTCGAGATCCTCCGAGACCAGCAGCACCCCGGCGCCGCGGTCGCGCGCGGCCAGCAGCCGGCCGTGGATCTCCGCCACCGCGCCGACATCGAGGCCACGGGTCGGCTGGCAGGCCAGGACCAGGCCGGGCGAGCGTTCCAGGACGCGGCCGAGGATCAGCTTCTGGATGTTGCCGCCGGACAGCAGCCGGGTGCGCGCCTCCGGCCCCGGGCAGCGCACGTCATAGGCGGCGACCAGCCGGCGCGCCCGGTCGCGCAGGGCGCCGCGGCGCATCAGCCCCCAGCGCTGCGCTTCCGGCCGGCGGTAATCCTCCAGCGCCGCGTTCTCCCACACCGCCATGTCGCCGACGACGCCGTCGCGATGGCGGTCCTCCGGGATCCGGCCGACCCCGGCCGCCACCATCGCCGCGGGCGAGCCGACCGGTGCCGGGCGATCGAACAGCATCATCCGTCCGGCATCGGGCCGGACCAGGCCCGAGACCAGCCCGGCCAGCGCCGCCTGGCCGTTGCCGGAGACGCCGGCGATGCCGACCACCTCGCCGCCGCGCAGGTCGAGCGACACGCCGTCGAGCAGCGCCCGGCCGCCGGGACCGCGCAGGGTGACGCCGTCCAGCGCCAGCACCGGGGCGCCGGGCGCGGCCGGGCGCCGCTGCACCTCCGGGATGGTCCGGCCGACCATGGCCTCGGCCAAGGCGGCGCGGTCGACCCCGGCGGTCGCCAGCTCCGCCACCACCCGGCCGGCGCGCAGCACCACGACGCGGCGGCTGATCGTCAGCACCTCGGCCAGCTTGTGCGAGATGAAGACGATGCCGAGCCCCTGCCCCGCCAGCCGGCGCAGCACCGCGAACAGCCCATCGGCCTCCTGCGGCGTCAGCACCGCCGTCGGCTCGTCCAGGATCAGGATCCGGGCGTCGCGATACAGCGCCTTCAGGATCTCGACCCGCTGGCGCTCGCCGACCGACAGGCCGGAGACCATGGCGTCGAGCGGCACGGCCAGACCCGAGGCCTCGATCAGCCCAACCAGCCTGGCCCGCGCCGCGCGCCGCCGCAGCGCCGGGCGCCACAGCGGCTGCGAGCCGAGCACGATGTTGTCGAAGACGCTGAGATTGTCGGCCAAAGCGAAATGCTGATGCACCATGCCGATGCCGGCGGCCAGCGCCGCCTGGGGCGAGCCCGGGCGCAGCGGCTGCAGCGCGCTGCCGCCCGGCCCCGCCACCTCGACCGTCCCGACATCGGCCACATAGTGGCCGAAGAGGATGCTCATCAGCGTGGTCTTGCCGGCGCCGTTCTCGCCGAGCAGCGCCAGCACCTCGCCGCGAGCGAGGTCGAGGTCGATGCCGTCATTGGCCAGCAGCGCGCCGAAACGCTTGGTGATGCCGCGCAGGCGCAGGGCCGGTGCGGCATTCCGTGAGTCGGAATCAGGCGTCACAGCGTCGGCTTCGGCTCGCTGTCGTCGACCTTGACCGTGACGGCGCCGCTCTCGATCTCCTTCTGCCGGGCGGCCACCTTGTCGATGATCGCCTGGTCGACCAGCTTCGGGTCGAGCGGGGCCAGCGTGGCGCCGCCCGCCTTCATGGCGCTGTAGGGGCCGTAATCCTCGGCCTTGAAGCTGCCGCCGGCCACCGCCTTGAGGGCGCGGTCGATGGTCGGCTCCATGTGCCACAGGGCGCTGGCCACCACCGTCCCGGGATATTCCGACTGGGTGTCGATGACGTTGCCGATGGCCAGGACCTTGCGCTCCTTGGCCGCGTCGGACACGCCGTAGCGCTCGGCATATAGCACGTCGGCGCCGGCATCGACCATGGCGAAAGCCGCCTCCTTGGCCTTGGGCGGGTCGTACCAGGAGCCGATGAAGGTGATCGAGAACTTGACCTGCGGGTTGACCTCCAGCGCCCCGGCCATGAAGGCATGCATCAGCCGGTTGACCTCCGGGATCGGGTAGCCGCCGACCATGCCGATGGTGTTCGACTTGGTCTTCAACCCGGCGACCATGCCGGTGAGGTAGGAGGCGTCCTGGATGTAGTTGTCGAAGACCGCGAAGTTCGGCTCGGCCGGCGGCAGGCTGGAGCCCATCAGGAAGGCGGTGCCGGGATAGTCCCTGGCCACCGCCCGGGCGCCGCGCTCGACCCCGAAGGCCTCGCCGATGATCAGCTTCCGGCCACCCTCGGCGTATTCGCGCATGACGCGCTCATAATCGGTGTTCGAGGTGTTCTCGGAATAGACGTAGTCGATCTCGCCGCGCTCCTGCGCGGCCTTCAGCGCCTTGTGGATGCGGCTGACCCATTGCTGCTCGACCGGCACGGTGTAGACCGCCGCCACCGCCAGCTTGTCCGCCGCCCGGGCCTGCGGCAGCGCCGTGGCCCCGAGCATCGCCACCGCCGCGCCGAGCAGCGCCCGGCGACCCCATCGTCCCTGCATCATGAGCCCCCTTGGTTCTTGATTTCCTGACCAGCCGGTCAAGTGTGCAGAAACCGGCGCGGGGTGCAACGGGGTGGCGGGCGGGAGGCCGCTGTCAGCGACGTCGGCGGTGAGGTAGCAGCGAGGACTGATCTTGACCACGCCGGGGCAAGGCATCAAATTCATCCGCATGCTGCAGATACATTTGTGAGGCGACCATGCCGACGACAGCCGATGACCTGACGGTCAGTGAGGCGAGCGCCGTGACCGACCTCCGCCCGAAGCAGATCAACGACGCGATCGACCGGAGGCGCATCCCTTCCCGTTGGGTGATATCGAAGGGGCGCAACCGACGGGTGCATAAGGACGGGCTGGTCGTCTTGGTACTCGAGAAATCCCTGGCGACGCAGGTTCCGGCCGAGGTGCGCCGGATCTGGTACGGCAAGTTATCGGAGGGTGCGTCCCTACGACGGATTGAGGCGAAGGATGCCAGGACCAACGTCATCTATTCCATCGACCTCCGCGACTATCGGGCCCCCATCAACAGACGGTGGAAGAAGCTGAAGGAAGCGCAGCGCCTGATCGTCGAAGACCCGAGCGTCCAGGCAGGTACGGCAACCTTCAAAGGGACCCGGATCCTGGTTCACCCGATCGCGGATGCGCTCGCCGCGGGCGTCTCCGAATCGGAGCTGCTTGAAGACTATCCACGGCTGACTCCGTCGATGCTCGAAGCCGCCCGGATCTGGTGCCTGGCCTATCCCCGACGCGGCCGCCCTCGTACCAGGGCGCCATCTTCTGCGGACAAACCCGGGCGGTGACCGCGCCGGGCTTCTTGATCGACGAGTGCCTCTCCCGCGCGCTCTGCGGCATAGCCCACAACCGTGGCTATGCCGCCCAGGCGCTCGTCGATCTCGGCAGGGCCGGACTCAAGGATTGGGATGTGATGACCATCGCCGCCGAGCGTGACCTCGTCCTCGTCACCAACAACGTTATCGATTTTCTCGCCTTGTACGCGCTCCGCCTGCTCCATCCTGGTGTGGTGCTCTTGAAAGGCCACATTCATGGCCGGGACCAGCAATGCCGGGCCTTCGCCGCGGCCCTCGACGACATCGACACCGATCCGGATGTGGTGAATCTGGCCATCGAGGTCGTGCCCGGCGCGCCGTCGCACTGGTCCGTCCAGCGGTACCCGCTGTCCAAACCCTGACTTCATACAATGCGAAAGGCTGAACCACCCGGCCCGGCCACGCCCTACCCCTTCAGCCCGATCACCTCGCGGCCGATCAGCATGCGGCGGACTTCCGACGTCCCGGCGCCGATCTCGTACAGCTTGGCGTCGCGCAGCAGGCGGCCGGTGGCGAAGTCGTTGATGTAGCCGTTGCCGCCGAGCGCCTGGATCGCCTGCAGCGCCATCCAGGTCGCCTTCTCGGCGGCGTAGAGGATGGCGCCGGCCGAATCCTGCCGGGTCACCCGGCCGCGGTCGCAGGCCTGGCCGACGGCGTAGACATAGGCGCGGCTGGCGTTGAGGGCGACATACATGTCGGCCACCTTGCCCTGCATCAGCTGGAACTCGCCGATCGCCCGGCCGAATTGCCTGCGGTCGCGGACATAGGGCAGGACGATGTCGAGGCAGGCCTGCATGATGCCGAGCGGCCCGGCGGCCAGCACCGTGCGCTCGTAGTCCAGGCCGCTCATCAGCACGCGCACGCCCTCGCCGACCCGGCCGAGCACGTTCTCTTCCGGCACCTCGCAGTCCTGGAACACCAGCTCGCAGGTGTTGGAGCCGCGCATGCCGAGCTTGTCGAGCTTCTGCGCGGTGGAGAAGCCCTTGAAGCCCTTCTCGACCAGGAAGGCGGTGATGCCGCGCGGCCCGGCCGCCGGATCGGTCTTGGCATAGACCACCAGGGTGTCGGCGTCGGGGCCGTTGGTGATCCACATCTTGGTGCCGTTCAGGACGTAGCGGTCGCCCTGCTTCTCGGCCTTCAGCTTCATGCCGACGACGTCGGAGCCGGCGCCCGGCTCGGACATCGCCAGGGCGCCGACATGCTCGCCCGCCACGAGCTTGGGCAGATAGCGGCGCTTCTGCTCCGCCGTGCCGTTCAGCTTGATCTGGTTGACGCAGAGGTTGGAGTGGGCGCCGTAGGACAGGCCGACCGAGGCCGAGGCGCGGGAGATCTCCTCCATCGCCACGATGTGCTCGAGATAGCCCATTCCGGCGCCGCCATATTCCTCGTCGACCGTGACGCCGAGGACGCCGAGATCGCCCATCTTGCGCCACAGGTCCATCGGGAACTGGTTGTCGCGGTCGATGTCGGCGGCGCGCGGCGCGATCTCCGCCTCGGCGAAGCCGCGCACCGAATCGCGCAGCATGTCGGCGGTGTCGCCGAGCATGAAATCGAGGCCTTGCGGCTCATTGGGGATCATGGGGCGTCGCTCCCGGTGTCGATGGTTCCCGGCACTGTAGCGCAGCCGTCGTCACAAAAGAAAAGCCCCGCGATGCCGAGGCACCGCGGGGCTTGTGCGAGGAGGAGCGGGGTCCCGGACGCCCGTGGGCCAGGCGTCCGGGCCGATCCCCCCGATCAGCCGAAGCCGATCAGAGCACGAAGTCGCCGATCACCAGAACGGCCGCACCCTTGACCTGGATCTCGAAGTCGGCATGGCCGTCGCCATTGACGTCGCCGCTCAGGATCCCGCCCTGGAAGTGCAGCTGCCCGGCCACACCGGTGAAGTTGGCCGACCCGATGAAGGTGAAGGCCTGGTCACCGGCGACCTTGGTGCTGGCGTCGATGAAGTGCAGGTCGATCTTGTCGCCCTGGGCATGGCTGAAGTCGGTGATCACGTCCCGACCCGCGCCGACGGTGCTGTGCGTCAGCCCCTGGAACCGGAAGGTGTCGGCGCCCAAGCCGCCGGTCAGGGTGTCAGTCCCCGCGCCGCCGTCGATGACGTCGTTGCCCGCCTTACCGTCGATGACGTCGTTGCCAGCCAGGCCGGCGAGACCGTTGTTGGTCTCGTTGCCCCAGATGGTGTTGCCGAGAGCGTTACCGACGCCCTGGCTGCCCGACCCGGCCGCCAGCATCAGGTTCTCGACGTTGTCGGCCAGGGTCCAGCTCTTGGTCGAGACCACCCAGTCGGTCCCGCCGTTCGCCTGCTCCTGCGTCCGGTCGCCGAAGTTGTCGACGTAGTAGGTGTCGTTGCCGGCGCCGCCGATCATGATGTCGGCGCCCGCGCCACCGACGATCACGTCGTTGCCGAGGCCACCCGTGAGGGTGTCGTTGCCGGCATCGCCGTAGACGGTGTCGTTGCCCGTGCCGCCATCGATGCGGTCATCGCCGCCCAGCCCGTGGATCACGTCGTTGCCGAGATACCCGTTCAGGATATTGGCACTGGCGGTCCCGTTCAGGTGATCGGCCGAGCCGACCGCGCCGCCGACGATGTTGGCCAGCGAGTTGGCGCCCAGGCCGACGACGTTCAGCACCGAGCCGAGCAGGCCGGTCACGACGCTGAGCGGGCCGACATGCGACAGGCCGCTGACGTCGATACTGCCGACCGCGTCGCCCAGGGCCGTCAGGATGCCGTCCAGCGCCGCCTCGAGGGTGTTGCCACCGCCGAGCAGGCTGCCCAGCACGCCGTTCAGGTCCAGGATGCCGCCGAGGCCGTCGCCGCCCAGCAGGCCGCCGAGCACGCCCTCGACCGTCGACAGGACGCCGCCGAGGATGCCCTCGACCAGGCCGCCGATGTTGCCGAGGCCGGTGCCGCCGAGGCCGCCCAGCACGTCGCCGCCCAGCAGGCCGTCGAGCAGGCCGGTGACGGTGCCGAGCAGGCCGCCCAGCAGGTCGCCGCCCAGCAGGTCGCCGCCGGTCAGGCCGCCCAGCAGACCCTCGACCGTGCTGAGGATGCCGCCCAGCAGGTCGCCGCCGCCGGTGATGCCGCCCAGCAGGTCGCCCAGCACGCCGGTGATGCTGCCGAGCAGGTCGCCGCCCAGCAGGTCGCCGCCGAGGATGCCGCCCAGCAGGCCGGTGACGGTGCCGAGCAGGCCGCCCAGCAGGTCGCCATCCAGCAGGCCGCCGCCGATGCCGCCGAGCAGGTCGCCGCCCAGCAGGCCGTTCAGCAGGTCGCCAACGGTGCCGAGCAGGCCGCCCAGCAGGTGCAGGCCGGTGACGGTGCCGAGCAGGCCGCCCAGCAGGTCGCCGCCCAGCAGGTCGCCGCCGAGAATGCCGCCCAGCAGGTCGTTCACGGTGCCGAGCAGGCCGCCCAGCAGGTCGCCGCCGAGGAGACCACCGAGCAGGTCGCCGCCGAGCAGATCGCCGCCGAGCACGCCGTTCAGCAGGTCGCCGACGGTCTCGAGCACGCCGCCGAGCAAGCCGCCGTCCAGCAGGCCGCCGAGCAGGTCGCTGCCGCCCAGGATGCCGCCGAGCAGGCCGTCGACCGTCTCGAGCAGGCCACCGAGGATGCCGCCGCCGTTGCCGCCCAGCACGCCGCCGAGCAGGTCACCGTCGAGGATGCCGCCGAGCAGGCCGCTGACCGTCTCGAGCACGCCGCCGAGGACACCGCCGAGCAGGTCGCCATGCAGGATGTTGGTCAGCAGATCCTCGACCCCGCCGAGCAGGCCGCCCGTCAGGTCGCTGCCGAGCGCGCCGCCGAGCAGGCCGTTGAGCAGCCCGTCGACCAGACCGAAGACGCCGCCGAGGAGCCCTTCGCCCTCGCCGCCGCCCAGGACCAGGCCGTCCAGGGAGCCCAGGACGCTCTTCACCGTGCCGATCACGCCGCTGAGAAGATCTTCGCTGAGAAGATTCCCGAGCAGACCATCGTCGCCGAGCAGACCGCCGAGAAGGCCGTCGCTGCCGAGCAGGCCGCCAAGGAGCCCGTCGTCGCCCAGCAAGCCGCCGAGCAGTCCGCCGTCTCCGAGCAGGCCGTCAAGAAGACCCATTGTATTCCTCCTCCAAGAACCCTTTGCCAAGCCGACAGCCCGGCCGCCGCCCACAGGGCTAGCCTGCCGGCATTCAGGCAAAAAACGATATGGCTGTCCATAGAAATTCCCGTTTTTTACTTTCCAAAGACGAAATAGACGGATGAAATTGACTCCGTATAAAAACCATCAGCTGGTCTAGTTCTTTCATTTCCGGAGATGAGTCATATTATTACTTACGATACATAATTTAATTTCCGCCCCGATTTTGGGCACGAACGCTTGCTGCGCGCAGCATGTCCTTGATCCGACAGGATCCGCCGGTTTCGGCGAGGCCGGCCGGCGGCGCTTCCGAATCGCGTGGCATCGGGAGCCGGCCGGCGTCCGTCCTGTCCCCGCGGCGTGCCCGCCGAAGGGCCGGAATGGAGCCGGGCGACGCCGCAGCGGCGGCGGCTTTGCTGCCGCTATTCTTGCGGCCTCGCCTGGGCTGGATGCGAATCCACGGCGCTGCTTGGCCGAATCGAGGGCGAAGGACGGGAATATCGGCGCGTCGGAGGCGGCGACTGCCGCTGGTCTTTCGCCGGGCGGCAAGCCGACGGTCGCATTGCCGCGGCCGGCAGGGTAGACTCCGTCGTCAGGGTCGACTCAATCAGCCTCGGCGAGAACGGCTGGACAGCCACTGCGATCGCCTCGTACAACCCTGAGTATTCATGACGGGATATGCATTGCAATTCAGCAGCAGTCCCCGGATCCGGTAAGGGAGGGCATATTGAACGTGGAATCCACTGGCATTAGCGAAGCCGAGCTGCGCGACGCATTGAAGAAGCTGGCAGTGGCGAGCGACCTGCGCTTCGGCCAGGTGGTCGGCCTGGCGGCGCTGATCGCGCTGCTGCCGGGCGTCGAGTCGGTCAATGAGGAGAAGGTCAAGCAGCTCGTCGAGCACCTGACCAAGGGCGTGCCCGGCGGTCAGAACCTCACGATCCCGGCAGTCAACATCGCCAACAACGTGATCAAGGCCGCACGCGAGGCCAAGAGCGCCAGCATCGCCGGCACCGTCGGCACCGCCTGACGTGGGTGCCTCCGGCACCGCCTGAGGCGGAGGCGGATACGGATCCAGCCCCATCCCGCGTCCGGCGGGATGGGGCGACGGCTCAGAGCAGGATCAGGGCCGCCAGGCCGAGAAACGCGAAAAAGCCGACCACGTCGGTGACGGTGGTCAGGAACACGGCGCTGGACACCGCCGGATCGATCCCGAAGCGCTGCATCGCCAGCGGGATCACCGTGCCCGAGAAGGCCGCCGCCAGCAGGTTGATGATCATGGCTGCGCCGATCACCACCGCCAAGCGCGGATCCCCGAACCACAGCCACACCACACCGCCGGCGATCGCCGCGAACAGCAGGCCGTTGATGACGCCGACCAGCACCTCCTTCCACAGGATGCGGGCGGCGTTGCTGTCGGTCAGTTCGCGCATCGCCAGCGCCCGCACCGCGACCGTCAGGGTCTGGGTGCCGGCATTGCCGCCCATCGAGGCGACGATCGGCATCAGCACGGCCAGCGCCACCACCCGGCTGATCACGTCCTCGAACAGGCCGATCACCGACG
>JAEKLZ010000071.1 GCA_019508225.1 Inquilinus limosus | reverse complement strand
GCCCATCGCGGGCAAGAAGAAGTAATCGGAAGGCGAGCGAACCATGGCCAAGCCAGCAGCTGCCACCGCGAACGCCCGTCTGCGTCGTCGCGAGCGCAAGAACATCACCTCGGGCGTCGCCCACGTGAACTCGTCCTTCAACAACACGGTGATCACCATCACCGACGCGCAGGGCAACGCCATTGCCTGGTCGTCGGCCGGTGGCATGGGCTTCAAGGGCAGCCGCAAGTCGACTCCCTATGCCGCCCAGATGGCCGCCGAGGATGCCGGCCGCAAGGCGCAGGAGCACGGCATGCGCGTGCTCGAGATCAACGTGAAGGGCCCCGGCTCCGGCCGTGAGAGCGCCCTGCGCGCCCTGCAGTCGGTCGGCTTCCAGATCACCTCGATCCGCGACGTCACGCCGATCCCGCACAACGGCGTCCGTCCGCGCAAGAAGCGTCGCGTCTAAGGGCTGTCCGGCCCGCCGGCCGCCGCCCCCGGGTTCTCCGGGGCGCGCGCGGCTGGCGGGCCGGCGCCCTTGCGCGGTTTCAGCCGACCGATCCGGGATAGGATCCCTGGCCACAGGGTCCACGGATGGGATCGGAAGGGGGCTTCGGCCCCCGTCGGCATTTTCGGCCGTATCCGGCCTCTCGTGGCAGAACAGGATGATATGACAGTGCTTCAGCGCAACTGGCAGGAACTGATCAAGCCCAACGCTCTCGACGTCCAGCCGGGCGACGATTCCCAGCGCAAGGCGACCCTCGTCGCCGACCCGCTCGAGCGCGGCTTCGGCCTGACCCTCGGCAACGCCGTCCGCCGCGTGCTGCTCTCGTCGCTGCAGGGCGCCGCGGTCACCGCGATCCACATCGACGGCGTGCTGCACGAATTCTCGTCGATCCCGGGCGTCCGCGAGGACGTCACCGACATCGTCCTCAACGTCAAGGCGCTCTCGCTGCGCATGCACGCCGAGGGCCCGAAGAAGATGCGCCTCAACATCGAGGGGCCGAAGGTGGTCAAGGCCGGCGACATCGTCACCGGGCCGGACATCGAGATCATGGACCCCGAGCTGGTGCTGTGCACCCTCGACGAGGGCGCCAAGCTGGCGATGGAGTTCACGGTCAACAACGGCAAGGGCTACGTCCCGGCCAGCATGAACCGGCCCGAGGACGCGCCGATCGGCCTGATCCCGGTCGACGCCCTGTACAGCCCGATCCGCAAGGTCTCGTACAAGGTCGAGAACACCCGCGTCGGCCAGGTCACCGACTACGACAAGCTGTCCCTGACCATCGAGACCAACGGCGCGGTGACGCCGGAGGATTCGGTGGCGCTGGCCGCCCGCATCCTGCAGGACCAGCTGCAGCTGTTCATCAACTTCGAGGAGCCGTCGCGCGACCACCGCGAGGAGACTTCGGAGGACATGCCGTTCAACCGCAACCTGCTGCGGAAGGTGGACGAGCTCGAGCTGTCGGTGCGCTCGGCCAACTGCCTGAAGAACGACAACATCGTCTATATCGGCGACCTGGTGCAGAAGACCGAGGCGGAGATGCTCCGCACCCCGAACTTCGGCCGCAAGTCGCTGAACGAGATCAAGGAAGTTCTCTCGACCATGGGCCTCCATCTCGGCATGGAGATCCCGAACTGGCCGCCGGAGAACATCGAGGATCTCGCCAAGAAGCTCGAAGAACCGTTCTGATCGGTTGATCGAGGTTTACCCCCGCCGTTCTGTCCCGCCAGGGCAGGCGGCGGGTCCCGCCATCGGACCCCCGCGGGGGCCGCGCCTTAAGGAGAGACCGCCATGCGTCACGGCGTTTCCGGACGTAAGTTCAGCCGCACCAGCAGCCACCGCAAGGCGATGTTCGCCAACATGGCGGCGGCCCTGATCACCCATGAGCAGATCAAGACCACCCTGCCGAAGGCGAAGGATCTGCGCCCGATCGTCGAGAAGCTGATCACCCTCGGCAAGAAGGGTGGCCTCGCCAATCGCCGCCTGGCCTATGCCCAGCTGCGCGACGACGAGGTGGTGACCAAGCTGTTCTCGGTGATCGCCGAGCGCTACAAGACCCGCAGCGGCGGTTATTCCCGCGTGCTGAAGGCCGGCTTCCGCTACGGCGACGCCGCCCCGATGGCCGTGATCGAGCTGGTCGAGCGCGACCGCGACGCCAAGGGTTCGGCCGATAAGGCGCGCGACGCCGAGCTGAAGGCCGCGGTGGCCGAGGCCGAGGGCGCCGAGGGCTGATCGGCCCGACGACGACGAAACGATCGAGGCCCGGCGCAAGCCGGGCCTTTTTCTTTGGCGATGAGAGTCCCGCCGGTCAGTGCCCGCGCTCGGCGCCGCCATTGACCTGGATCACCTGGGCGGTGACATGGGCGGCGCCGGGCGAGGCCAGCCAGGCCACGGCGTCGGCGATGTCGGCCGGCAGCCCGGCGCGGCGGGTCGCGGTCTCGGCGATCAGCGCCGCCTGGCGCTCCGCCGGCAGCCGGTCGGCGAAGAACTCGGTGTCGCGGATATAGCCCGGCGCGACGATGTTGACGGTGATGCCGCGCGGGCCGAGCGCGGCGGCCAGGTCGTAGCCATAGGGGTGCAGCGCGGCCTTGGCGGCGCCGTAGCAGCCGGCGCCGGAGCCGCGATAGGCGGCGATCGATCCGACCAGCACCACCCGGCCGCCCGGCGCCCGCAGCCGGTCGCGCAGCCCCTCGGTCAGCAGCACGGCGGACAGCACGTTGCCGGCGAAATTGTCGGTCCAGCGCCGGGCGATCCCGGCCAGCCCGTCGTCGTAATGGCCCGGCGGCGCCTGCAGGATCACGTTGCCGCCGGCGGCGTGCACCAGCACGTCGACCGCGGGGAAGCGCTCGCCGATCTGCCGGCACAGCGCTTCGACCGTCTCGGGCCGGGACAGGTCGCCCGGCAGCGCCAGCACCGGCGGCGCGGCCGGATGCTCTTGCCCGATCGCCTCCGCCGCCGCCGCCAGCACGCCGGCGCGGCGGCCGAGGATCGCCACCTGCCCGCCCTGCCCGGCAAAGTGTTTCGCCACGGCCAGGCCGATGCCCGTGCCGCCGCCGCTGACCACCACCACCCGTGCCATCGATCCGTTCTCCCGTTGCGATAGGCGGAACGTGGGACGGTGCCGCGCATACTTCAAATATGAGATCATGAGCATCTGATATCCCAAGAGTATCAATCGATGATCGAGCTCCGCCTCCTGCGCCAGTTCATCGCCGTGGCCGAGGAGCGGCATGTCCGCCGCGCGGCGGAACGCCTGGGCATGGCCCAGCCGCCGCTCAGCACGGCGATGCGGCGGCTGGAGGATGTGATCGGCGCGGCGCTGTTCGACCGCAGCCGCCGCCGGGTGGCGCTGACCCCCGCCGGCATGGCGCTGCTGGAGGAAGCGCGCCGCACCCTGGCCCAGGCCGAGCATGCCGTGGCGGTGGCGCGCCAGGCCGGGCAGGGGCTGACCGGCCTCTTGCGCGTCACCTTCGTCGGCAGCGCCATGTTCGAGCGCCTGCCGCCGTTGCTGAAGGCGCTGCGCACCCGCCACCCCGGCTTGGCGCTGGACCTGCGCGAGGCGACGACGATGCGGCAGCTCGATGATCTGCGCGGCGGCCGTGGCGACCTCGGCTTCGTCATTCCGCCGCTGCCGGACAGCGAGGGGCTGGAGCAGCGCCCGGCCTGGGCCGAGCCGATGGTCGCGGTGGTGCCGGCCGACCACGCACTGGCGGGCCGCCGCCGGATCGCGCTGTCCGACCTCGCCGCCCAGCCCTTCGTCATGTTCCCGCAGGGCGAGGGGCCGGGCTTCCACGCCGCCATTCTCGAGGCCTGCGCCGCGGCCGGCTTCGTGCCGCGGATCGCCCAGTCGGCGCATCAGATGCATGCCATCGTGTCGCTGGTCGCGGCCGGGTTCGGCGTGTCGCTGGTGCCGGGGTCGCTGCGACGGCTGCGGCCCGACGGGGTGCGCTATCTCGCCCTGTCCGAGCCGGCGCCCCAGGCCCGGATCGCCGCCGTCTGGCGCCGCGGCGACCGCTCGCCGGCCCTGCTGCAGGCGCTGGATTTGCTGAGGGAGGAGACGGACCGATAGGAGCCGTGGTCCCCGCTCGCCGGTCGGTGCCACCCCCTCACCCGAAATCGCTGCGCGATTTCGACCTCTCCCCGGGGAGAGGTGATGTGGGGCCGGCTCATATTTCCCTCTCCTCGGGGAGAGGGAGGGTGAGGGGGTAGCTCCGGCCGTTGTCGTCAAACCGCTCTCCGCGGCATGCCGGCCCCTGGACGCCGGCCGGGGGCTTCGGCTAGACCCACGCCCGTGACCGCGGATGGAGGAAGGATGTTCCGTTTCGCAGGCGCCGCGGCGGCGGTGCTGCTCCTGCTGGCCGGGCCGGCCGGGGCGGAGCCGGTGGTGCCGACCAGCAAGGCCGAGATCGACCTCAGCTTCGCGCCGCTGGTGCGCAGCGCGGCGCCGGCCGTGGTCAACATCTATGCCCGCCACATGGTGGTCGAGCGGCAGAACCCGCTGTTCGACGACCCGTTCTTCCAGCGCTTCTTCGGCGACGGCATGCCGGACGGCCGGCCGCGGCAGCGGGTCGAGAACTCGCTCGGCTCCGGCGTCATGGTCGGATCGGGCGGGCTGGTGGTCACCAACCACCATGTGATCAAGGACGCCGACCAGATCACCGTGGTCTTGTCCGACCGCACCGAATACGAGGCCGAACTGGTGCTGTCGGACGAGCGCACCGACCTCGCCTTCCTCAAGCTCAAGGACCTCGCCGGCCGCTCGCTGCCGTCGCTGCCGCTCGGCGACAGCGACGCGCTCGAGGTCGGCGACCTGGTGCTGGCGATCGGCAACCCCTTCGGCGTCGGCCAGACCGTGACCATGGGCATCGTCTCGGCCATCGCCCGCACCGCCGTGGGCATCTCCGACTACGACTTCTTCATCCAGACCGACGCGGCGGTGAACCCGGGCAATTCCGGCGGCGCCCTGATCGACATGAAGGGCCGGCTGGTCGGCATCAACACGGCGATCTACAGCCGCACCGGCGGGTCGCTCGGCATCGGCTTCGCCATCCCGGCCAATATGCTGCGCAGCATGATGCGGGCGGCGGAGACCGGACAGCCGGTGGTACGGCCCTGGCTCGGCGCCGACGGCCAGGCGGTCGACCGCGGCCTGGCCGAGGCCTACGGCCTGGACCGGCCGGCCGGCATCCTGGTCAACGGCGTCGCCGCCGGCGGCCCGGCGGCGCGGGCCGGCCTCAAGGTCGGCGACGTGGTCACCGCGGTCGACGGCCACGCGGTCGACGACCCGGAGTCCCTGCGCTTCCGCCTGGCCACGCTCGACCTCGGCGCCACGGCGACGCTGACGGTGCGGCGCGGCAAGGACACGGCCGAGCTGGCGCTGCCGGTCGAGGCGCCGCCGGAGGATCCGCCGCGCGACCAGCGCGTGCTCGGCGGCCGCTCGCCGCTGGCCGGCGCCACCGTGGTCAATGTCTCGCCGGCGGTGGCGGAGGAGATGCGGCTGAACGGCCCCGGCAAGGGCGTGGTGGTGACCGCGGTTGCCGCCCGCAGCCCGGCGGCGCGGCTGGGGCTGCAGGCCAGCGACGTGCTGCTGCGGCTCAATGACGAGGCGATCGACAGCACGGCGGCGCTGGACGACGCGCTGCGCGGCTCGCGCGACCCCTGGCGCATCGCCGTCCAGCGCGGCGGCCAGGTGCTGGAGACCGTGGTCGGACGCTGAAGCGTCGCCGGCAGCCCTCTCGCGTCGCTTCCGGCTCCGAACACAATGTTCAGTTGGCTTAATTCGCGATCTTGTTCATGCTGTGTTCCATGGACAAGGCGCAGACCGATTTGGAGTCGGAAGCCCCGGCCGCTCCCGCGGAGGAGCGGGCGGCGCGGCATCTGCGCATGCTCGCCCGGGTGGCGGACGTCCATATGGAGATCATCGAGGCCACCCGCACCGAGGCGGTGGAGGCCCCGCAGCCCGGAATCGACTATGGCCAGCGGATCGCCGTCGTCACCAAGTCGCTGCGGCTGACCCTGCTGCTGGAAGACAAGTTCGCCAATCATCGCGACGAGCGGCGCAAGGCCGCGGCGAAGCGGGAGTCGGCGCAGGCGGACTGGCACGACCTGCGGGTGAAGCTGGCGATGCTGGCGGCCGCCTATGAGGTGTCCGAGGACGACGAGGAGGTCGACCGCCGCGTCGCCGAGGTCTGCGAGCGGGTGGAGCGGCCAGAGGTGGTCGAGTTCATCGAGGCCAGCCGGCCGGAGGTCGCGGTGGCCGCGCTGTGCCGGCGCTGGAACTTCCCGGTAAAGGTGGAGCGCTGGCTCGAGATGGCCGACGAGGCCATGGAGCACTACGGCTTCATCCCACCCGAGGATGGCGAGGACGACGAGGACGATCCAGCGGATCCGCCCGAGCCTCGCTCCGCCGGCGCGGGCCGCCGCAGGCCCAGATCCCCAGACACGGGGTGACCGCGTAGGTTGGGTTCGCGTCTTCGCGAACCCAACATGCCGCCGCCCTCGCGGCCCCCGCCCCTGTTGGGTTCGCTGCCGCGAACCCAACCTACGAAATCCGGTTCCTTTCGCCTCTCCCGCCTCGCGGGAGAGGTCGCAGGCGCTTGCGCCTTTCCCAAGCCCGGGCATGACAATGAATGGACAGATGTCCTTCACCCGATTGCCAGATGATTCAGCGTTGGTCGGTTGCCCCATCCGGCATGGGCTGAAATGATCCGCCCCGATTCGTGGGAAGGGGATGGATGATGGCGGCACTTTCGACCGGCGACCTGCTGCGGCGCTCCGTGGGCTGGAGCCTGGGGCATGCCGGGGTCCTGGCGCGGCTGGCGGCGCCGGCGGTGGCCTTCGCCCTGATCCTGCGCTTCGCCATCGACTGGCTGTGGGGCGACGAGGTCGTGGCCATGGCCTCGGGCCAGACGCCGTCGGGCATCGGCGCCCTGGCCGTGCTGCTGTCGATGCTGGTCCTGTTCTTTGCCATCACCCTGATCGCGGTCAGCTGGCACCGCTATGTGCTGCGCGGCGAGATGGCGCCGTTCCCGGCCGATGCCGGGGCGCTGCGGTTCTTCCTGACCCAGATCTGGCTCGGCTTCCTCGGCATGCTCACCGCCGTGGCCGGGCTGTTCGCGCTGTCGATCCTGTTCGGCCTCGTCGGCGGGCCGTCGCTGCTGCAGTCCTTCGCCGATGGCGGGGCGACGGGCGGCATGCCGGTGATCCTGGCGATCACCGTCGTGACCACGGTGCTGTCGACCGTGCCCTTCGCCTTCTACGGGCTGGTGCTGCCCGCCATCGCGATCGGCGACCGGGGTTTGACCGCGGCCGAGAGCAGCCGGCTGCTGCGCGGCCGGCGCTTGGCGGTGCTGGGGGCGCTGGTGATCGCCCTGCTGGGGTTCTTCCTGGTCGCCATCGGCCTCGGCCTGGCGCTGGATGCGATCCTGCCGGACGAGGAGGGCCCCGGCCTCGTCAGCCTGTCGATCGACTTGGCCTCGATGGCGCTGACCACGCTCGAGGTCAGCATCTTCGCCGGGGTGCTGTCGGAACTCTACCGGTCCCTGCGCCTGCCGGAGCTGGCGCGGGGCGGTGTCCCGGGCTGAGGGCCCGGGACACCGTCACGATCACACCGCCGGGGTGCCTTCCGGCTTCGGCGCCACCGGCTTGCGCCGGGCGAACACCGTGCCCAGCCAACGGCAGACGACGTAGAACATCGGCGTGAACAGCAGGCCGAACACGGTCACGCCGATCATGCCGAAGAACACGGCGGTGCCCAGCGACTGCCGCATCTCGTAGCCGGCGCCCGACGCGATCACCAGCGGCACCACGCCGAAGATGAAGGCGAGCGACGTCATCAGGATCGGCCGCAGCCGGGTGCGGGCGGCCGAGATCGCGGCCTCCTGC
The DNA here is from genome assembly GCA_019508225.1 of Inquilinus limosus. Taxonomy (GTDB): domain Bacteria; phylum Pseudomonadota; class Alphaproteobacteria; order DSM-16000; family Inquilinaceae; genus Inquilinus; species Inquilinus limosus_D. The sequence continues at coordinate 2,335 of JAEKLZ010000071.1, read as the reverse complement.
CGGCTCTCGCCATGCTCCTCCGCCTGGCGGGCGAACTCGACGATCAGGATCGCGTTCTTCGCCGCCAGGCCGATCAGCACGACGAAGCCGATCTGCGCCAGGATGTTGACGTCCATGCCCCTGAGCAGCAGGCCGGTGACCGCGGCCAGCAGGCACATCGGCACGATCAGGATGACCGACAGCGGCAGGGTCCAGCTTTCATACTGCGCCGCCAGCAGCAGGAAGACGAAGACCACCGAGGCGACGAACACCAGCATGCCGGTGTTGCCGGCCAGCTTCTCCTGCAGCGCGATCTCGGTCCATTCGAAGCCGAAGCCCTGCGGCAGGGTCTCGGTGGCGATCTGCTCCATCGTCGCCAGGGCGTAGCCGGTGGAATAGCCGGGCAGGGTCGACCCCTGGACCTCGGCCGCCGGGTACAGGTTGAAGCGTGGCACGCGATAGGCGCCGGTGCGGTCGTGGAAGCTGGCCACGGCGCTCAGCGGCACCATCCCGCCGCTGTCGCTGCGGGTCTTGTAGTTGCCGATGTCGCGCAGGTTCTGGCGGAACTTGCCGTCCGCCTGGGCGGTCAGGCGGAAGGTGCGGCCGAGATAGTTGAAGTCGTTGACATAGGTCGAGCCGAGATAGACCTCGAGCGTCTCGAACACCCGGTCGGCCGGCACGCCCAGCATCTCCGCCTTCACCCGGTCGATGTCGGCATAGAGCTTCGGCGTGCGGGTGTTGAACAGCGAGAAGATGCCGACCAGGCCCGGGGTCTGGTTCGCCTTGGCCACGATCTCCTGGGTCGCGGCGTCCAGCGCCGGCAGGCCGCGGCCGGTCTTGTCCTCGACCATCATCTTGAAGCCGCCGCCGGTGCCGATGCCGCGCACGGGCGGGGGCTGGATGGTGATGATGAAGGCGTCCTGGATGTTGGACAGCTTCTGGTTCAGCGCCTGCTGCAGGTGCGTCACGTCCTGCCCCTTGGCGGTGCGCTCGGCGAAGGGCGCGAAGGTCGAGAAGATCGCACCGGCATTCGAGGCGTTGGTGAAGGTGGCGCCGTCGAAGCCGGAGAAGGGCACCACATGGATGATGCCCGGGACGTCCAGGATCTCCTTGGCCGCCTGCCGCACCACCGCGTCGGTGCGGGCGAGGGAGGAGCCGGGGGGCAGCTGGATCACGGTGATCAGGTAGCCCTGATCCTGGTCGGGAATGAAGCCGGTCGGCGCCCGGCCGAACTGCAGCCCGGTCAGGCCGATCAGCCCGACATAGACCACCAGCATGACCACGGCGAAGCGCAGGATCCGGCGGGTCAGCCCGCCATAGCCCAGCGACAGCCGGTCGAAGAACCAGTTGAAGCCGCGGAAGAAGGCCTGGATCGGCCGGAACAGCACGAAGGTCTTCTTCTCGTGATGCTCGACATGCGGCTTCAACAGGATGGCGCACAGCGCCGGGCTCAGGGTCAGCGACACGAAGGCCGAGATCACCGTCGCCGCGGCGATGGTGACCGCGAACTGGCGGAAGAACTGGCCGGAGATGCCGCTGATCATCGCCGCCGGGATGAACACGGCGCACAGCACCAGGGCGATGGCGATCAGCGCGCCGCCGACCTCGTCCATGGTCAGATGCGCCGCCTCCTTGGGCGATTTGCCCTCGCGCAGATGCCGTTCGACGTTCTCGACCACGACGATGGCGTCGTCGACGACGATGCCGATGGCCAGAACCAGGCCGAACAGCGACAGGTTGTTCAGCGAATATCCCAGCGCCGCCATCACCATGAAGGTGCCGATCAGCGAGATCGGGATGGCGACGACCGGGATGATCGCCGCGCGCCAGGTCTGCAGGAACAGGATGACGACGATGACGACGAGGGCGATCGCTTCCCAGATCGTCTTCTCGACCTCATGCACCGATTCGGCGATGAACTCGGTCGGGTTGTAGATGATGTTGTACTGCAGGCCCGGCGGGAAGTTCTTGGACAGCTCCTGCATGGTCGCGATCAGGTTCTCGGCCGTCTGCAGCGCGTTCGAGCCCGGGCGCTGGAACACCAGCAGCGGCACGGCCGGCCGTTCGTCGAGATAGCCGTTGGCGGTGTAGTCCTGGGCCGCCAGCTCGACCGTGGCGATGTCGCGCACCCGGGTGACGCGGCCGTCGGTGTCGGTCTTGATGACGATGTTGCCGAACTGGCGCGGGTCGGACAGGCGGCCGAGGGTCTCGACATTGAGCTGGTAAGCGCCGCCCTGGCCGGGCACCGGCGGCTGGTTCAGCACGCCGGAGGCGACCTGGACGTTCTGCGAGCGCAGCGCCGCGACGATCTCGCCGGCCGTGAGGTTGCGCGCGGCCGCCTTGTCCGGGTCCAGCC
>JAEKLZ010000167.1 GCA_019508225.1 Inquilinus limosus | reverse complement strand
TGTACTCGCCGCGCTTCAGGTAGAAGCGGCCGATCGCCATGTCCTTGCCGGCGAGCTGGTCGTAGGTCAGGTCCAGCTTCAGCTTGGCGTCGCGGGCGTAGTCGCTGCTCGGGAAGCGGGTGATGACGTCGTTCAGCGCGTTCGTCGCCAGCTGGGTGATGCGCTGGTCGCGCTCCACATCCGAGATCCGGTCGTAGTAGCAGAGCGCCTTGAGGTAATAGGCGTAGGCCAGCTCCTCGCTGCCCGGATGCAGGCTGATGAAGCGGTCCAGCGCCACGATCGCGCCGTCATAATCGCCGCGCTGATAGCTGGCATAGGCCGACATCAGCTGGGCCTTGGTCGCCCAGGTCGAATAGGGGTGCTGCCGCTCGACCTCGTCGAACCGGGCCGTTGCCGTCTTGAAGTCCCGTTCGTCGAACGCCTGCTGCGCCTGGGAATACAGCGCTTCCGGCGGCTGGTCCGCGGCCGGCTTCGCAGAGTCGGAGGAACCGCCGCAGGCGGCGAGGAGAACGGCCGGCAGGACGAGCCCGACCCGCGCCAGATGGCGAAACTGCAGACGCTTGTTCACTCGATCATCGCCTTCGGTTCTGTCCGGGCCCCTATATACCCACCCCGAACGCGAATGGCGAGACGCCTTCCCGCGGGCAGACACACGCAATCCCTCGACGCATAGCGAAGAGGGACGGCGGCGGCAAGCGGAACGGGATCAGGCGGCGTTGGCGGTGGGCAGCGCAGCGGCGGCAACCGCGGGCCGGGCCCAGGGTTCGGCCGCGGTCTCGGCGCCGAAGCTGGTGTCGTAGCACCAGGCGGTGTCGTCGGCGAACAGCGCCCGCAGCAGCTGGTTGTTCAGCGCGTGGCCGGCCTTGTAGCCGTGGAAATGGCCGAGGATCGGGGCGCCGGCGAGATAGAGGTCGCCGATCGAATCGAGGATCTTGTGGCGCACGAACTCGTCCTCGTAGCGCAGGCCCTCGGCGTTCATCACCCGGTCGCCGCTGACCACGATCGCGTTCTCCAGCGACCCGTCCGGGCGCGGGCGATCTCGGTCTTGAAGTTGCCGTTCGCCAGCCGGATCAGGCCTTCCTGATGCGCGATGGCGCGGCTCTGGAACTCGATCTCGAAGCTGAAGGTGGTGCTGGCCGACGGCGTCAGCCGGGCCCAGCGATCCTCGGCGGTGACCTCGACCGGGCGCAGCACGCGGATGCTGCGGCGCAGTGCCGGCTGGCTGACCAGCCCGGCGCATTCGATCAGGAACACGAAGGGGGCGGCGCTGCCGTCCATGATCGGCACTTCCGCGCCGTTCAGCTCGACCACGGCGTTGTCGACGCCGCAGCCGCGCAGCGCGGCCATCAGATGCTCGATGGTGCCAACCGTGACGCCCTGGGCATTGCTGATGACGGTGCACAGACGGGTGTCCGACACCTTGTCCCAGCGCGCGCTGATGCTGCGCCGGCCCTGGGGGACGTCGGTGCGCACGAAGACGATGCCGGTGTTGATCTCACCGGGGCGCAGCACCATGGTGACGTCCTGACCGCCATGCAGACCGACGCCGGTGCACTTGATCGCGGTCTTCAGCGTCTTCTGCGTTGCCGCACCCGATTCCGCCGAGATGTGAGCCACGATGGAGGTGTCCTTCGCTTCGCCTGACATGCACTTCGCAACGCAAAGTGCTGATGGAGCGCCCCTTTCGGGACGAAGGCACCCTAGACCGGCCGTCGCGCCAGCAAAAATCACACTTTGTTTCGGACTGTTACGTTCGCGCGTGCCGCAGAAGATTGCGTGCCGGCGCTTTCGAAGCGATGGGCCATCAGGGCCACGGCGTCGTCATCAGCATGCCCGCCGAAAGCGTCGCCCCGCTCACCACCAGGGTGAAGCCGAGCCCGGACCGCCACAGCAGCACTGCGATCGCGCCGAAGGCCATCGCGAATATGGGAATCACATCCCCCTCCCTCCTTGTTTACAGTCGCTGTCCCGATTGCACAACGCCCTTCCGGCGCGCATCCGGCACCGGGGTCCGGCCGTTGCCGTTGCCGGCCGCCCCGATGCCACCCGCACGGTCGTCAGAGCATGAAGTCGCCGCCCACCGGGGCGATGGTGCCGGTCAGCTGGATGTGGAAGTCGCTGACCTTGTCGCCGTTGATGTCGCCGGCGATGGTGGTGACGCCACCGCTGGTGGCATAGCGCAGCTGGCCGGCGACGCCGGTGAACAGGCCCGTACCGATGAAGGCAAAGCCCTGGTCGCCTGCCACCCTGGTGTTGGCGTCGATGTCCGACAGGTCGATATGGTCGCCCTGGGCCCGGCTGAAATCGGTGATCCGGTCGGCATTGGCGCCGACGGCGCTGTGGCCGGTGGCAGCGAAAGAGAAGATGTCGCCACCGGCGCCACCGGTCAGGACATCCTTGCCGGCCCAGCCGTTCAGCACATTGGCCCCGCTGTTGCCGGTCAGCGTATCGGCGCCGTTCGAGCCACGGATGTTCTCGATCCCGACCAGCGTGTCGCCCTGGGCGTTGCCGCCGGTGCCCTTGCCGGTGGCCAGGCTGACCTGCACCCCGACCGACCTGTCGCTGTAGATCGCGGCATCGATGCCGGCGCCGCCCTCCAGCCAGTCGGCCCCGGCGCCCCCGACCAGCTGGTCGTTGCCTGTCCAGCCGTTCAGGGTATTGGCGCCGGCGTTGCCGATCAGCGTGTCGGCGCCGTTCGACCCGCGGATGTTCTCGATCCCGGACAGGGTGTCGCCCTCGGCGTTGCCGCCCAGCCCCTTGCCGGTGGTCAGGTCGACCCGCACCCCGACCGACCCCTCGCTGTAGATGGCGGCATCGGCGCCGGCACCGCCGATCAGCTGGTCCGCCCCCGTGCCGCCGACGAGCAGGTCGTTGCCGTCCGCGCCGTCGAGCCGGTCGCTGCCGGCATTGCCATGCAGGGTGTTGCCCACCTCGGAGCCGATGATCAGGTCGGAGCCGTTGCCGCCCTCGGCATTCTCGATCTCGAACAGCACATCGCCCTCGGCATTGCCGCCGCTGCCGGCGGCCGCCAGGGAGAGCAGACTGACGTTGTTGATAAGAGTGATCGAGATGCCGACCGTATCGCCGCTGTAGGTGGCGGTGTCGATGCCGTCGCCGCCATACAGGCTGTCGGCACCGGCCCCGCCGCGCAGGATGTCGGCGCCGGCGGCGCCTCCCAGCTCGTCGTCTCCGGTACCGCCGTCGAGGGTATCGTCGCCGCTGTCACCATAAAGCTCGTCGACTCCATCGCCGCCGCTGAGGATGTCGTCGCCGGCACCGCCGTCGAGGCCGTCCTGGCCGGCGGCACCGATGAGGATGTCGTTTCCGTCGCTGCCGAAGATGCCGTCGGTGCCGGCGCCGCCCGTGATGACGTCGTCGCCGACGCCGGCGTAGAACTTCATCGATTCGATGTTGATTGTCTGGGAGCCATCGCTGCCGGCCGCGCCGTTCAGGGTGAAACGGAGGTCGGCGGTGGCGTCACTGCGAGTCATGTAGAGGAAATCATTGCCGCCGCCGCCATCGACGACGTCTTTCCCGCCATAGCTGTAGATGGCGTCGTTGCCGGCACCACCATTGAGCTTGTCATTGTCCTGGCCATAGCCGTAGGTGGTGTAATCGTAGAGAACATCGTTGCCGTCTCCGCCGTTGAGAGTGTCGTTGCCGGAATGGCCTGACAGCGTGTTGGCCGCGGCGTCACCGGTCAGCGTGTCGTCGAACTGGCTGCCGACGACACCCTCGATCCCGAGCAGTTTGTCGCCCTGGGCTTCCCCGCCCACGCCGGTGCCGGCCAGCAGGTTGATCGTCACCCCGGCGCCGCTGTTCTCGTAATGCGCCGTGTCGTAGCCGGCATCGCCCTGGAGGTTGTCGGCGCCGGCCCCACCCCACAGATCATCATTGCCGTCGCCGGCTTCCAGCCCGTCATCCCCCGCCTCGCCGCGGAGATTGTCGCTGCCCCCCTCGCCCTTGAGCCAGTTGTTTCCCGACGATCCCGTCAGGACGTCGCCGTATTGGGAACCCTGGAGATTCTCGATGTCGGCGCCGATGGTGTCGCCCGCGGCTTCGCCGCCGGAGCCCGTCCCCCCGATCGTGACCATCACGCCGCCGGCGCTTTCGAGATAGATCGCCCAGTCGGTGCCGTTGCCGCCGATCAGCTTGTCGGCGCCGGCTTGGCCCACGAGGTGGTCGTCGCCCTCGCCGCCATCGATCGTGTCGTTGCCGACATCGCCGTACATGTCGTCGGTACCGTTGCCGCCATAGATCGCGTCATCGCCGATGCCGCCGGCAATGGTGTCGTTGCCGTCATCGCCGCCCAGCGTGTCGTTGCCCTCATCGCCATAGAGGATGTCACGGTCGGCACCGCCATGGATGATGTCGTTCCCGGCATTGCCATGCAGGTCGTCCAGGCCTTCGTCGCCCCAGAGCTCGTCGTCACCGTCATTGCCTTCGAGAAAATCATCGCCGGCATTGCCGCCCAGGGAATCATTGTCCTCCTGGCCCGAGATGCGGTCGTTGCCGTCGCCGCCGTTGATGGTGTCGTTGCCGAGCGAGCCGGAGATGCCATCGTCGCCAAGGCCGCCATCGACCGTATCGTTGCCGCGGCCGGCATGAATGAGGTCGTTGCCCTCATCGCCCTTGATGATGTCGTCGCCCGCATCCCCGTACAGATCGTCGTCGCCGGTGCCGCCATTGATTCGGTCTTCACCGTCATTGCCGTCGATCCGGTCGTTGCCGCCGAGGCCGTTGATGGTGTCGTTCGAGCCGGAGCCGTTGAGAATATCGCTGCTGCTGGTGCCGTTGATGATCGGCATGGTCTCTCTCCTTGAATGCCTGACGCCCGGCCCGCTTCGCGGGTCGTGCCGATGTGGGGAAGGTCCGGCCGCGCCCCGCACGGCGCGGCCGGGCGCGGCGGCTTTCCCACCGGAATTGCCGCCACGCTTGGGGGCGGCGGCCGGCCGGATGCCGGTGCCGCCGCTGGATGTCGTCTTGAACCCCGTGTTCGGGACCCGTTTGCGCCGGTGGCGGGATGCCGCAACATCCCGGTCGCGACGCCGGCGGTCGCCGCCGTCACCTGGCAGGCATCGGACGCGCTGAAGCGTTCACGCCAGTGTCGCCGATGCTGTCTGCAGCCCTCCGCGGCATAGGACGCCTTTCACCGCCCATGGGTCGACAAATGGCCTACACCGAGGGGCCGCTAAGCCTGTAGTCCCAGATGTTATTATCAAAATTGAGGGGGTCGGATTTTCGGATGATTCCGCAATCTCGCCGCAAACCTGGGCGATCAATGCCCTAGGACTTCCGGCTCCTGCGGGGCAGGATGCGACATCAGGACAGCAGCGGACGCAGGATTCGACACATCCCGGGAGTTGCCGATATGACCTTGTCATACTCGTCTGGCGGCGCCTCAGCGATCGATGATCCCTCAATATTGCCGGCCCGCAGCACAGGCCGGCGCGGCATCGCGTCCAGTCCTTGCCGGCGGATACCCCTCCATTGACCGGGCAGGCCGAGGCCATCCTGCGGACGGTCGAGCGGATCTATGACAGCGCCTTCGAGCCCGATGCCTGGACGCACTGCCTGGACGCCGTGCGCGACCTGGTGGGCGCGGAGCATGCCATCTTCCACCGCACCGTCCAGGGGGCCGTGGTCACCAGCGTGAGCTGCCAACGTCTGACGGGGGTGATGGAGCAGGTCTCGCACCGCATCAGCGACCCGTTCTTCATCGACAAGATCGACCGGCTGCCGGTCGGCGCCGCAGTCGTGCAGAGCAGCTACATCTCGATGGAGGCCTTCGCCCGGACCGACTACTACAACAACGTCATCCGCCCGATCGGTGGCGGCCAGGCCGCTGTCGCCGTGCCGTGGCGCGCCGGCGGCGATACGGCGAGCATCATCGCCTGCCGGCCCCTCGACGCGGCCAGCTTCACGCCCGAGGATTTGCGCATGCTCGACCTGCTGACGCCGCACGTCACCGCCGCAGGGCGGCTGGCGCGCCGCCTGGCGATGGAGCAGGCGGTCATCGATGCGCTGGGCGTCGGCGTCGTGCTGGTCGATGGCGGGGCCACGGTGATCCACATGAACCAGCAGGCGGAGGCGTTCATCGCCGCAGCCGACGGCCTCGGCCTCTTGTCCCGGCGCCTGGTGACGGGGACGATGGCCGAGACGATGGCGCTGCAGGAGGCGATCGCCGCCGCGGCGATGACGCGGTCTGGCCCCGCCGCCGCGGAAGCGGCGATTCGATGGGTCTCCAGCAAGCGGGTCCAGATCCCGGTCTATCGCCGTCCGCCGCAATCGCCGCTGGTGCTGACCATCATCCCGTCGGGCGCGCTGATGCAGAAGCTCGGCCTCGACAGCCCCGCGCAGGCGGCAGTGCTGATCTCCGACCCCGCCGTCACCCATGCCGGGGGGATGGAGCAGCTGATCTCGCTGCACGGGCTGACCCGGCGCGAGGCCGAGCTGGTGTCGCTGATCGCCGACGGGGTCCGGCTGGCGGAGGCCGCCGGCCTCCTCGACATCACGGTCGGGACGGCGCGGCAGTACCTGAAATCGGTGTTCTCGAAAACCGGCGCCGAGAGCCAGGCCGATCTGGTCCGCCTGGGGCTGCGCGGCTACTGACGCCCAAAGAAAAAGCCGCCCGCAAGCGCGGGCGGCAAGATCAACCCAACAGAGATCCCCACCGGCCGCGAGGGGAGCGTGCGGCCGGTGGAGGAAGAAGCGGCGGACCGGCCTCAGTTCGCCTGGCGGCGGAGGAAGGCCGGGATGTCGAGCGCGTCCTCGTCGCTGCGCGGCAGCGGCGCGCGGCCGGCATCGATCGCCAGGCGCTGCTGCGCCACCGGACGCGGCGCCTCGGGCGCACGCGGCGGCTCGGCGGCGGCGCGCGGCGCCGGCTCCTGCCGCAGCGTCGGCTGCTGATGCGCCTCCGGCTGCGGCTGCTCCTCTTCCCGCAGCAGGCCGGTCACCCGACGGAACAGGCCCAGCTTCTTGCGGCCCTCGGCCGGGGCGGCCGGAGCCGCCTCGACCGGACGTTGCTGCGCCGGCTGCTGGGCAGCTATCGGGGCCGGGCGCGGCGCCATGAAGCCGGGACGAGCCCCCGCCGACATCGCCGCCGGGGCCCGGGCCGCGGCCTGCTGAACCGCAGGCTCCTGCACCTCGTCCACTGCCGGCTCGGCCTGGTCCTCGGCCGCGTAGTCCGGCTCGGGTTCCGCCTCGACCGGGGCGGCAGCCGCCGCCGGGGCCTGCGGCTCGGCTGCGGCCGGGGCAACCGGCTTCGGCGCCGGCTGGGCCATGGTGAAGCGCTGCGGCGTCACCGCCGCCGGACGGGCCGGCATCAGCGGCTGCGGCTGCTGCGCCGGAGCGCCGGCCGGCTGCGGCCGGGCGCGGTCGCCGGAGGGCAGCGTGGTGGTGCTGTAGGTCTGCGGCCGCTGCGCCTGGTTGATCGCCATGTCGATGCCGGTGGCGACGACCGACACCCGCACCTTGCCTTCCATGGTCTCGTCGAAGGTCGAGCCGAAGATGATGTTGGCGTCGGGGTCGACCTCGTCGCGGATGCGGTTGGTCGCCTCGTCGACCTCGTACAGGGTCATGTCGAGGCCGCCCGTGATGTTGATCAGGACGCCCTTTGCCCCCTTCATCGAGATGTCGTCGAGCAGCGGGTTCGAGATCGCGGCTTCGGCGGCGCTGATCGAGCGGCGCTCGCCCTCGGCCTCGCCGGTGCCCATCATCGCCTTGCCCATCTCCGCCATCACCGTGCGGATATCGGCGAAGTCGAGATTGATCAGGCCCGGCTGCACCATCAGGTCGGTGACGCCGCGCACGCCCGAATGCAGCACCTCGTCCGCCATCCGGAAGGCGTCCGCGAAGGTCGTCTTCTCGTTGGCGATGCGGAACAGGTTCTGGTTCGGGATGATGATCAGGGTGTCGACATATTGCTGCAGCTCCTGCAGCCCCTGCTCGGCCATGCGCATGCGGTGCGCGCCCTCGAAGTGGAAGGGCTTGGTCACCACGCCGACGGTCAGGATGCCCTGCTCGCGCGCCGCGCGGGCGATCACGGGCGCCGCACCGGTGCCGGTGCCGCCGCCCATGCCGGCGGTGATGAACACCATGTGCGCGCCTTCGAGATGGGCGACGATGTGCTCCATCGCCTCCTCGGCCGACGCCCGGCCGATGTCGGGCCGCGACCCGGCGCCGAGGCCCTGGGTCAGCCCGGCGCCGAGCTGGATCCGCTTCTGCGCCGCGGAGCCCGCCAGCGCCTGCGCGTCGGTGTTGGCCACGACGAATTCGACCCCGGCCAGGTTGGCCCGGATCATGTTGTTGACGGCGTTGCCGCCGGCGCCGCCGACACCAACCACGGTGATCCGCGGCTGGAGGCTGATGTCGCCCTGCGGGATGCTGAGATTGATCATGTCGATGCTCCCCTACTGTCCCCTATTCACCCTGCAACCGCTTCCCACCCGTCCGGTCCGTGCTCCCGGCATCGCCCCGGATGGCGGGCGTGCCGGGTTGACTGGTTTAGCCCGCCCCTCTCGCACCCCTTGCGCCCTGCGTCGCCTTGCGGCGAGTCGGGTGCGGGGGCGGGACGCGAAGGGCGTATCGGCAATACGGTCGAGCGGCCCGCACCCGCAGGCGGCCGCCGCAAGGCGACCCTTCGGGCCGGTTGAAAATGCCGACAGGGGGCGTCGAACGGCTTGCCCGATGCAAAGGCATCGCGCTGCGCCGCTCTCCTGCCCTATCGGCATTTTGAACCGGCGCAGGACGTAAGGGGTGCGAGAGGGGCGGGCTGGCTCAGAGGTTGTCACGGAACCACCCTCCGATCCGGCTGAAGAAGCCGCCGCCCGCGGCGCCGCTCTCCTCCAGCCCCGGGCCCGAGCCGACCAGGTCGGCGGGCCCTGAAATGGCGTAGGCCAGGAGGCCCGTCGCCGTCGAAAAGCTCGGCCCCGCCGTCGCCTCGGCCAAGCCGTCGAGGCCCAGCGGGCGGCCCATGCGGACCTGCTTGTCCAGCACCAGCTGGGCCAGCTCGCGCGCGCCCTGCAGCTGCGAGCCGCCGCCGGTCAGCACCACGCGGCGGCCGAAGGCCTTGTCGAAGCCGCTGGCCTCGAGCCGCGAGCGCACCATCTCGAAGATCTCCTCCATCCGGGGCTGGATGATCCCGGTCAGCAGGCTCTTCGGCACATGGGTCGGCTGGCTGTCCTCTTCCTCGCCGACCTGCGGCACGTCGATGACCTCGCGGTCGTCGGCCACTGAAGGCAGGGCCGAACCGTAGAGCGTCTTCATCCTCTCGGCATGGACGACCGGCGTGGTCAGGCCGCGGGCGATGTCGTTGGTGACATGGGCGCCGCCGACCGGCAGGCAATCGGCGAAGACCAGCCGGCCCTCGATGAACACCGCCAGCGAGGTGGTGCCGCCGCCCATGTCGATCACGGTGCAGCCCAGCTCGCGCTCGTCCGGCACCAGGCAGGCCAGGCCCGAGGCGTAGGGCGAGAGGATGACGTTCTCGACCTCGAGATGGGCGCGGTTGACGCAAGCGGTCAGGTTGCGCACCGCGCCGGTGTTGGCGGTGATCAGGTGCAGGTCGATGCTCAGCGACTCGCCGACCATGCCGCGCGGATCGCGCACGCCGCGCACCTCGTCCAGGCCGTAGCTGATCGGCACGGCGTGGATCACCTCGGCGTCGGTGGCGATGCTGCCGTTGAAGGCGCGGGCGGCGCGGCGCAGGTCGTTGTCGGTGACCTCGCGGCCGCCGACCGGCACCTCGAGCGACAGGCTCTGCGACGCCGGATGACCGCCGGACAGGTTGACGATCACCTCGTTGATGGTCTCGCCGGCCATCTGCTCGGCCGCCTGCACCGCCAACGCGATGGTCTTCTCCGCCGCGTCGAGCTCGATGATGGCGCCGGCGCGCACGCCGCGGCTGGCCTGGTGGCCGATGCCGATCACCTGGGCCCGGCCCTCGTCGGCCATGCGCGCGATGAAGCACACGACCTTGGTCGTGCCGAGATCGACGGCGGCGACGATCGAGCCCCGGGCGCGGGTGCGGGGGCGGCGCATCGCGTTAAATCCCATGAGTGCCATCCGCGCCGCCCATCAAGTCTTGTCCTTGGAAGGCGCGCGCTGCGCGGCCGCCGCGGGCGTGAGCTGGATGACCATGCGGTCACCCAGGCGCAGATCGACCGCCACGATGTCGCGGTCCAGCACCGAATCCTTGCGTTGCGCCTCGTCCAGCCGGGCCAGGGCCTGCGCGACGTCGCCGTCGGGCAGCTTCACCGTGACGTGATTGTCGAGCATCAGGTCCCACCGCCGGCCGCCGACCCGCATGGCCGAACGGATGCGGCGGGCGATGTCGGGTGTCTTCGACAGCGCGTCGATCAGCGTCGCCGCGGTCCTGGCCGCGTCGCCGCCGACCACCATCGGCAGGTCGGGATAGTCGGCCAGCGACGGCACCGGCAGGACATGGCCCTCGCGATCGATCAGGCTGAAGCTCTGGTTGTTCTGCCACAGCGCCAGCGGCATCCGCTCCTCGATCCGAACGAACACGGTGTCCGGCAGCCGGCGCTCGACGCTGGCCGATTTGATCCAGGGAACGTCCAGCAGCGCCGTCTGGGCCGCGTCGGGGTCGAGGTCGAAGATCGGGTCGCCCCGGCCGACGCCGAGCGCCGCCATGATGACGCCGCCATCGACCGAGCGCCGTCCCTCGACCAGCACTTCCTGCACCGAGAAGCCGGCCGCCACGGTCAGGCCCATCACCGTGCCATGGATGCCGCGGCCGGCCGCGGTCAGCGTGCCGCTGGTCCACAGCGCGGCCACCAGGCCGAACACGGCGATGCCGCCCAGCGCCAGGCCGCCCAGTCGCAGCGCCGCCGCCTGGCGCCGGGCCATCGGCTTGCGACGCACCGAGGTGCCGCCGCTGCCGCGCCGGCGCGCCGCGTCAGGCTCGGCGCTCAGCGACCGCATGCCGCGTCCTCCAGCAGCCATTCGCAAAGATCAGCGAAGTCGACGCCGATGTGCTTCGCCTGCTCCGGCACCAGCGAGATCGGGGTGAAGCCCGGCTGGGTGTTGATCTCGAGGAAATACAGCCCCTCGGTCCCCGGCCGGGTGTCGTTCCAGCGGAAATCGGTGCGGCTGATGCCGCGGCAGCCCAGCGTCCGGTGCGCCAGCAGCGCCAGGCGCATGGCCTCGGCCGAGACGTCGCCCGGCACCTGGGCCGGCAGTGTGTGGACGGCGTGGCCCTCGGTGTATTTCGCGTCGTAGTCGAAGAAAGCGTGGGTGTGCGCGATCTCGGTCACGGTCAGGGCGCGGTCGCCCATCACGCCGACAGTCAGCTCGCGGCCCGGCACGTATTCCTCGACCAGCGCTTCGCCATAGCCCCAGCCGGCCAGGTCGATGGCCGGCGCGTTGTCGTTGGCGCGGACGATGCGGACGCCGACGCTGGAGCCCTCGGCCGCCGGCTTGACCACATAGGGCGGTTCCATCAGGTGGCGCTCGGCCACCTGCTCCGGCGGCGCCACCACGCCGCGGGCGGTGCGGATGCCGACCGAACCGACCACCTGCTTGGTTGCCGGCTTGGACATGGCGATCGCCGAGGGCCGCACGCCGGAATGGGTGTAGGGCAGGCCCAGCATGTCGAGCACGCCCTGGATGGTGCCGTCCTCGCCGCCCTTGCCGTGCAGGGCGTTGAACACCACGTCCGGCGCCGGCCGCAGGGCGCGCAGCAGCGCGTCGAGGTCGCGGCCGACATCGATCAGCTCGACCCGGTGGCCGCGCCCGCGCAGCGCCACGGCGACGGCCTTGCCGGAGACGAGGCTGACCTCGCGCTCCGCCGACCAGCCGCCGTAGAGGACTGCGACCGACTTTGTCATCGGCCGGCCCCCGCCGTGCGCTTGGCGCGCAGCGCGTCGAGCTCGGTGGGCAGGGCATTGGCCCAGGTGGTGATGTTGCCGGCGCCGAGGCAGACCACGAAATCGCCCGGCTGGGCCAGGTCGTAGGCCAGCTGCGGCAGCGCCTCAGGCCCCGGCAGCGGGATCACCCGGCGGTGGCCGCTGTCGCGCAGCCCCTCGACCAGGGCGGAGCGGGTGGCGCCTTCGACCGGCGCCTCGCCGGCGGCATAGACATCCGCGACCACGACGATGTCGGCGTCGTTGAAGCAGGTGCAGAATTCCTGGAACAGGCTGGCCAGCCGGCTGTAGCGGTGCGGCTGCACCACTGCGATCACCTTGTGCTTCTGGGCCGCGGCCCGGGCCGCCTTGAGCACTGCCGCAATCTCCACCGGATGATGGCCGTAGTCGTCGATCACCGTCACACCGCCCGACTCGCCGGTCTTGGTGAACCGGCGCTTCACACCGCTGAACCGAGCGAGCGCTTCGATGATCTGCCCGTCGTCCATTCCCATCTCATGGGCCACGGCGATAGCGGCCAATGCATTCTGGATATTGTGTTGGCCCAGCATTGGCAACACAATATCGCGTATCGAACGGCTTTTTCCGGACTGCCGATCCTGGAGCACGGCGGTGAAGCGGGAGCCGCGCGTTTCGATCGAAAAATCGATCGCGCGGATGTCGGCCTGCGGGCTGAATCCGTAGGTGACGATGCGCCGGTCGGTGACCCGCGAGATCAGCGCCTGCACCTCCGGATGGTCGATGCAGAGGACGGCGAAGCCGTAGAACGGCGTGTTGGTGACGAACTGCTCGAACGCCGCCTTCACCGAGTCGAAATCGCCGTAGAAGTCGAGATGCTCGGGGTCGATGTTGGTGACCACGACGATGGTCGCCGGCAGCCGGGTGAAGGTGCCGTCGCTCTCGTCGGCCTCCACCACCATCCAGTCGCCCTGGCCGAGCCGGGCGTTGGTGCCATAGGCGTTGATGATGCCGCCATTGATCACCGTCGGGTCCATCCCGGCGCCGTCGATCATCGCCGCCACCAGGCTGGTGGTGGTGGTCTTGCCGTGGGTGCCGCCGATCGCGATCGACCATTTCAGCCGCATCAGCTCGGCCAGCATCTCGGCCCGGCGCACCACCGGGATCGCCGCGGCGCGGGCGGCCTTGACCTCGGGATTGTCGCTCTTCACCGCCGAAGAGATCACGACCACCGCGGCGTCGCCGAGATGGGCCGCGGCATGGCCGATCTTCACGTCGATGCCCGCCTTGCGCAGGCGCAGGACATTGGCGCTCTCGGCCACGTCGGTGCCCTGCACCGAATAGCCGAGATTGTGCAGGATCTCGGCGATCCCGCTCATGCCGATGCCGCCGATCCCCACGAAGTGGATCATCCCAATGTCGAGCGGCATCTGCCTCATCGGCGGTACTCCTAAACCTAGGCTCCAGTTGCGGCCGACGCGCGAAGGCCCGCCTCCTGCCCGGCAAGGGCGAGGACGAGATCGGCGAGTCGGTCGGCGGCATCCGGATGGGCTGCGGCGCGCGCGGCGCCGGCTGCTTCCACCAGAACGGAGGGGCGGGTGTACAGGTGTTCGAGACGCGATGCCAGCACTTCCGGAGTGAGCTCCGACTGCGGCATCAGCCACCCTCCGCCGGAGGCGGAGATGGCCCTGGCATTGGCGGTCTGGTGGTCGTCCATGGCGAAGGGATAGGGCACCAAAATCGCGGGGCGGCCGATGGTCGCAAGCTCCGCCGCGGTCGACGCGCCGGACCGGCAGATCACCAGTTGGGCCGCGGCCAGCCGCTCCGGCACGTCGTCGAAGAAGGTCGACAAAGTGGCGTCGGCGCCGATCGCGGCATAGCGGCCGCGGCAGGCCTCGATGTCCTCGGGGCGGCATTGCTGCACGATCGACAGGCGGGTCCGCAGCGCCTCCGGCAGCAGCGCCACCGCGGCCGGGATCAGCTCGCTGAACACCCGCGCGCCCTGGCTGCCGCCGAGCACCAGCAGGGTCAGCCGGCCATCCTCGGTCGGGGCCGGATAAGGCGCATTGCCCTTGGCCGCGATCGCCGGGCGGACCGGGTTGCCGGTGACCTCGACTCGCCGGCTTTCGGCCGCTCCCTGCAGCGGGAAGCCGGTGGCGATGGCGGCGGCGCGGCCGGCCAGCCAGCGGTTGACCCGGCCCAGCAGGGCGTTCTGCTCATGCAGCAGCACCGGGATGCCGGCGCGCGACGCGGCCAGCACGGTCGGGGCCGAGGGATAGCCGCCGAAGCCGACCACGGCGGCCGGGCGGTGCCGGCGCAGCACGCCGCGGGCGTCGAGATAGCCGAGGCCGAGCAGGGTCGCGGTCTTGAGCTTGCCGACCAGCCCCGGCGCCACGGTGGCGGAGCGGACGGCGTCGACCGGCACCTCCGGCAGCCGGTCGCCGAAGGCGCGGCCGCGCGGGTCGGTCGCCAGGCGCACGGCATGGCCGCGGGCGATCAGCGTCCGGGCCAGCGCCTCCGCCGGGAAGACATGGCCGCCGGTGCCGCCGGCGGCCAGCAGGATCGGGCGGACAACACTCACCGGCTGCCGCTCCCCGCATGCCTGCGGGTCAGGGCCAGCACCATGCCCATGCCATAGCCGAGCGCGATCAGGGAGGAGCCACCATAGCTGACGAAGGGCAGCGTCATGCCCTTGGTCGGGATCAGGTGCAAGGTCGACGCCATGTTGATCGCGGCCTGCAGCCCGAACTGGGTGACCAGCCCGACCACCGCCAGCATGATGAACAGGTTGGTCTCGTTCATCACCCGCGACAGGCCACGCACCACGATGAAGGCGAACAGCGTCACCAGCAGCAGGCAGAAGAACAGGCCGAACTCCTCGCCGCCGACGGCGAAGATGAAGTCGGCATGGGCGTCCGGCAGGTACAGCTTGACCGAGCCCTCGCCCGGGCCGGTGCCGAACAGCCCGCCATTGGTGAAGGCCTCGAGCGCGCGGTCGACCTGGTAGTTGTCGCCGGTCGACGGGTCGAGGAAGCGGTCGATGCGGCTGCGGACATGGTCGAACAGGAAGTAGGAGCCGACCAGGCCGCCGGCGCCCATGCCGATCAGCCCGATCACCAGGAACATCGGCAGCCCGGCGATGAAGAACTGGATGAACCACACCGCGGTGACCACCACGGTCATGCCGAGATCCGGCTGCGACAGCAGCAGGAAGACGATCATGGCGTACAGCACGGTCGAGGCGATGTAGCCGGGGAAGCCCGGCCGCATCTTCTGCTGCGCGAACAGCCAGGCGGCGGCCACGGCGAAGGCCGGCTTGACGAATTCCGAGGGCTGCAGCGACAGGCCCGGCAGCTGAATCCAGCGGGTCGCGCCCTTGATCTCGACCCCGACGAACAGCGTGGCGAAGACCCCGAGCATCGACACGATCAGCACCAGCGCGGCGACGCGGCGGATCGCCCCCGGGCTCATCAGCGAGACCATGAAGGTCAGCGCGATCGCCGGCAGCAGCATCATCAGATGGCGTTCGATGAAGTAGAACTCGCCGAGATTGATGCGCTGGGCCACGGCCGGGCTGGCGGCCAGGATCAGGATCGAGCCGATGCCCATGATGATGCCGAGCAGCAGCAGCATCCAGCGGTCGACGGTCCACCACCAGCGGCCGATGACCGAGCTGTCGGCGCGATCCAGGGTCACCATCTAGAGCTCCCCCCTCTCCACCCGGACCTGCAGGCCCTTGACCGAGGCGGCGAAGGCCTCGCCCCGCGCCTCGAAATTCGCGAACTGGTCGAAGGAGGCGCAGGCCGGCGACAGCAGCACCACGGCATCGGTGGCGCCGTCGGCCTTGGCCGTCCGGTAGGCGGCCTCGATCGCGGCGTCGAGGTCGGTCGAGCGCTGATACGGCGCCTTGCCTTCGAGATGGGCGGCGAATTTCGGCGCGCCCTCGCCGATCAGGAAGGCCTGCCGCACCCGCGGCAGATAGGGATCGACCGCCTCCAGCCCGCCTTCCTTCGGCCGGCCGCCGGCGATCCAGTAGATCGTGTCGTAGGAGCCGAGCGCCTTGGCCGCCGCGTCCGGGTTGGTGCCCTTGCTGTCATTGACGAAGCGGATGCCGGCGATGGTGCCGACCAGCTGCTGGCGGTGGGCCAGTCCCGGGAAGGTGCGGATCGCCGCGGCCAGCACATCCTCAGCGACCCCGGCGGCGCGCGCCGCGGCCCAGACGCAGGCGGCGTTCTGGCCGTTATGGGCGCCCGGCAGGGCCGGCGCCTGGCGCAGGTCGAGCACCGGCCGGGCCTCGCCTTCGGTGGCGTCGTGCAGCACGAAGTCGCGGACGAAGACGCCGCCCTCGACCGCGCGCTCGGCCGAGATCGGGATCGCCCGGATCTCCGGCCGCGCCCTGGTCTTCTCGAACACCGCGCGGGAATAGCCGTCATCGACCCCGATCACCGCCGTGCCGCCCGGGCGGATGCCGTCCAGCAGCCGGGTCTTGGCGGCGACATAGCCGGCCATGTCGGGGTAGCGGTCGAGATGGTCGGGGGTGATGTTGATGAAGACGCCGATCGACCACGGCACCTCGGTGATGGTCTCGAGCTGGTAGGACGAGACCTCGAGCACATACCAGCCGCCCGGGGCGACCGGACGCAGGCCGAGCGCGGCGGGGCCGAGATTGCCGCCGGCCTCGGAGTCGATGCCCGCTGCCTCGAACACATGCTGCAGCAGCGCCGTGGTGGTCGACTTGCCGTTGGTGCCGGTGACGCCGAGAAAGCCGGCGTCGGGCAGCGCCTCGGCCAGCAGGTCGATGTCGCCGACCAGCCGGCTGCCGGCCCCCAGCGCCCGGGCCACCGCCGGATGCGGCCGCGGGTGGGTGCGCGGGATGCCGGGGCTGAGCATCACCAGGTCGATGCCGGCCATGCCCTCGGCCGCGAAGTCGCGGACCGGCACGCCCTCGCGCTCGGCGAAGGAGCGGCCGGCGACCTTGTCGTCCCAGGCCACCACCTCGGCGCCGGCCGCCTTCAGCGCCCGGATCGCGGCGGTGCCGGACTTGCCGAGACCGAGGACGGCGACGCTGCGGCCCTTGAGATGCGAGAGGTCGATCATCCGATCACCGCAGCTTCAGGCTGGACAGGCCGATCAGGGCCAGGATCACGGCGATGATCCAGAACCGGATCACGATGGTGGGCTCGGCCCAGCCCTTCTTCTCGTAGTGATGATGCAGCGGCGCCATGCGGAACACCCGCTTGCCGGTCAGCTTGAAGCTGGTGACCTGGACGATCACCGACACCGCCTCGAGCACGAACAGGCCACCGATGATGGCCAGCACCAGCTCATGCTTGGTGATCATGGCGATGGCGCCGAGCGCGCCGCCCATCGACAGCGACCCGGTGTCGCCCATGAACACCATCGCCGGGGGGGCGTTGAACCACAGGAATCCCAGCGCGCCGCCGATCAGGGCGCCGCAGAACACAGCCAGCTCGCCGGCGCCCGGGGCGTGGTGGATCTGCAGGTATCCGGCGAACACCGCGTTGCCGGCGAGATAGGCGATCAGGCCGAAGCAGGTGGCGGCGATGATCACCGGCATGGTGGCGAGGCCGTCGAGCCCGTCGGTCAGGTTGACCGCGTTCGAGGCGCCGACCATGACCAGCATGGCGAAGGGGAAGAACAGGACGCCGAGCTCGACCATGACATCCTTGAGGAACGGGATCGCGACCGCGGTCTCCCGCACCTCCGGCGTCACCTGCAGGTACCAGAACACGGCGACCAGGGCGATCGCCCCCTGCACCACCAGCTTGAGCCTGCCGGACAGGCCCTTGGGGTTGCGCTTGGTCAGCTTCAGATAGTCGTCGCCGAAGCCGACCAGGCCGAAGCCGACCGTGACCAGCAGCACGATCCAGACGAAGGCGTTGCGCAGGTCGGCCCACAGCAGAGTCGAGACCACGATGGCGATCAGGATCATCAGCCCGCCCATGGTCGGCGTGCCGCGCTTCTTGAAATGCCCCTCCGGCCCGTCCTCGCGGATCGGCTGCCCCGCCCCCTGCCGCGACTTCAGCCACCGGATCATCGCCGGCCCGATCATGAAGGCGATGACGAGCGCCGTCATCACCGCGGCCCCGGTCCGGAACGTCAGGTACCGGAACAGGTTGAAGACGAGGGCCTGATCGGCGAGCGGGGCGAAGATGGCCGGAAGCACCGGAACCGTTCCTTTCAGAGGCCGTGGGTCAGAGGCCGTTGGCGACGCGCTTGGGCGAGGCGTGGGGGGCCCGGTTCTCGCGCGCCGCGCGCAGATTTTCCAGCGCCTCGACGATCACGGCCATGCGGCTGCCGAGCGAGCCCTTGACCATGACGCAGTCGCCCGGGCGCACCGCCTCGGCCAGGATCGACGCCAGGGCGGCGCTGTCCGGCGCATGGGCGCCGCGCCGGCCTTCCGGCAGCGCGTCGTGCAGCTGCTTCATGTCCGGGCCGCAGGTGAAGACGAGGTCGATGTCGTTGGCCAGCACCGGCTGCTTCAGCCCGGCATGCAGGGCCGGCGAGTCGGGGCCGAGTTCCAGCATGTCGCCGAGCACGGCGATGCGGCGCCCGTCCGGGCCGCTGTCGACCCCGCCCAGCACGTCGAGGCTGGCGGCAACCGAGACCGGGCTGGCGTTGTAGCTCTCGTCGATCAGCAGCAGCTTGCCGGCCTGGCCGCCGCGCTGCAGCTCGATGGTGATGCGGGCGCCGCGGCCGCGCAGCGGCGTGATCCGGCCCATGGCGCGGGCGGCACCGGCGATGTTGGCGCCCATCGCCTTTGCCGCCAGCAGTACCGACAGGCTGTTCAGCACCCAGTGCTTGCCCGGCGCCGACAGGGTGTAGCGCAGCGGTTCGCCCAGGATCATGGCGTTGACCGCGCTGGCTGCGGTGTGCAGCGAGCAGTCGATCAGCCGGGCATCGGCCTCGGCATGCTCGCCGAAGCTCCAGATCCGGCCGACGCCCTGGGTCCGGGCATGGGCGACCAGGCGCGGGAAGAACGGGTTGTCGCGGTTCAGGATCGCCGTGCTCTCCGGCCCCATGCCGCGGAAGATCTCGGCCTTGGCGTCGGCGATGCCCTCGACCGAGTGGAAATGGGCGGCGTGCACCGCCTCGACATTGGTGATGATGGCGACGTCCGGCTCGACCAGGCGGGACAGCGGTGCGATCTCGCCGGCATGGTTCATGCCGAGCTCGAACACGCCGTAGGACACCTGCTCCGGCATCCGCGACAGGCTGAGCGGCGCGCCCCACTGGTTGTTCAGGTTGCCCTGCGAGGCATAGGCCGGCGCGGTGGCCGACAGGGCCAGCTTCAGCGCCTCCTTGGTGCTGGTCTTGCCGACCGAGCCGGTGACGCCGACGACCCGCGCCTCGCTGCGCATGCGGGCGAAGCGCGCCAGGTCGGTCAGCCCGTCCATGGTGTCGTCGACCACCAGCAGCGGCGCGTCATGCGGCACGCCCTGCGGCACCCGGTCGACCATCACCGCCGCGGCGCCCCTGGCCAGGGCGTCCTTGACGTAGTCGTGGCCGTCGAAGTTCGGGCCGCGCAGCGCCACGAACAGGTCGCCCGCCACGACCGAGCGGCTGTCGATCGAGACGCCGGACGCCGACCACTCGCCGACCTGCATCCCATTGGTTGCAGCGGCCGCCTCCGCGGCCGGCCAGAGCGCAGGGTTGGTCATGGCGTTCGTCTCCATCGCGGGTCGCTCTTCAGTTCGGTCACGGCTGCGCGCGCCTGCTCCGCATCGTCGAAGGGGCGTACGTCATCGCCGATAATCTGGCCGGTCTCATGGCCCTTTCCGGCCACCACCAGGACATCACCGGGGCCGAGCCCCTGAACCGCGGCGCGGATGGCCTCGGCCCGGTCGCCGATCTCGGCGGCCCCGGGGCAGCCGGCCAGCACCTGGCGGCGGATCTCGGCCGGGTCCTCGCTGCGCGGATTGTCGTCGGTGACGATCACGCGGTCGGCCAGGCGCGCCGCGATCTCGCCCATCAGCGGGCGCTTGGCGCGGTCGCGGTCGCCGCCGCAGCCGAACACCACGACCAGGGCGCCGCTGGTGTGCGGGCGCAGGGCGTTCAGCACCGTCTCCAGCGCCCCCGGCTTGTGCGAGTAGTCGACATAGACCGGGGCGCCGTTCGGATGGCTGGCCACCAGCTCGACCCGGCCGGGGATACCCTTCAGCTGCTCCAGCAGCCCGGCGGCGGTGTCGAGGTCGGCGCCGTCGGCCACCACCAGCGCCAGCGCGGTCAGCACGTTGTAGGCCTGGAAGCCGCCGACCAGCGGCAGCTCGGCCCGATAGGGCCGCCCCCCGGCGGTGAAGCGCAGGTCGATGCCGTGCGGCAGCGGCTCGGCCAGGTCCAGCCGGAACTCCTGGCCGGCGCGGCCCAGGGTCAGCGCGATGCGGCCGGCGGCGCGGGTGCGGGCGACGAGGCCCGCCGCCTCCGGCACGTCGGCATTGATCACGGCGGTGCCGCCGGGCTGCAGCACCTCGTCGAACAGCCGGGCCTTGGCGGCCAGGTATTCCGCCATCGTCGCGTGGTAGTCGAGATGGTCCTGGGTGAAGTTGGTGAAGGCGGCCAACGTCGCCCGCACCCCGTCCAGCCGGAACTGGTCGAGGCCGTGCGACGACGCCTCCATCGCCAGCTTGGTCACCCCGGCCGCAGCCAGGTCGGCCAGCTCGGCATGCAGCGCCACCGGGTCCGGCGTGGTCAGCGAGCCGTAGCGCTCGCGCCCCGGCGCCATCACCCCGAGCGTGCCCAGGCTGGCCGCCTGATGGCCCAGCAGGGTCCAGAGCTGGCGGGCGAAGTTGACGGTCGAGGTCTTGCCGCTGGTGCCGGTGACGGCGGCGATGGTGGCCGGCTGCCGGCCGTAGAACTCGGCCGCCATCAGCGCCAGGCGGCGGCGCGGATTGGCGTCGGTGACCAGCGCGGCAGCGGCGCCCGGCGGCAGCACCGTGCCCTCCGGCGCCAGGATCGCGACAGCGCCGGCGGTCAGCGCATCGGCGATGAAGGCACGGCCGTCGGCGCGCGCGCCCGGCAGGGCCGCGAACAGGAAGCCGGGCCGCACCGCGCGGGAATCCGCGGTCAGCCCCGTCAGCCCGGCGGGCAATGTGGAGGCGCCGCCGCTCATCCCTCTTCCTCCACCGGCGCCGTCGCGACCTGCGGGATGCCGTGGCCACCCGGCGCCACGGCCAGCGCCTCGAGGATCGCCGGGTCCTTCGGATCGGCCGGCGACAGCCCGACCATCGGCCCCATGCGGGCGATGATGCGGCCGGCCAGCGGCGCGGCGTTCCAGCCGGAGGTGGCGAAACCGTAGGTCTTCTTGGTCGGCTGCGGGTCGTCCAGCATCGTCATGACGATGTATCGCGGCTGGTGGATCGGGAACACGCCGACGAAGTCGTTCGAGCGCGCCCGGCGGTTGTAGCCGCCCCGCGCCGCCTTGTCCGCCGTCCCGGTCTTGCCGCCAACGAAATAGCCGGGCACGTCGGCCTTGGTCGCCGTGCCGCTGGTGACCACCACCCGCATCAGCCCCCGCATCATCCGCGACAGCTCGGGCGAGATGACCCGCTTGCCCACGGCCGGCTGGGCCGGGTCGCGCTTGAACAGGGTCGGCGTGTACATGATGCCGCCATTGGCCACCGCGCTGACCGCAGCGACCAGCTGGATCGGCGACACCGCCATGCCGTGGCCGTAGGCGATGGTCATGCCGCTGACCCGGCTCCACGGGTTCGGCAGCATCGGCGCTCCCACCTCGGGCAGCTCGATCGGCGATGGCTTGGTGAGACCCAGCCGGGTCAGGAACGCCTTCTGCCGCTCCAGCCCGGCGGCCTCCATCATCCGCACCGACCCGGTGTTCATCGATTGGCGGAAGATCTCGTAGACGCTCCAGGCACCCGACTGCGGCTCGGTCCGGAAATTGCGGATGCTGAACCGGCCGACCCGGACCGGGCTCTGGTCATAGGTCGTGGCCAGGGTGGAGGTGCCGCTCTCCAGCGCCATGGCCGTGTTGAAGATCTTGAACGTGGAGCCCATCTCGTAGACGCCGAGCGTGTTCCGGTTGAACAGCGCTTCCGGTGCCGACGCGGTCGGCTCATACGGGTTGAAGTCGGGCAGCGAGGCCATGGCGAGGATCTCGCCATTGGTCACGTCCATGATGATGGCGTTGCCGCCCTGGGCACTGAACTCCTCGATCGCCGCCTGCAGCTCCTGCCGCACCATCTCCTGCAGCCGCAGGTCGAGCGACAGCACCACCGACTCGCCGGCTCGCAGCCGGGCGTCGAGGCTCTTCTCCAGCCCGGAGATGCCCTGGGCGTCGATATTGGTGAAGCCGACCACATGCGAGGTCAGCGCCCCGGCCGGGTAGTAGCGGCGCTCCTCGCTCTGGAACGCCAGGCCGGGGATGCCGAGCCGGTTGATCTCGTATTGCTGGGCCGGGGTCAGGCCGCGCTTCAGCCAGACGAAGCGCCGGTCGGACGACAGGTCGGCCAGCAGCTTCTCGGCGTTCAGCTCCGGCATCAGCCGGCTCAGCTTCAGCGAGGCCTCGATCGGGTCGATCACCAGCTTCGGGTCGGCGTAGAGCGACATCGACGGCAGCGTGGTGGCCAGGATCAGCCCGTTGCGGTCGCGCAGATCGGCCCGGTCGGCGGCGGTGGCGCCGGCCATGGCGACCGGCGCGCCCTCGCCGGTGTCGCCGAATGCCATCATCCGGACCAGCCCCGTGCCGATGCCGGCGAAGGCCAGGCCGAAGACCAGCGCGGTGACGACGACGCGCTGCCGGCCGGTCTCGATCGCTGCGGCCAGGGCGCGACCCGGACGCGCGGCGTCGGCCTGAACGACCCGGGTGCCGGCCTGCATGGGGGGGAGGTCGGAGACGACGGCCATCGCTCAGTCCTCGTTGCCGCCGGAGACGTTGGCGACCACCGCATTCGACGGCGGCGACAACATCTGCAGGATCGCCGGGTCCTTCGGATCCGCCGGCTTGACCCCGAGCATCGGGCCCATGCGGGCGATGATCCGCCCGCCCAGCGGCGCCGAGTTCCAGCCGGCGCTGGCGAAGCCGTAGGTGCCCTTGATCGGCTGCGGGTCGTCCAGCATCGTCATGACGATGTATTTCGGATCGTAGATCGGAAACACGCCGACGAAGTCGGTCACCCGGGCCCGGCGGTTGTAGCCGCCGCGCGCCGCCTTGTCGGCCGTGCCGGTCTTGCCGCCGACGAAATAGCCCGGCACCTCGGCCTTGGTCGCGGTGCCGCCGGTGACCACGGCCCGCATCAGCATCCGCATCGTCCGCGACAGCTCGGGCGAGATCACGCGGGTGCCCGGCACCGGCTGCGACGGGTCGCGCTTGAACAGGGTTGGCGGGTGCAGGATGCCGCCATTGACGATGGCGCTGACCGCGGTGATCAGCGACAGCGGCGACACCGCCATGCCGTGGCCATAGGCGATGGTCATGCCGCTGACCTTGCTCCACGGATGCGGCACCATCGGCGCGCCGACCTCGGGCAGGTCGATCGGCGCCGGCTTGGTCAGGCCGAACCGGGTCAGGAACTCGCGCTGCCGGTCGACGCCCGCCGCCTCCTCCATGTGCACCGAGCCGGTGTTGAGCGACAGCCGGAAGATCTCGTAGACGCTGAGCATCCCCGACTGGGGATCGCCGCGGAAATTGTGGATGGTGAAGCGCCCGACATGGATCGGGCTCTCGTCATACATGGAGGTCAGGGTCGAGGTGCCGCTTTCCAGCGCCATCGCCGTGTTGAAGATCTTGAACGTCGATCCGGGCTCGTACACGCCGAGCGTGTTCCGGTTGAACATCGCCTCCTCGGCGGGGCCGCCCGGCTCGTACGGGTTGAAGTCCGGCAGCGAGACCATCGCCAGGACCTCGCCGGTGTTGACGTCCATGATCAGGGCGTTGCCGCCCTGGGCGTGAAACGTGTCGATGGTGGCCTTCAGCTCGTCGCGCACCATCTCCTGCAACCGCAGGTCGATCGACAGCGCCACCGACTCGCCGTCCTGCAGCCGGTCGTCGAGGCTCTTCTCCAGCCCGGCGATGCCCTGGGCGTCGATATTGGTGAAGCCGACCACATGCGAGGTCAGGTTGCCGGTCGGGTAATAGCGGCGCTCCTCGCTCTGGAAGGCCAGGCCAGGGATGCCGAGGCGGTTGACCTCGTATTGCTGGCTCGGCGTCAGGCCGCGCTTCAGCCAGACGAAGCGCCGGTCCGAGGACAGGTCGGCCAGCACCTTGGCCTGATCGATATCGGGCAGCACCTTGGCCAGGCGCAGCGAGGCCTCGATCGGGTCCAGCACCATCTTCGGGTCGGCATAGAGCGACATCGAGGGCAGCGTGGTGGCGACGATCAGCCCGTTGCGGTCGCGCAGATCGGCCCGGTCGGCGGCCGGCGCGGCGGCGGGCAGGGCATGGGTGGCGAGGGCGCTGTCGGCATCGCCGCCGAACGCCATCAGGTCGACCAGCTTGAAGCCGATGGCGCCGAAGGTGAGGCTGAAGACCATGGCGCTGATGACGATGCGCTGGCGGCCGGTCTCGATGGCCGCGGAAAGCCGTTGAGCCGGCCGAAGGGCCGGCTCCGTCTGCCGCGGTGAGGTCGGGACTCCATCCAGCGCGTCAGCTGTCATCGAATTCCCCGTGGCGCCTCGAGGCCGGAGAGCAGGGCGCCGATCGGATCATCCGATGCGGCGGCCCGGGTCGGGGTCAGGGCCTGGGCCATGGCCTCCAGCGGTGCGGTGGCGGGCCGGCGCGGCGCCACCACCGGCCGGATCGGAACATCCGCCGCGGCGACGCGGGTGACGGGCGGAGCGGCCGCCGGCGGCTGGGCCGCCGCGACCGGTGCGGCGATGGGGGCCACCACCGGCGCAGGCCGGACTTCGACCGCGGCCATCTGCACCGGCGCGGCCGGCTGCGGCGAGGCGGCTGGGATCTGGACAGGCATCGGCGCGGCCGCGGCAAGGAGGACACCGCCCTCGCCGGGCCGGTGGCCGGGCAGAGGCACGGGCCCGAAGCTGGGCAGCGCGTCGACCTGGGCGACCAGCGACGCCGTCGGCGCCATCGGCTCGCCGTCGAGCGACGGCTGCGGCATCGGGAGGTCCGCCGCGCTGGCGATCATCTGCATCGGCGCGATCGGGCGCAGCTTGGTAAACTGGTCCGACAGCGCCTGCAAGCGGGACGGCTGGTTCAGGAATGCCCATTCGGCATGCATCACCCGGATCGAATCCTGTTCCCGCAGGATCGACCGGTTGAGGCCGCGCAGGTCACCTTGCAGCGACTGCACCTCATAGCTGGTCTTGAACAGGAACGCGCTCGACGCCCCGATGAGGCCGAGCCAGATCATCGTGCCGACGCGGATCATGCTGCCACCCTCCCCCTCTCCCCGCCCCGCCCGTCAACCGGCGGCCAGGCCGGAGCCTCGCTCCGGATCGCCGCCCGCAGCCGCGCCGACCGGGCGCGCGGGTTGCTGCGGATCTCCGTCTCGCCCGCCGTGACCGACCGCTTGGCCGCCAGGCGGAAACTCGGCGCCCGGGTCTCGCCGCCGGGCGCCGCGACATGGCGCGACACGCCGCCGCCAGCGCCGCTGCGCTCCGCCAAGAAGCGCTTGACGCGGCGATCCTCCAGGCTGTGGAAAGTGACCACGGCGAGCCGTCCCCCGGGCCGCAACAGCCGTTCGGCCCCGCTCAAGCCGTGGTCGAGTTCCGTCAGTTCCTCATTCACCCACAGGCGCAGCGCCTGGAAGGTGCGCGTCGCCGGATCGATGCCGTCCTTCGACCGCGGCACCACTCGGCGCACGATCTCGGCCAGCTGCAGCGTGCGCTCGATCCGCGCCTCCTTGCGGGCCGCGACGATGGCGCGGGCGACGCGGCGCGACAGCCGCTCCTCGCCGAAATCGTAGATCACGTTGGCCAGGTCATCCTCGGCCATGGCGTTGACGACATCGGCGGCGCTCTGCCCATCCCGTCCCATGCGCATGTCGAGCGGGCCGTCGGCGCGGAAGGAGAAGCCGCGCGCCGGGTCGTCGAGCTGCGGCGAGGACACGCCGAGATCCAGCACCACCCCGTCCGCCTGCTCGCCGACCAGCGCGTCCATGGCGCCGAAGCGGCCCTCGACGATGCGGAACCGGCCCGGCTGCTCGGCCTCCAGGCGACGCCCCTCGGCCACCGCCTCGGGGTCGCGGTCGATGCCGACCACCCGGCAGTCGGCCGCCGCCAGCAGGCCGCGGGCATAGCCGCCGCGGCCGAAGGTGCCGTCGACGATCAGGTCGCCGTCGCGCGGCGCGACGGCCGCCACGATCTCGGCCAGCAGAACCGGGATGTGGGCGCCGCTCATGCAGCACCCCCATTGGCGCCGGCACGCGCCAGGGTCATGTCGCGCGAGGCGGCCAGCCGGGCCTGCTGATGCGCCTTCAGCGCCTCCGGCTCCCAGATCTGGAAGCGGCTGCCCATGCCCATGAAGGCGACGTTCTCGGTGATGCCTGCCAGCTCCATCATCTGCCGCGGCAGGATGATCCGGCCATCAGAGTCGATCTGCAGGTGCTCGGTTTCGGAGAATTCTCGAATTTCCAGGGCCTCGCGCTCTGGCGAGTACAGGTCCATCGCGTCAAGCCGGCGCTGAACCTCGTCCATGTAGGCTTCCGTCACCCCGTCAAGGGCCCGGCGGTCGGGGGTGGGCTTCAGGTTCACGATCAGCACCGGCTTCGCCGCCGCCCCCTCCGGCTTCGGCTCCACCGGCTTCACCACCGGCGCCAGCGCCTCCAAGGTCGTGCGGAAGGGAGCGGGCACGCTGACCCGCCCCTTCTTGTCGACCTTGTTGACGTAGGTGCCCGTGAACCGAGCCATCAATCCCCCCAGCGGTGCGCCCGCTGCCTCAACACCCCCGTCGTCCACACCCCGGAAGTGGACGATCGACCCCATCCGATGGGAGTTCATGGGATATCATGGGTAAGCTTGGAGCGCAATGGGACGGGCTGGTCAAATCATGGGAAATCAATGGATTCTCTTTGATCCGTGGCTTTTTGGCCGCTTTGACGGGACTCCAGGACTGTTGTCGGAACAAAACCGTAGTTGGAGTGCTTCTTTCGACTCCGATCTGGGGATCGTTTTTCTTTTGTTCTCATCCCGAGACAAGCGAAAACGGCCCGGACGCTGTCCGGCCGCTCGGCGGCGAAGCTTGGGAAAAGGCGGCAGATGGCCTGTAAGCCGGGTTCTGTCCCCGGCCCCGTATCCTTGCGGACGGCGGGTCGGGGGATGGCCATTCCTCTGGGACGACGGTCGCCCGTCGCCTCGCGCGACCAACCCGGGCGGCAGGCGGAAACGCCTGTCGGCCCATGGTTTCCCATGAGCCGCCCCGCCCCTATTCGGTCTTGCTCCCGGTGGGGTTTACCGTGCCGCAACCGTTGCCGGCCGCGCGGTGCGCTCTTACCGCACCCTTTCACCCTTACCCGGCCGGAGCCGGGCGGTTTGCTTTCTGTGGCACTGTCCCTAGGGTCGCCCCCGCCGGGCGTTACCCGGCACCGTGTTTCCGTGGAGCCCGGACTTTCCTCCCCGCCGGGCCGAAACCCGGCAGAGCGGCCATCCGGCCATCTGCCGGCGTTGGTATAGGGAGCCGGCGGCCGGACCGCAAGGCGGCCCATGCCGTCCCATGACAGATTGGTGACGAGGGGATCAGTCCGGGACCCCGCGGCCTCCCGTATTCGTCATTGCGAGCGCAGCGAAGCAATCCAGGGCCGCTCGCAACGGCCCCTGGATTGCTTCGTCGGCTTTGCCTCCTCGCAATGACGGTAAGGGTGGAAAGGATGCGGACGGACGGCCCCCGCCTATTCTGCCGGCTTGGTCAGATCCGACAGCTTCTCCCGCTGCCGGCCCTCGGCGTCGAAATTCTCAGGGGCGAGCCAGCGCTCGAAGGCGGCGCGCAGCCGCGGCCATTCGCCGTCGATGATCGAGAACCAGGCGGTGTCGCGATTGCGGCCCTTATAGACCAGGGCCTGGCGGAACAGCCCTTCATACTGGAAGCCGAGGCGCGCCGCCGCGGCGCGCGACGGCGCGTTCCGGCTGTCGCATTTCCACTCGTAGCGGCGGTAGCCGAGCTCGTCGAACACACGGGCCATCATCAGGAACATCGCTTCGGTCGCCATCGGCGTGCGCTGCAGCAGCGGCGAGAAATGGATGTGCCCGACCTCGATCACCCCGTTCGCCGGATCGATGCGGAGATAGGAGGCGACGCCGACCGCCCGGCCGGTGGCGCGGTCGATCACCGTGTGGAACAGCGGGTCGCTGCCCGCCGCCATCTTGTCCAGCCAGGCCCGGAAGTCGCCGAACGCCGCGAAGGGGCCGATGGCGAGATAGGTCCAGTTGCGGCCGTCCTGGTCCCGCCCCATCGCCTCGAACAGCTCCTCGGCGTGGCGAGCGGGGTCGAGCGGTTCGAGCCGGCAAATTCGGCCCTCCATCGGCGTGCGCGGCGGCAACGGCCGCTTTTCCCAGCCGGGAACGGGGGCGCCGATCGGCTGGCCCAGGGCGTTGGTCAGTTCGGTGGTCATGTCGTCTCTACCTTACTCGCCGGCCTCGGCCGGGGCCACGCCGCCGCCGACATTGGCCCGCAGGATATCGTCGAAGCCTCGGCCGGGCGCATAAGGCTCGGTGCCGGCGCCGGAGGCGATGCCGGCCGGCAGCAGCGGGCAAGGCTGCAGCGCGCCGATGGTCTCGGCGATCGGGATCACCCCGGCCCAGATGCCGGCGGCCAGGTCGTCCTCATCGTCATGCGGCGGGCCGCTGCGGATCTTCACGCTGGCCTCCTCGATCTCCATCGAGATCAGCGACGTCGAGCGCCTCGAGCTTGTGCGCCTCGTCCTCGACCTTCGTGGCGGTGCCGAACACCATCACCGCGCGGTAGTTCATCGAGCAGTTGAAGCCGGAGCGGGCCAGCACCAGCCCGTCGATATGGGTCGCGGTCAGGCACACCGGCAGGCCGGCCCCCTGCCCCTGCAGCATCCGGCTGACCGACGAGCCGTGCCAGTACAGCCGGTCGCCCTCGCGCCAATAGGCCGTGGGCGTGCAGTAGGGCTGGCCGTCGAGGACATAGGCGATGTGGCAGACCACGCTGGCGTCGAGCACGGCATGGACCGTGGCGCGGTCATAGGCGCCGCGTTTGGCCAGGCGCTTCAGCTTGGCGCGGGCGGAGGGGACGATCTCATTCATGGCGGTCCTCGGAACGGCATTGGCCTTCTCGATGACGCCGGAGGAGACGATTGGAAAGGTCCAATTCCGCGCGGCCGGCCCGACCAATCGTCAGCGGAACCCGCGCAGCACCGCCCCCAACGTTCGTGCGGCGGCGTCGAGGGCCTGGGGCGGGAAGCCGGTGAAGCCGAGGATCAGCGCCCGGCGCGGCGGCGCCGCGATGTGCATCGGCGACAGCGGGCGGACCACCAGGCCGCGTCGCCGCGCCGCCTCGGCCACCGCGACATCGTCCAGCCCCGGCCGCAGATCGGCGACGAGATACATGCCGCGGTCGATTGGGGCGATGGTCAGGTCGTCGCCCGCCTCCGCCGCCAGCGCCGCGATCAGCCGCTCGCGCCGCTCGGCGTACTCCTGGCGCATGCGGCGGATGTGCCGGGTGAAATGGCCCTCGTTGATGAAGTCGACCAGCACGTCGTCGAGGATGGTCGACGGGAAGCGGTCGGCGGCGTTGCGGATGCCGGCGAAACGGTCGACCAGCTCCGGCGGCAGCACCACGTAGCCGACGCGCAGTCCCGGGAACAGCACCTTGCTGAGGGTGCCGAGATAGATGACGCGGCCGTGCCGGTCCAAGCCCTGCAGGGCCGAGAGCGGCCGGCCGGAGAAGCGGAACTCGCTGTCGTAATCGTCCTCGATCACCCAGCGCCCGTCGCGCGCCCAGTCGAGCAGCGCCAGCCGCCGCGGCAGGCTCATCGCCACGCCGAGCGGATAATGATGCGTCGGGGTGCAGTACAGCAGCCGCGCCTCGGGCTCCAGCGCCAGCCCGGCGGCGACGTCCAGCCCCTGTTCGTCGACCGGCACCGGGGCGATCCGCAGCCGGTGCTGGCGCAGGCAGGCCAGCGCCGCCGGATAGCACGGATCCTCGATCCAGGCCGGGTCGCCGGCCTGTGCCACGGCGCTCAGCACCAGGTCCAGCCCCTGCTGGCTGCCCGAGACGATGGCGATGCGGTCGGCGTCGCAGGCGACGGAGCGCGACACCCGGAGGTACTCGGCCAGCGCCTCGCGCAGCGGCCGGTGGCCCATCGGATCGCCATAGGTGCGCTGGCGGACGCCGATGCCGCGCAGATGGCGCTGCACCAGCCGGCCCCAGGCCCGCTCGGTGGCGGCATGCATGCCGCAGAAGCCGGTGGCGAAGGGAACGGTCTCACCGCGCCAGCTCTCCCGCGGTGCGGCGGCCCGACCGGGGCGTTCGGCCGGCGCTGCCGGCTGTTCTTCCGCCTCGATCCCGGCGGCGACATAGGTGCCGGCGCCGACCCGGCCGGCGACCACGCCTTCGGCCTGCAGCTGGTCATAGGCGGCGACCACGGTGGTGCGCGACACGCCGAGCCGGCCGGCCAGGATCCGGGTCGCCGGCAGCCGCGTGCCGGCCGGCACCACCCGGCGCGCGATCAGGTCGCGCAACGCCAGATGCAGCTGCTGGAACAGCGGCCGGCTGTCATCCGGGTCGAGCCCGAGATCGATCAGGTCGATCCAGGAGACCGGGCGGTCCTTGACCGGCCGAACGGAAGGACGCGTGGTCATGAGACGGCGACGGTCATGCGGTCCGGTTCGCGAGCCGCCCGTACTTGTCTTCCAACCGGTCGAAAACGTCGGCAGCGGGCTTGACCCGGCCCGCCTCGGCGTCGGCCAAGCCTCGTGCCAGCGACGCGTCGAGGGCCGAGAGGCGACGCAGCGCCTCGCTTCTGGACTTGCAGCGGCCGGATTCGAACAGCTTCGCCATCGGCAGCCCTCCCCGGCCGGCCCGTGACAGGAGGTCATAATAAGACATCAATTCGTCATGGCGAGCCCCGAAGGGGCGTGGCCATCCAGGCGGCACCAGCCTCTGGATGGCCACGTCGCTACGCTCCTCGCCATGACGAGGAAGGGTTGGAGAGCCGATCTAGAAAGCCGCCGATCTCACCCCTGGCGCAGCCGCGCCACCAGATCCGGCAGAGAGGCGATCTGGAAGCCCTTCTCCGCCGCCTCGGCGACCAGCTCGCCGGCGTCGCCGCGGCCCCGCTCGGCCTCGGCCCGCGCCTGCTCGGCCGGCAGCTGGCTCGGCTCCTCGCCGTCCGGCCGGTTGTTGATCAGCGTCTTCGCGCCCGAGGCCGCGATCTCCGCGATCGCCGCGCGATCCACCTGCGCCGCCGCGAACAGGCCGGGCGCGATCTCCGTCAGCTTGGCCATGGTCTTCCTCTCACGTGACCTGCGCCTGGGCTTCGACCGCCTTGGGCCGGCGCAGGATGATGATGCCGACGCCGATCAGCGTGGCGATGCCGCCGAGCAGCAGCGACCAGCTGGCCGGCTCGTCCAGGAACAGCACGCCCGACAGTACGCCGAACACCGGCACCAGCAGCGTATAGGGCATGGTCTGGTTGACGGAATAGGTGCGCAGCAGCCGGTACCAGATGGCATAGGAGAAGATCACCACGATCACCGCCTGGAAGGCCACCGCCATCCATGCCCATCCGCTGGCCCGGGTCACCGCCTGCCACTGGCCGTCCTCGATCAGCAGCGAGGCGCAGAGCAGCATCGGCGCGGCGAGCAGCGACATCCAGCCATTAATGGTGGAGGGGTCGAGATCCGTCATCCGCTTCATCTGGATGTTGGCGCCGGCCCAGACGATCGCCGCCGTCACGATCAGCCCGATCGCCCACAGGGCCGAGCTGTGCCGCGGCTCGCCGGCCAGGATGGCGACGCCGCCGATCGCCACCGCCATGCCGAGCGCGCGGCGCCAGCCGATCCGGTCGCCGAAGAGTACCATCGCCAGGAAGGCCGAGGCCGGCACCTGCACCTGGATGACGATCGCCGCCACCGCGGCATCGACATGCGCCAGCCCGACGAACATCAGCGAGAAATGGGTCAGCCCCAGCATCACGGCCAGGATCAGCACGTCGCGCCAGCGCCCGCGCGGCATCCGCACGAAGGGCACCAGCAGCAGGGCGACCAGGCCGAAGCGCAGTGCCATGAACAAGAGCGGCGGCAGCTCCGCGAGGCCGTATTTGGCGATCACGAAGTTGTAGCCCCAGATCAGCATCACGCCGACGGCCAGCAGCAGGTCGAGCGGACGCATCATCAGGCGCCGAGCTCCTCCGCCAGGGACGCGAGCTCGAGCCAGCGCTCCTCCGCCGCCTCCCGCTCCGCCTCGGCCGCGGCGAGCCGGGCGCTCTTCTTGGCGAAGCCGTCCGGGTCGCGGGCGTAGAGGCCGGGGTCGTGCAGCGCTTGGCCGAGCTGGGCGATCTCGGCGGTCAGCGCCTCGATCCGGCCGGGCAGCAGGTCGAGCTCGCGCTGGTCCTTGAAGCTGAGCTTGGTGCGCGGCTTCGAAGCCACAGGCCTGGCCGCCGGGGCGGAGCGTGCCACCGGAGCGGCCGTCTGGGCTGCCGGGCGCTGGCGCAGATAATCGGTGTAGCCGCCGACATACTCCGTCACCCGGCCCTGGCCCTCGACCGCGATCACCGAGGTCACCAGCCGGTCGAGGAAGTCGCGGTCGTGGCTGACCAGGATCAGCGTGCCCTGGAAGTCGGCCAGCACCTCCTCCAAGAGGTCCAGCGTCTCCAGGTCCAGGTCGTTGGTCGGCTCGTCCAGGATCAAGAGATTGCTGGGCCGGGCGAACAGCTTGGCCAGCAGCAGCCGGCCGCGCTCGCCGCCCGACAGGCTCTTCACCGGGCTGAACATGCGCGAGGAATCGAACAGGAAGTCGCCGAGATAGGAGGCGATGTGCCGCTTCTGGTCGCCGACCTGGACATGGTCGCCGCCATGCGGCAGCAGCACGTCGCGCAGCGTGGTCTCGGGGTCGAGCGCGACGCGGGTCTGGTCGTAATAGGCGGGCTCGACGCCCGGCCCCAGCCGCACCGTCCCGGAATCCGGCCGCTCGGCCCCGGTCAGCACCTTGACCAGGGACGATTTGCCGGCGCCGTTCGGGCCGATCACGCCGATCCGGTCGCCGCGTGCCACGCGGGTGGAGAAGTCGCGGACGATGACGGTGTCGCCATAGGCCTTGGAGACATGCTCGGCCTCGATCACGCGAACCGCGCCCCGGCCGGCCTCGGCGATGCCCAGCGCCGCCACGCCCTGGCGGTCGATCTGCGACCGGCGTTCGGCGCGCATCGCATAGAGATTGCGCAGGCGGCCCTGGTTGCGCTTGCGCCGGGCGCTGATGCCCTGGCGCGACCAGGTGGTCTCGGACGCGATCCGCTTGTCCAGCCGCGCCCGCTCCGCCTCCTCCTGCGCTAGGATGATCTCGCTCCAGTCGTCGAACTCGGCGAAGGGCTTGTCCATCTGCCGCAGCACGCCGCGGTCGATCCACCAGCTGCGCTGGGTTAGCGCGTTCAGGAAGGCACGGTCGTGGCTGATCAGCAGCAGCGCGCCGCGCCAGGCCTTCAGCTCGTTCTCCAGCCATTCGATGGTCGGCAGGTCGAGATGGTTGGTCGGCTCGTCCAGCAGCAGCACGTCGGGCTCGCCGACTACGGCGTGGGCGATGGCGGCGCGCCGCCCCTCCCCGCCCGACAGGGTGTCGGTCGACCGGTCGCCGTCCAGCTTGATCGCGGCCAGCACCTGCTCGACCCGCCAATGGTCATGGGCGCGGTCGGCGGGCAGGGCCGAGGCGACGTAATCGGCCACGGTGGCGTGGACGGTCAGGTCCGGCTCCTGCGCCAGATAGGCGATGCGGATGCCGGGCTGGACGAAGCGCTCGCCGCCGTCGAGGTCGATCGTGCCGGCCAGCGCCTTCAGGATCGTCGACTTGCCGCTGCCGTTGCGGCCGACCAGGCAGGCCTTGTCGCCGGCCGAGAGCGCCAGGTCGACGCCGGTCCAGAGAGGGTCGCCGCCGAAGGTGACGGCAGCGTTGCGGAGGCCGAGCAGGAGGGTCATGCGCCAAGGTTCCGAGAGAGGCCGACCTTGTCGCAACTCTGGCCGGGCTTGACCAGCCCCGGATTCCTCATGCCTGCCCGACCGCCGGCCCGACCAGCGGACTCACCACCCGGCGGCCGGCGGGCGTGCGCTCGACGGTGAGCGGCACGCCGTACAGCCGGGTCAGCCGGTCCGGCGTCAGCACCGCGTCGACCGGTCCGGTCTCGAAGCCGCTGCCCAGCACCGCCACCCGGTCGGCGACGGCAAAGGCGTGCTCCGGCTCATGGGTCGAGACCAGCACCGCCAGCCCGTCGGCGGCCAAGGCGCGGACCCGGTCCAGCACAAGCAGGCGGTTGCCGAGGTCGAGGCTGGCCGTCGGCTCGTCCATCACCACCACCCCGGCCTGCTGGGCCAGGGCGCGGGCGATCAGCGCCAGTTGCCGCTGGCCGCCGGAGATCCGGGTCGAATCCCGCGGCGCCAGCGCAGCGATGCCGAGCGCGTCGAGCGCCCGCAGGGCGATGTCGAGATCGGCCTGGCCGGGCGTGGCGAAGGCGCCGAGCGCCGCGGTCCGTCCCATCACCACGAGGTCGAGCACGGTGTAGGCGAAGTCGCCGGGATAGGCCTGCGGCACATAGGCGACGCGGCGGGCCACCGCCGCCGGCCGGAGCCGTGACAAGGCTTCGCCGCCGACCCGGACGGTGCCGGCGAGCGGCGGAATCAGGCCCAGCAGGGTCTTGAACAAAGTGGTCTTGCCGACGCCGTTGGGCCCGAGCAGGCAGGTGACCGTGCCGGCCTCCAGCGCCAGGTCGATGCCGGTGGCGACGGTCATGGCGCCATAGCCGATGGTGAGGCCTTCGGCGGACAGGGCGCTCACGGCACCCGCCTCCGCCGGCCATGCGCCAGCAGCCAGACGAAGATCGGGCCGCCGACCGCGGCGGTCAGCACGCCGAGCGGGATCTCGATCTCGGCGACGGAGCGGGCCAGGGTGTCGATCGCCAGCATGAAGGCGGCGCCCAGCAGGATCGCCGCCGGCAGCAGCCGGTCGAAGCGCGGCCCGACCAAGAGGCGCGCCATATGCGGCACCATCAGCCCGACCCAGCCGATGACGCCGGAGATCGCCACGACAGCGGCGGTGACCAGCGTCGCGGCCACGATCACCAGCAGGCGCAGCCGCGGCACGTCGACGCCCAGGGCCCGCGCCTCGTCGTCGCCGAGCGACAGCACGCCGATGCGCCAGCGCAGCAGCAGCAGGGGCACCAGGCCGACCACCACCGCCGGCAGCACCGCCGCCACGTCGGCGGCCTTCACCCCGGCCAGGCTGCCGAGCAGCCAGAAGGTGATCGCCGGCAGCTGGTCGTAAGGGTCGGCCAGCACCTTGACCAGGGAGATGGCGGCCCCCGCCAGGGCGCCGACCACGATCCCGGCCAGGACCAGCACCAGCACGTCGCCGCCGCCGCGCAGCGTGCGGGCCAGGGCGCCGACCGCGGCCACGGTGACCAGCCCGCCGCCGAAGCCGAGCAGCTGGATCGCCGCCACCGGCAGGCCGAGCAGGATGCCGAGCACAGCGCCGAAGCCGGCGCCGGTGGAGACGCCGAGGATGTCCGGAGACACCAGCGGGTTGCGGAACAAGCTCTGATAGGTGGCGCCGGCGGCGGAGAGCGCGGCGCCGACCAGCATCGCCGCCAGCACCCGCGGCAGGCGGATGCGGAACAGCACCGTCTCCACCGTGGGGTCGATGGCGCCGCCGAACAGCCGGCGCCAGAGCGCGGCCAGCACCTCCTGCGGCGGAATCCGGTACGGCCCGATGCCGGCGGCGACCAGCGCCGTCGCGATCAGGAGAGCCGTCAGGACCAGAAGGACGGTTGCTGTCCGCACTGCGACGGTCTCAGTCACCGGCACCGTCGAGCAGGCGGGCCAGGTCGGCATCGGTCAGGTCGACCTGGTAGAACAGGTGGTAGAAGCCGCGGACCTGATCGCGCAGATCTCCCGGCGCCTGCTCCGGGTACAGCGTGTGCAGCAGCCAGGTCAGGCCGATCAGCCGGTTGACCGAGGGCGGGAAGTCGACGAAGCCGAAGGGCTGGCCCGGCGACAGGAAGACACGGCCGGCCTTGACCGCCGGCACCGGCTGCCAGTCCGGGCTGGCAGCGACGCCTTGGACGAAGCGGCGGTCGAGCGCGATGATGGTGTCCGGCGCCCAGGCGATCACCTGCTCGCGCGAGGCGGTGACCAGACCGCCCTTGTCGCGCAGGCCCTCGACCACGTTGACGGCGCCGACCCGCTCGAGGATCTCGGTGGTGATCGACCCGCGCGAGCCGCTCTCCAGCCCCTCCGGCCCGCGAGCGAGATAGACCTTCGGGCGCTGGTCGGCCGGGACCTTGGCCAGGACCGCGTCGACCTGGGCAAAGATCTCCTCCGCCGCCTTGGCCAGAACCTCGCCCCGCTCCGGCACGCCGAGGATGCCGGCCAGCAGGTGCAGCGCCGCCGGGGTGTTGCCGAAGCTGCCGTCGATCAGCAGATAGGGGATGCCGGTCTGCTGCTGCACCCGGTCGGCCAGCGATTTGTAGGTGTCGCTGATGGTGCCGAAATCGACGATCAGGTCGGGCCTGGCGGCCAGCAGCTGCTCCAGGTTGACCGTGTCGCCCCGGCCGGTCAGGCGCCCGGTCTCCGGCAGGTCGCGCACCGCGGGCAGCAGGAACGGCTTGTCCTCCGGCCGCGGCGCCCGCACCCAGCCGGTCATGGTCTGCGGCGCCAGCATGTAGACGAGGATTGACGCCGGCGGGCCGGCGGCGAAGACCCGGCCGACATGGTCCGGGATGTCGACCCGGCGGCCGGCGGAATCGGTGACGGTGCGGGCCCAGGCGGGCGCCGCGGCCAAAACGAGGCCGGCAATCAGGACGGCCAGGGCGCGGCGTCGGAACAAGGTCACGCATCCCCCACATCGGCATCGCCGGGCGTCGGCGGGGCGACCGGCGTGAAGGCGCAGCGGTCCGGCTTGATGTCGATCAGCGGCGTGCCGTCGAGGCAGTCCAGCCCGCGCACCAGCAGGGTCGAGCCCTCGATGCCAAGCAGCGTGACCATCGCGGTGCCGATCGGGTTGGGCCGCACCGGCGAGCGCAGCGAGAAGGTGCCGCGGGCGGTGCCGTCGCTCTTCGGGCTCTGCAGCACCAGGTCGCGGCGTGATTTGTGCAGCCAGTACAGGATCTCCAGCGTCCCGAATTCGGCGACGCCGTCCAGCGCCTGGTCCCACGGCGCGAACACCTCGATCCGGCAGGTCGGGCCGTCCTGGCGGCCCTGGCGCGGGCAGTCCAGCCGGCTGGTCCAGGGGGTACGGATGCGGCCGATGAAGACCAGGCCCGCATCGGCCGGTTCGGGCCATTCGACGGCGCGTTCGGCCGCCCGGATCTCGTCCTCGCGCACCATGCGGATCTCCAGCTCCCGTGCCGCTTCGCTATATAGAGCGATATACGGCGGCGGGCGAGAGGCTTGATGCCGCGGAGCCGATGGTCAGGCCAGCTTGCGCTCGCGCCGGATGATGTCGTAGGCGGCGTTGATCCGGGCCATCTTGTCGGTGGCGACGGCGATGAAGTCGGCCGGCACGCCGCGGGCGATCAGCCGGTCCGGGTGGTGCTCGCGGATCAGCCGGCGATACGCCGCCTTCAGGTTCTCGTCATCGATCTGCCGCTCCACCCCCAGCACGCCGTAGGGGTCGACATCGCAGCCGGCGCATTCCTCGGCGCAGAGTCGGTGGAAATCGGCCGTCGCCAGGCCGAACAGCCCGGCCACGGCGCGCAGATAGTCGATCTCCGCCGGCTGCACGTCGCCATCGGCCTTGGCGATGGTGAACAGGCACTGCAGCAGCTCCTCCAGCACCTCCGGCCGGTCCTTGAACATGCCGGCGAGCTGCCTGGCATAGGG
Organism: Inquilinus limosus; assembly: GCA_019508225.1. Taxonomy (GTDB): domain Bacteria; phylum Pseudomonadota; class Alphaproteobacteria; order DSM-16000; family Inquilinaceae; genus Inquilinus; species Inquilinus limosus_D. The sequence continues at coordinate 4,689 of JAEKLZ010000167.1, read as the reverse complement.
CTCGAAGCCCGCGGAGTCGCGGCGCGCCAGGTTGAACAGGCGCTCGACATTCGCGTCTTCCTCCGGCGGCACGCGGAACACCCGGCGGAAGGCCGACACCTCCGCCGCCGTCACCGTGCCGTCGGCCTTCGCCATCTTGGCGCCCAGCGCGATCACGCCGATGGTGAAGGCGATGTGCTGGGTGGCGTCGCCATCCACCGGCGGCTGGTCGCGATACCAGTCGACGGCATGGCCGGCCACGGCGCCGAGCAACGCCCCGATCGGGCCGCCCATGGCCAGGCCCGCGGCCGCACCGACAATCTTACCCCAGATGGTCATCCCTCGTTCCGCTTCACCGACACGCCGCCCTCGCCCGCCATGATAGCAGTTCGTGCGACCGAGCGGAGGGGTTGCGATGACGCGGGTCAGCTGGCCTCCGCCGGGTTGCGCAGGTAATAGAGCCGGGTCGGGAACACCGCCTTGATCGTGGCAAAGTCCGCCGATCCGGCCGAGCCGCCGGCCGGCAGCCGCGCCGCCGCGTCGTCCAGCCGCTCGATCCGGTCGCGGGTGCCGGGATGGGTGGAGAACAGCGAGGTGGTGGCCTCGGTCCCCGGCGGCACCAGCGAATCCAGGGTCTTGAACACGGCCGAGGCCTGGCGCGGGTCGTAGCCGGTGGCGCGGAACACCGTCAGGATATAGGTGTCGGCCTCGCGCTCATGATCGCGGGAATAGCCGGAGGTGATCAGCTCGGACATCGCCGGGGCGAGCTGGTCGAGTCCCCGGCTGGTCAGGTCGTGCAGGCCGGAGGCCTTGGCGTCGATCTCACGCTGGGCCACGTCCTTGAAGAACGCGACCAGCTTATCGGTGGAGCCCTTGTTCTCCAGCTCGGCGATCTGGTGGCTCAGCTCGGCATGGCCCATCTCATGCGAGATCACGGCCGCCAGCTCGGATTCGCTGGCGACGTAGCGCAGCATGCCCTTGTTGATGCCGAGCTTGCCGCCGGGCAGCGCCCAGGCGTTGGGGCTGTTGTCGTCCAGCACCGTGATCTCCCAGCGGAACGAGCGCTTGGAGGTCCGGAACAACGGCTGGGCGAAGCTGCGCACGGCCGACTGGATCCGGGCATTGCCGTAGGCCCCGCCGGACTGCGCGACCAGGCGCGGATACAGCCCCTCGCCCAGGGCCGCCTCGTCGACCGGGGCGCTCTCGCCATGGGACGACATCAGCCGGCTGAGCTGGTTCGCCGCCCCCATGGGATCGTTGGCGTAGTCCTGCGCGGTCTGGCAGCCGGCGAGCGCAAGCGCCCCCAGGCTGGCACCGGCCCCGGCGAGAAAGCCGCGGCGAGGCAGGGTCATGGGTGTTCTGGTCAATTTGCCCCTCATTTCGTGATCAAGCTGTAGCTTCGGTCCCAATCGGCCGGCGGCGGCGCCGCGGCGTAGGCTTCGGCGCGGTCGCGGTACAGGGCGGCGACCGGGTCCGCCTCCGCCAGCGCCGCGAACTGCCCGGCCGCCTCGGCGAAGCGTCGGCGGTAGTAGAGGACGAGGGCGGCGTGGAAGCGGCGCACGCCCTGCGCCGCCTCGGGCGGCAGGTCGCCGGCGGTGCCGAGCGCCTCATAGACCCGGACCGGCCGCGCCTTGCCCTTGACCACCAGGTGGTCGAGCCGGCGCATCAGGTAGCGGCGCGGCAGCTGCCGGTAAGTCCGCTCGCCCACCATCAGCCGGGTGCCGTAGGCCTTGTTGGCCCCCTCGAGCCGGGCGGCCAGGTTCACCGCATCGCCCAGCACGGTATAATTGAGGCGAGTCGGCGACCCGACATTGCCGACCACGGCCCAGCCGGAATTGATCCCGCCGCGCAGGCCGAGCGGCGGCAGCCCCTGCTCGTCCACGAGGATGCGGTTGTAGTCGTCGAGCGCGGCGAAGGCGTCGAGCCCCGCCGCCACCGCGTGCTCCGCGGCATGCGGGTCGGGTAGCGGCGCGCCCCACACCGCCATCACCGCATCGCCGATGAACTTGTCGACATAGCCGCTATGGCGCTCGATCACGTCGGCGACCTTGGCCAGCAGGCCGTTCACCACCGCGACCAGCCGCTCGGGCTCATGCTGCAGCCGCTCGCTCATGCTGGTGAAGCCGACAATGTCGTAGAAGGCGATGGTCACCGGCCGGATCTCGCCGCGCAGGTGCAGCGCGTCGGAGTTCTCGGCCAGCTGCTCGACCAGCGCCGGCGCGAGGTAGTGGCGGAAGGCGTGGACCACCCGGCGCCGGGTCCGGTCCTCGACGGTGAAGCGGTAGACGTAGATCGCGGTGTAGGTCAGGGCGAAGGCCAGCAGCAGCGGCATCAGGGGCAGGACCAAGCCGCTGCCGAGCGCCCGGAGCGAGCCGGCGACGGCGATCGCCGCGGCGCCGAGCAGCGCCAGAAGGCCCCAGAGCGGCGCCAGCAGGAACAGGATCGCGCCCAGCACGGTCGCAGCAACCCCAACAGTAGCGGCGGCGGCGGCCGGCGGCAGCAGAAGCGGTGCCCGGCCGAGGGCGAGGGTCAGCGCGGCGATGGCGTGGATCTGCGTGCCCGGCGTGGTGCGGCGGCCGGTCGTCGACAGCGGCAGCCCGGGCGCCGGCACGCAGCGCGCCGCCGGCTCGTGGTCGGCCACCTCCTCCAGCACCCGGCGCGGCGTGGTGTGCCGGTCTTCGACATCGAGGATGCCGCCGATGATGACGATGCGGCCCGCGAACTCCCGGCGGAAGAAGTCGACTTGGCCGGCCTTGGCGCAGGCGGCGAGGTCGGCGAACTCGTAGATCGGCACGTCCCGCGGCCCGATGGTGAAGTCGATCAGCGGCTCGCCTGGCGGCACCGCGCCGCCGGCGCGGGACACCAGCTCCGCCGCGAAGGAGGGCGTGTCGCCCGCGCCGCCCTGCAGCGGCAGGCGGGTGGGATACAGCCGGACCACCTCGTCCCGGTCGCGGACCAGGTTGAGCGGGCGGAGATTGGCGTCGCCGCCGACCGCGATCACCTGGCCCTGCTCCGGCCGCACCGGCAGGTCGCCGGACTGGGCGTAGCCCAGCACGGCCTTGCCGGCGGGGCCGAGCACGGCCAGGGCCTGCTTCAACGGCCGGTCGTAGTTGGGCTTAAGGTCCGGGTAGTCGAGCGTGGTCGGGTAGACCTCGTCCAGGCCGATCACGGCCGCCCCGCCCTGGGCCAGGCCGGCCAGCACGAAGCCGAGCTCCGGCGTCCAGCTCACCTTCGGCCGGTTCTGCAGCGGCGGGGTGCGGTAGGTCTCCTCCCGGATCGCCACCACGGCCACCGGCAGATGGTCGGGCAGCGGCCGGCGGGTCCAGCCGAGCGGCTGGTCGAGCCACAGCAGGGCGTCGATGCCCAGCCGCTGCGGGAAGGCGGCGCCCGGCAGCAGCAATCCGCTGCCCAGGACCAGGCCGATCCCGAGCGCCACGGCCAGGCGGCGGAGCCTTCGCATGATGGGAATGGGGACGGAGCGTCCGCCGCGCGTCAGCGCAGCACGACCGTGCCGCCCGCCCCCTTGGCGCCGGGGTCGATCGAGAACACCGCCGACCGGCCACCCGCCTCGATCCGGTAGGGCACGCCGGTCTGCAGCTTCGGCGCGCCGCCCGGATAACGGAAGCCGCTGCCGCCCGCGCCTTCCCACACCGTCTGCGGCGTCGGCGCGTCCAGCATCACGATGCGGACGACGCCGTCGGCGCCCGAGAACTGGGGCCGGGCGGAGGACACGGTGGTCTCGGCCCACAGGCTCTGGCTGAACGGGCCGTCATCCGACCGGCCCTTCGTCCCGAGCAGCCGGTCGACCCCCGCCCCGGCCTCGGCCGAGCGGGCGTTGACCGCGACCTGGGTGCGGCCACAGGCGGCGCTGCCGGCCTGCACCTGGCCGCCGGTGACGCGGCTGGAGCCGGCGCCGACCGTGACGATGCCGCCGCGGATGGTCTCGACCGTGCAGCCGTCGCCATAGGCCAGAACAAGCCGGCCGCTGCGGCCGAGATCGATGGTCTGGCCGGGATAGACGCTGTCGGTGACCTCGACCCCCGCATCCGGCGCGCCGCTGATCGCCGTCACCCGCGCGGCAGGTTCGCCGCCGGGCGCCACGGTGTCGGAGCTGCCGGAGCCGGGGCTGGTGACCGCCGGCAGGATGTCCCGCAGCAGCCCCTCGAACTGCGCCGACGCGGTGGTCGGAATCAGGACAACCGCCAGAATCATGGCGGCGAACCATGTTGAAATACGCTTTTTCATATCCGGCCACCCCGACCCGAAAATTACGACGAAATGCTGGTCCGTCGCCCCCGGGAAGTCAAATGCCCTGCCTTTGTGTCGCATTGACGGCGGCCGTGACGCCGCTTTGCGGCGGCAATGGCGCGATGACGTGGCCTTGCCGCGCGGCGGGGGCCGGTCTAGGGTCGTTGCCCGTTCTTATGTCCGATCTTTGCAGCGGATCATGGCCGTCCCCCAGTCGCACCGCACCACCCTCGACCCCCGCGCCCTCACCGCCCTGCGCACGCTGCTGGGCGACCGCGTCTCCACCGCCGCAGCGGTGCTGGAGCAGCACGGGCGGGAGGAGACCTGGCACCCGACCATGCCGCCCGACGCGGTCGCCTTCCCGCACTCGACCGAGGAGGTCGCGGCGGTGCTGCGGATCTGCGCCGAGCACGAGATTCCGGTCGTGCCCTACGGCACCGGCACCTCGCTGGAGGGCGGCAT
>JAEKLZ010000070.1 GCA_019508225.1 Inquilinus limosus | reverse complement strand
TAGGCCAGGCCCTGGGTCCAGGCGAAGATCGAGGCGATCGGGTTGGTCGAGGTGGCGCGACCCTTCTGGTGCTCGCGGTAGTGGCGGGTCACCGTGCCGTGCGCCGCCTCGGCCTCGACCGTCTTGCCGTCGGGGGTCAGCAGCACCGAGGTCATCAGGCCGAGCGAGCCGAAGCCCTGGGCCACCGAATCCGACTGCACGTCGCCGTCGTAGTTCTTGCAGGCCCAGACGAAGCCGCCTTCCCACTTCATGGCCGAGGCGACCATGTCGTCGATCAGCCGGTGCTCATAGGTCAGGCCGGCCTTCTGGAACCGCTCCTTGAACTCGGCCTCGTAGACCTCCTCGAAGATGTCCTTGAAGCGGCCGTCATAGCCCTTGAGGATGGTGTTCTTGGTCGACAGGTAGACCGGCATCTGGCGCAGCAGGCCGTAGTTCAGCGACGACTGGGCGAAGCCGCGGATCGACTCGTCCAGGTTGTACATGCTCAGCGCGACGCCGGCGCCCGGGAACTTGAACACCTCGAGCTCGACCGGCTGGCTGCCGTCGGCCGGGGTGAAGGTCATGGTCAGCGTGCCGGGGCCGGGGACCTTCAGGTCGGTGGCGCGGTACTGGTCGCCGAAGGCGTGGCGGCCGACGATGATCGGCTTGCGCCAGCCGGGCACCAGCCGCGGCACGTTGCGGCAGATGATCGGCTCGCGGAAAATGGTGCCGCCGACGATGTTGCGGATCGTCCCGTTCGGCGACTTCCACATCTTCTTGAGGTTGAACTCCTTCACCCGCGCCTCGTCCGGGGTGATGGTGGCGCACTTCACGCCGACGCCGTACTTCTTGATCGCCTCGGCGGAATCGATCGTCACCTGGTCGTCGGTCTGGTCGCGATACTCGATCCCGAGGTCGTAGTAGCGGAGATCGATGTCGAGATACGGCAGGATCAGCTTGTCCTTGATGAACTGCCAGATGATGCGCGTCATCTCGTCGCCGTCGAGCTCGACGACCGGGGTCTTGACCTTGATCTTGGCCATATCGGGATCTTTCCGCTTCGGACAGGAATGGTCGGGCTTATAGCACCCGGCCGCGGGGGACGAAAGGAGAGGGGCCTACACCCATTTGTCGCTGGCGGAGCGGGCGATCGGCTGCGGCGCGGCGATGGCGCCGAACACCTCCTCGACCGTCTCGACCACCTGGAACAGGTCGCGGTTCTCCGGCCGGCAGAAGCCCTGGGCGACCATGTGGTCGACCAGGCGCAGGAACGGGCGCCAGTAGCCGTCGATGTCGACGAAGACCACCGGCTTCTCGTGCAGCTTGAGCTGCCGCCAAGTCAGCATCTCGAAGGCTTCGTCCAGCGTGCCCAGCCCGCCGGGCAGCACGACGAAGGCGTCGGACCGGTCGAACATCATCCGCTTGCGGGTGTGCATGCTGTCGACGACATGCAGCTCGGTCAGGCCGGTGTGCTCGACCTCCAGCGCCTGGATGTGCTCCGGGATGATGCCGACGACCTGCGCGCCGGCGCCGAGCGCGGCGTCGGCGACGATGCCCATCAAGCCGACCCGCCCGCCGCCATAGACCAGCTGCAGGCCGCGGGCGGCGATCAGGCCGCCGAGGGTGGCGGCGGCGGTTTTGTAGCGCTCGTCGACGCGGGTGGAGGAGCCGCAATAGACGCAGAGGGAACGGAGTTCGGCCATGATCGCACGGATGTGGGCGGGACGGATGCGGCGGGTCGGGGCCGGCGGAGCCGGCGGGCGACATTAGGAAGGGATCGTCGCCGGGGCAAGTTTCGAAGCGCCCGACGCAGCGGTTTGTTGCGAGTCGATGACTGCACGGATAACGTGGCCCGAATTATATCGGGGCGGTTCCTGCATTGAAGAAACTCCTGCTGATCGGCGGCGTTGCGGTCGTCGCGCTCGCGGCTATCCTCGCCGTGGTGGAATATACCGGGCAATCCGGCCGCGATCCGGCCCCGCCGGGGGTGGCGCTGGCCCCGGCCGCTCCTGCCTCGTCCCCCTCCGCAGCGGCGCCGACACAGGCGGCGGCTGCGCCCCGTGCCAGCGCGACCCCGGCGACGCCTGTTCCCGCCGCTCCGCCGGCGTCCGTCTTCGCGCCCGTGCCTGGATCGGTTTTCGCGCCCGCGCCGGGATCGATCGCGGCCCCCTCACCGCGGATCCTCGGGGGCGGGTTCGACGAACCGTCCCGGACCGCAGGCGCGCCGGCCGCGGCCGCGCCGGCCCCGGGCCAGGATAGTGGCCCGCCCGGGCCCACGTCGGCTGCACCGCAGGCCTTGCCCGGACCCCAGGCTTCCGCCCAGCCCCAGGCGCCGGCCCAGCCCTCGCCCGCGGCACCGGCCGAGCCGGCTGCGCCGCCGGCGCTGAGCTTCGACGCGATCCGGGTGAATTCGGATGGCGGCGTCACCATCGCCGGGCGCGGCCCGGCCGGGGCCCGCATCCTGCTGATGGACGGCGACCGGCAGATCGGGTCGGTCCAGGCCGACAGCTCCGGCGGCTGGATCTTCCTCTCCGACACGCCGATCCCGGCCGGCGACCACCAGATCTCGCTGCGCCTCGCCGATGGCGGCAGCGCCTCGGGCGAGGTCGCCACGGTGGTAGTGCCGGAACGGGGCCAGGACATCGCCGGACGGCCGGCCGCGGGCAGCGGCAGTAGCGCTCTGGTGATGGTGACGCCGCAGCAGGGGCAGGGCGCCTCGACCGTGCTGCAGGCGCCGGCGGCGAGCGCGCCGGGTCCGGTCCCGGCGGCGCCGGGCGGAACCGGGGGATCGCTGTCGATCGACGTCATCGACTATGGCGAGGGCGGCGCCGTCATCGTCAGCGGTCGCAGCCGGGCCGGCGCCACCGTCCGGCTCTATCTCGACAACCGGCCGGTCGGCGAGGGCGGGGCCGACCTGCGCGGCCTGTTCCGCATCCAGGCGGAGGGGACGATCGCGCCGGGCGTATACCGGCTGCGCGCCGACCAGCTGGATGCGTCCGGCAAGGTGACGGCGCGGGCCGAGACCCCGTTCCAGCGGGCGGCGCCGGCCGAGATCGCGGTGGCGGATGGGCGCGTGGTCGTCCAGCCCGGCAACAGCCTGTGGCGGATCGCCCGCAAGGTCTATGGCGAAGGGGTGCGCTACACCGTGATCTACCAGGCCAATCAGGAGCAGATCCGCAACCCCGACCTGATCTATCCCGGCCAGATCTTCGCGGTGCCGGCGGCCGCATCCGCCACCGTCCCCGGCTGATGCCGGAAAATCCTGGGGCGTGACGCCCGTCACAGCGGGGGGGACGGGCGCCGGTCTAGATTACAGGCAGCTCGCTAGCATCTCCCGCTCGAGCAGCCTCCCTGTTCACCTCTCGGGCCCTGGATTTCCAGGGCCCGTTTTCTTTCGCCGTCAGGCCAGCAGCGCCGCCATCACCGACCGGTAGCGCGCCGCCACCACGACCTCGTCGGCATGGCGGCCGTCGCGCACGCGCCAGCGCCCGCCGGCCATGACGTGGCGGATCGGGGAGTCGTTGCCGGCGAAGACGAAGCTGTCGAGCAGCGTGTCGCCCTTGCGGCCGATCAGCGCCGGATGGTCGCCGTCCAGCACCACCAGGTCGGCCCGGCTGCCGGCTTCGATCCGGCCGGTGGCGCGGCCGACTGCGCGAGCCCCGCCGTCGATCGCGGCCTGGAACAGCGTGGCGCCGACCGAGGGCCGGTCCGGCCCGCCGGCGACGCCGCGTTTCCGGTGCGACAGGCGCTGGCCGTATTCCAGCCAGCGCAGCTCCTCGATCACCCCGACCGAGATGTGGCTGTCCGACCCGATGCCGAGCGCGCCGCCGGCCGCGAGATAGGGGGCGAGGGGGAACAGCCCGTCACCGAGATTGGCCTCGGTGGTCGGGCACAGCCCGGCGACCGCGCGGCTGGCCGCCAGGCCCGTGGTCTCCGCCTCGGTCAGGTGGGTGGCGTGGATCAGGCACCAGCGGTCGTCGACCGCGGCATGGCCGAGCAGCCATTCGACCGGCCGGGCGCCGCTCCAGGCCAGGCATTGCTCGACCTCCTTGACCTGCTCGGCGATGTGGATGTGGATCGGCGCCGCCGGGTCGGCCGCGGCCATGCCCGCTACCGTGGCCGTCAGCATCTCGGGCGGTACCGCGCGCAGGGAGTGCGGGGCGACGCCGATGCGGATATCTGGGTCGCCGGCATGATCGGCGCGCAGCCGGCCGATGATGTCGAGGATGCCGTCGACATCGTTCAGGAAGCGGCGCTGGCCCTCGCCGGCCTTCTGCCCGCCGAAGCCGCCGGTGTTGTAGAGCACCGGCAGATGGGTGATGCCGATCCCGGTGGCCTTCGCCGCCGCGATCACCCGTTGCGACAGCTCCGCCCGGTCGGCATAGGGGGTCCCGTCCGGCTGGTGATGCAGGTAGTGGAACTCGGCGACGCAGGTGTAGCCGGCCTTCAGCATCTCGATATAGAGCTGGGCCGCAACCGCCTCGACCTGGGCGGGGTCGAGCACGCGGACGAAGCGGTACATCTGCTCGCGCCAGCTCCAGAAATCGTCGCCGGGCCCCGACGTGGTCTCCGCCAGGCCGGCCATGGCACGCTGGAAGGCATGGCTGTGCAGATTGGCCATGCCGGGCAGGACGACGCCCAGGATCCGTTCCGCATCGCCCCGCGCGGCCCTGGCCGACACCCGGGCGATGTCGCCCCTGGCATCGACTTCGATCAGGACATTCTCGGCCCAGCCATCGGCCAGCAGGGCGGTCTCGGCGAAATAGCGCGTGGTCAAGAGGCGGCATCCCGTGAGATGAAACGCGGTGCGGCAGAATAGACCCGGATCGCCGAAGGGAAAGAGGGATGTGGGATCGGCTGTGGATCAATGCGCGGCTGGCGACCATGGAGGGCGACGGCTACGGCGCCATTCCGGAGGGCGCGATCGCGACCGCGGGCGACCGCATCGCCTGGGTCGGGCGGCAGGCGGACCTGCCGGGCGCGCCCGACCGCCTGGCCGCGGTGGTCGAGGATGCGGGCGGGGCCTGGGTCACGCCCGGGCTGATCGACTGCCACACCCATCTGGTCCATGGCGGCGACCGGTCCCGCGAATTCGCGATGCGGCTGCACGGCGCCAGCTATGAGGAGATCGCGCGGGCCGGCGGCGGCATCGTCTCGACCGTCGCCGCCACCCGCGCCGCCGCCGAGGACGACCTGCTGGCCTCGGCCCGGAAGCGGCTCGACGCGCTGGCGACCGAAGGCGTCACCACCATCGAGATCAAGTCCGGCTACGGGCTCGACCTCGCGACCGAGACCAAGATGCTGCGTGTCGCCGGCCGGCTGGGGCAGGAGAGCGGCCTGCGGGTGCGGCGCAGCTTCCTCGGCGCCCATGCGGTGCCGCCGGAGGATCGCGAGCAGCCGGAGCGCTACCTCGACCGGGTGATCGAGGAGATGCTGCCGGCGATCGCGCGCGACAAGCTCGCCGATGCGGTCGATGCCTTCGGCGAGAAGATCGCCTTCTCGCCGGTTCAGGTGGAGCGGGTGTTCCGCGCGGCCAAGGCGCTGGGCCTGCCGGTGAAGCTGCATGCCGACCAGCTGTCCGACCAGGACGGCGCGGCGCTGGCCGCCCGGTTCGCGGCACTGTCGGCCGACCATCTCGAATACACCAGCGAATCGGGGGCCAAGGAGATGGGCCGGGCCGGCACCGTGGCGGTGCTGCTGCCCGGCGCCTTCTACTTCCTGCGCGAGCCCCAGTTGCCGCCGGTGGGAGCGTTCCGCCGGCACGGCGTGCCGATGGCGCTGGCCACCGACAACAATCCCGGCACCTCGCCGGCGACCTCGCTGCTGCTGATGCTGAACATGGGCTGCACCCTGTTCCGGCTGACGCCGGAGGAGGCGCTGGCCGGCGTCACCCGCAATGCCGCGCGGGCGCTGGGCCTGGCGGAGGAATGCGGTCGGCTTGTCCCGGGGCTGGCGGCGGATCTGGTGTTCTGGGACGTGGCCGACCCGGCCGAGCTGTCCTACCGCATCGCCTTCAACCCGTGCCGTGCCGTGATCCGGGCGGGTCGCACCGTCTGATACGCCGGTATTCTGCCGAATCGATGCTGTGTGCTAGAAGCATTGCATCGATTTGGTGGGGAAGCCGGTTGCGTTGGTGAGGGGATTCGGTCGGATCGCGGCGCTCGCGCTGGTTCTGTTCGGCTCGGCCGCGGCGCTTGCGCCGGTGCGGGCGGAGGAGAGCTGCACGCCTTACATCCTGGCGATGGAGGGGGCCTTCGGCATCCCAAGCGGCATGCTGCTGGCGATCGCGCAGACCGAATCGGGCGGCAAGGGGGATCCCTATCCCTGGGCCCTCAATGTCGGCGGCACGTCATTGTTTCCGAGCAGCCTGGCCGCCATGAAGGCGGCGATCGAGGACAACGGCGGCGGCGAGAGTCCCAATATCGATGTCGGTTGCATGCAGATTTCCTTGCGGTATCACAAGCAGACGCTGCCGGACTACACGCTCATCTTTCAGCCACAATACAATGTGATCTACGGCGCGTATTTCTTGCGGCGGTTGTTCGATCAGTACGGAAACTGGCTACAGGCGATCGCACACTATCATTCCAGCAAACCGGACCGGCAGTTTGCCTATGCCTGCCGAGTGCTGGAACGGCTGAAGAAAATCCGTGGCCAGGGGGCTGGGCCGATCGAAGTCTGCGTATCAGGTTGAGGGGACAATCGATTGATTCGGGTTTTCTTTGCCGGCCAGATCGTTCAGAAGGTGGAACATTGGGGGCGTTGGCTCGATCAGCGCCGTGATCGGGCATTTGATACGTCAAAGCGGGGGACCATGAAGCCTGTGCACAGTGACCGTCGCCACGACCGGCAGGACGGGCCGCGTCGACTCCGATGGACCCTTCGCTACGGCATCGGCCCGGCCCTCCTGGCCTGCGGCGTGCTGGTGCTGACGCCGGTCGCGGGCCACGCCCAGTTGAACGCGCTGGTCGACCAGTTGCAGCAGCTCGGCATCAGCCCGTCGCAGCTGCAGCAGGGCGGCGACGGCGTCACGATCCCGAGCGGCCCCCGCGTTCCGGCGACAACGCCCGCGCAGGTCACGGAGCCGACGGTGGTCTCGCCGGGCCTGCCGTCCTCGACTGTCTCCACCGCATCGGTCTCTCGCATCGAGGCCGATTATGGGCGGCGGCTGAGCAGCGACATCAACCAGTTCGGCTATGACGTCTTCGGCGGCGGCGCGTCGGCCAGTCAGGTGGTCAGCGGCGCCGTCAGCGAGAGCTATGTCGTCGGCATCGGCGACCAGATCGTGGTCACGCTGCGCGGCCAGGTGAATCAGGGCATCAGCGCGACGGTCGACCGCGAAGGGCGGCTGATCCTGCAGGACCTGCCGCCGATCCCGGCGGCCGGCCGCTCCTTCGGCGATCTGCGCCGCGAGATCGAGACCCGGGTCCGCGAGAACTACGTCTCGACCGAGGCCTTCGTGTCGCTCGGCGACGTGCGGGCGATCTCGGTGACCCTGACCGGCGAGGTCGTCAAGCCCGGCACCCAGACCCTGACCAGCTTCTCGACCCTGGTCGACGCGCTGAGCGCCGGCGGCGGCATCAAGCGGACGGGTTCGCTGCGCACGGTCTCGCTGATCCGGCAGGGCCAGACCAAGGTGGTCGACCTCTACGGCTTCCTGATGGGGTACAGCAACGAGGCCGACCTGCTGCTGCAGGACGGCGACCGCATCTCCATCCCCACGATCGGGCGCACGGTCGCGGTCGCCGGCGACGTGGTCCGGCCAGGCATCTTCGAGATGCCGCCCGACGCCGCCGGTCCGCTCAGCGTCGCCGAGATGCTGGACTACGCCGGCGGGCCGATCCGCCCGGCCGGCAACCGATTCAATCTGCTGCGGCTCGACCGCAACGGCCAGGATCAGGTCCAGAACCTGTCGGGCCAGACGGCAGTTCCGGTGCAGACCGGCGACATCATCCAGGTGTCGCTGTCGCAGGATCTGCGCGTCGGCAGCGTCTCCGTCAGCGGCAATGTCACCGTCGCCGGCGTCCGGCCGCTGACCAGCGCGCCGACCCTTCGTGCGTTGCTGTCGGATCCGCCGATCCTGGCGGACGATGTCTATCTGCCGTTTGGCGTGATCCAGACAACCGATCCGAACACGCGGATCCGCAAATTCGTGCCGGTCAATCTGGGCGTGGCGCTGCGCGGCGGGGGCAACATCCGCCTGCGCGATCGCGACAAGCTGATCGTGCTGTCGCGCGAGGACATCCGCTATCTCGGCGGGGATGACGTCCAGATGATGCTGGCCGGAATCAAGCCGGCCCAGGCCCGTTCGGCGGCGTCGGACCTGTCCCAGAACACTCAAGCCCAGAACCAGACGCTGGTCACCAGCCAGCCTCCGCCCGTCAATGTCAGTGGCAGCTGCCTCGGCCTGCGGTCGTTGGCGGAGGCGGTGCGCAACGACTCCACCGGGCGTTTCCGCAACGCGCGGCAGACGTTCCAGAACATCGAGGCGGCCGGCTCCCTGCAGGTCAACCGCGCCTGCCCGCAGATCTTCGACGACTTTCCGGACCTGCTGCCCTTCGTGATCGAGCACGTCGTCTCGCTCGACGGCCAGGTGCGGGTGCCGGGCAGCTACCCGATCATCCCGGGCACCTCGCTCGCCACCGTGCTCGACGTCGCCGGCGGCACCACGGTCGAGGCCGATCGCCGCGCCATCGAGGTCGGCTACTTCTCGACCCTGTCGCCGTCCAACCTCAGCGGCTCCTGGCGGTCGGTGCAGAGCCTCGGCACCACCACCGCGTCGATCAAGCTGAACCCGGGCGACAGCGTCCGCATCCCGCAGAACCCGCAGCTGCGTGAGGACGGGACCGTCACGCTGGCCGGTGAGTTCACCCATCCCGGACGGTACGTGATCCGCCGCGGCGAGACCCTGCTGCAGCTGATCCAGCGCTCCGGCGGCTACACCAACCAGGCCTTCCCCTATGGCGCGGTGTTCACCCGCGAGGCCGTGCGGCAGCAGCAGCAGCAGGGCTACGAGCGCACCGCCCGCGAGATCCAGGCGGGGCTGCCGCAGCTGGTCCAGCAGAGCGGTGACGACAGCAGCAAGAGCGCGACCGCTGCCCTGCCGGCGATCCAGAGCCTGGTCGCCGAGCTGAAGAGCATCCCGGCCGCCGGCCGGGTGGTGATCGAGGCCGACCCGACCGTGCTGGCGGCGAAGCCGGAGCTCGACTTCGCCCTGGACACGGGCGACCAGTTGTTCGTGCCGAAGCGGCCGCTCTTCGTCACCGTCTCCGGCGAGGTGCTCAACCCGGGCACGGTCCAGTACGACGGCAAGCTGACCGCGGACGACTATGTCGAGTTCGCCGGCGGCACGACCGAGGCGGCGGATACCGGCCGCACCTTCGTCGTGATGCCGAACGGCCAGGCGCTGCCGCTCGACCTGTCGTCCTGGAGCTACAGCTCGGTCAGGGTGCCGCCGGGGTCGGTCATCATCGTGCCGCGCGACCTGACGCCGTTCGACCTGTACCGCCTGGTGCGGGATGTCGGTTCGGTCGTGCAGAGCCTGGCGATCTCCGCCGCCTCGCTGGTGGTCATCGGCCGGCGCAACTGACGCAGAATCGATCGGGGAAGAGGGCGGCACCGTCGGTGCCGCCCTTTTCGTTTGCGCGTCCGGGATCCGGATCGCCGGCATGCGCCGGGCGCGATTGTCCCGCAGGCGCGAAGCGCACTAGCCTGACCGGGTCTGGCGGAAGCGGAACGGGCACCGGATGCAGATCACCGACCTCATCAACTCGATCGCCGATCGCGGTCTCGAGCTCTTCGCCTTCGGCCGCGGCCGGCCCTGGCCGCAGGATCCGCTCGGATTGTGCCGCGCGCTGCTGTCTGAACGAGGGGAAGCCTCCGGCATTGCCCTGGCGCGCGAGCTGGTCGCCCTCTACCGCGCCCTGGACCCGGCCGGCCGCGAGGCGTTCTTCACCATGCTGGCGCGGGAGTTCGGGCCCGACCATGCGGCGATCGCCGCGGCCGCCGCCGCCTTTGTGGCCAAGCCCAGAGCGGCCGGCGCCCTGGCCCTGGCCGAAGCGGCGGAGCCGCCGCGGCGGGAGCTGTTGCGCCGCATCAACATGCTGCCCGAAGGCACCGAGTTCGTGATCGGGCTGCGCGCCGACGCGCTCGACCTCGCCGACGGGAATCCGGAGCTGCGGATCGTGGATGCCGACCTCAAGCATGTGCTGACCGATTGGTTCTCCGGCGGCTTCCTGGAGCTGCGGCGGATCACCTGGGAGACGCCGGCGATCATCCTGGAGAAGCTGAT
>JAEKLZ010000312.1:4778-7273 GCA_019508225.1 Inquilinus limosus | reverse complement strand
CGGCCAAGGAGGCGCTCGGCCGCGGCGCCACGCTGGCCGGGACCTCGACCACCACCGGCGACGGCGGCATGACGGAGGAGGAGCGGGGCCATTCCGAATGCCTCGTCTACCAGTACCTGCCGTCGCGCTACGGCATGAATCCGCGCGACCTGCGCCGCGCCGACGCGATCGAGATCGTCATCGGCCAGGGCGCCAAGCCCGGCGGCGGCGGCATGCTGCTGGGCCAGAAGATCTCCGACCGGGTGGCCGAGATGCGGACCCTGCCGAAGGGCATCGACCAGCGCTCGGCCAGCCGTCATCCCGACTGGACCGGGCCGGACGATCTCGAGATCAAGATCCTCGAGTTGCGCGAGCTGACCAATTGGGAAAAGCCGATCTATGTGAAGGTCGGCGGCGCGCGGCCCTATTACGACACCGCCCTGGCGGTGAAGGCCGGCGCCGACGTCATCGTCATCGACGGCATGCAGGGCGGCACGGCGGCGACGCAGGAGGTCTTCATCGAGAATGTCGGCATGCCGACGCTGGCCTGCATCCGCCCGGCGGTGCAGGCGCTGCAGGATCTCGGCATGCACCGGCAGGTCCAGCTCATCATCTCGGGCGGCATCCGCAACGGCGCCGATGTCGCCAAGGCCCTGGCGCTGGGCGCCGATGCCGTGTCGATCGGCACCGCGGCGCTGATCGCGATCGGCGAGAACGATCCGCGCTGGGCGGCGGAATACGAGGCGCTGGGCACCACCGCCGCCGCCTATGACGACTGGCACGAGGGCCGCGACCCGGCCGGCATCACCACCCAGGATCCGGAGCTGATGAAGCGGGTCGACCCGGTCGCGGCCGGCCGCCGATTGGCGAATTATCTCAAGGTCATGGCGCTGGAGGCACAGACCATCGCCCGGGCCTGCGGCAAGAATCACGTGCACAACCTGGAACCCGAAGATCTCTGCGCTCTCACGGTCCCGGCCGCCGCCATGGCGCGGGTGCCGCTGGCGGGCACGGACTGGATCCCAGGCAAGGGAGGCTATTGAGACCGTTCGGAAACGCTACTGGTGCGGCCGTCTGACGGCGGTTTCTGCGCTTCCGGTGCTCACGGACCCAAACGTCCGCTGCGCGCCGGTTCTCGAAACCACCGCCATCCGACTCACACCAGCGCGTTTCCAAACGGTCTCCAAGGGCAGCCGGGCGAACAGCCCGGACAAGCCCAAACAAAGATGTCTCTGGGAGCTCACTGGGAGACCGAGCATGACGCTGGACCTTGCTGCCTTTGCCAAAGACAAGGGCATCAAATATTTCATGATCAGCTACACCGACCTGTTTTCGGGCCAGCGCGCCAAGCTGGTGCCGGCGCAGGCGATCGCCGCGATGCAGGAGGACGGCGCCGGTTTTGCCGGCTTCGCCACCTGGCTCGACATGTCGCCGGCCCATCCCGACCTGTTCGCCGTGCCGGACGCGTCCTCCGTCATCCAGCTGCCCTGGAAGAAGGATGTCGCCTGGGTCGCCAGCGACTGCATGCTGGACGGCCAGCTCCTCGCCCAGTCGCCGCGCAACGTGCTGAAGCGCCTGGTCAAGGAGGCCGCGGCCGAAGGCAAGCGGGTGAAGACCGGCGTCGAGGCCGAATTCTTCCTGGTCACCCCGGATGGCAGCCGGATCTCGGACGAGCTCGATACGGCGGGCAAGCCCTGCTACGACCAGCAGGCGCTGATGCGCCGCTACGACATCATCGCCGAGATCTGCGACCACATGCTGGAGCTGGGCTGGGGCGCCTACCAGAACGACCATGAGGACGCCAACGGCCAGTTCGAGATGAACTGGGAGTTCGACGACGCGCTGCAGACGGCCGACAAGCACTCCTTCTTCAAGTTCATGGTCAAGTCGATCGCCGAGAAGCACGGGCTGCGCGCGACCTTCATGCCGAAGCCGTTCAAGGGGCTGACCGGCAATGGCTGCCATTGCCACATCTCGGTCTGGGACAACAGCGGCCGGACCAATGTCTTCGCCGACCGGGAGGCCGAATTCGGGCTGTCGGCAGAGGGCCGGCATTTCCTCGGCGGCATCATGAAGCACGCCTCGTCGCTGGCGGCGATCACCAACCCGACGGTCAATTCCTACAAGCGGATCAACGCGCCGCGCACGATCTCGGGCGCGACCTGGTCGCCCAACTCGGTGACCTGGACCGGCAACAACCGCACCCACATGGTGCGCGTGCCCGGCCCCGGGCGGTTCGAGCTGCGGCTGCCGGACGGCGCGGTCAATCCCTACCTGCTGCAGGCGGTGATCATCGCCGCCGGCCTGGACGGCGTGCGCAGCCATGCCGATCCGGGGCCGCATCACGACATCGACATGTACACCGAGGGCCATCTGGTGAAGGATGCGCCGCGCCTGCCGCTCAACCTGCTCGACGCCCTGCGCGCCTATGATGAGGACGAGGGCCTCAAGCAGGCGGTCGGCCCGGAATTCTCGGCGGCCTATCTCAAGCTCAAGCATCAGGAATGGAACGCCTA
>JAEKLZ010000312.1:0-4773 GCA_019508225.1 Inquilinus limosus | reverse complement strand
TCGCCGCTTTTAAGCTCAAGGGCGGCGCTTTGCGCCGCGCGTGACGGTCTCGCACAGCCGATAAGTCGCGTGCCTGCTTTTGCAACGACCTAGGCCTTGGGATGGACCGGATGAAGAACTTCGTGCTGACCGTATCGTGCAGGTCGACCCGCGGCATCGTCGCCGCGATCTCCACCTATCTCGCCGGGCAGGGCTGCAACATCATCGACAGCTCGCAATTCGACGATCTCGACACCGGCGAGTTCTTCATGCGGGTCAGCTTCCGGTCCGAGGAGGGCCGCACCGAGGCGCAGATCCGCGACGGCTTCGCCGCGGTCGCGGCCCCCTTCGGCATGAGCTACGAGTATCACGACAGCGAGAGGCGGCCGAAGGTGATGCTGATGGTGTCACGCTTCGGCCATTGCCTGAACGACCTGCTGTACCGCTGGAAGATCGGCGCCCTGCCGATCGACATCGTCGGCGTCATCTCGAACCACTTCGACTACCAGAAGGTCGTGGTCAACCACGACATCCCCTTCCACCACATCAAAGTGACGAAGGAGAACAAGCCGCGGGCCGAGGCGCAGATCCTGGAGCTGGTGGAGCAGACCGGCACCGAGCTGATCGTGCTGGCCCGCTACATGCAGGTGCTGTCCGACGAGATGTGCCGGGCGATGTCGGGGCGCATCATCAACATCCACCATTCCTTCCTGCCCAGCTTCAAGGGCGCCAACCCCTACAAGCAGGCCTATGAGCGTGGCGTGAAGCTGATCGGGGCGACGGCGCATTACGTCACCGCCGATCTCGACGAAGGTCCGATCATCGAGCAGGACACCGCCCGCATCACCCATGCCCAGAGCGCCGAGGACTATGTGTCGATCGGCCGCGACGTCGAAAGCCAGGTGCTGGCCCGGGCCGTGCACGCCCATATCCATCACCGCACCTTCATCAACGGCAACCGCACCGTGGTCTTCCCGGCCAGCCCGGGCAGCTACGCCTCGGAACGGATGGGCTGAGGCATGGCGCAGGTCATCGACGGCCGGCAGGTCGCCGCCTCCATCACCGGCTCGGTGAAGGCGGCGGCCGCGGCGCTGGAGGCCGAGACCGGCGTGAAGACCGGCCTGGCCGTCGTCATCGTCGGCGACGACCCGGCCAGCCACGCCTATGTCGGCGCCAAGGGCCGGATGGCGAAGGAATGCGGCTTCAATTCCGTGCAGCACACGCTGCCGGCGACGACGACGCAGGCGGATCTGGCGGCGCTGGTCGCCGGGCTGAACGCCGACCCGTCGATCCACGGCATCCTGGTGCAGCTGCCGCTGCCGAAGCCGCTGCAGTCCGATCCGATCATCCAGTCGATCCTGCCGGAGAAGGATGTCGACGGCCTGCATGTCGTCAATGCCGGCAAGCTGGCGACCGGCGACCTCGCCACCGGTCTCGTCTCCTGCACCCCGGCCGGCGCCATGGCCTTCGTCCGCCGCACCCATGGCGACGATTTGTCGGGCCTCAGCGCCGTGGTGATCGGCCGGTCCAACCTGTTCGGCAAGCCGATGGCGCAGCTTCTGCTCGCCGCCAACGCCACGGTCACCATCGCCCATTCGCGCACCGCCGACCTGCCGGGGGTGTGCCGCCGCGCCGACATCCTGGTCGCCGCCGTCGGCCGGCCGGAGATGGTCCGCGCCAATTGGATCAAGCCCGGCGCCACCGTGATCGATGTCGGCATCAACCGGGTCCCGGCGCCGGAGAAGGGCGAGGGCAAGACCCGGCTGGTCGGCGACGTCGCCTTCGGCGAGGTGGCCGACGTGGCCGGCGTCATCACCCCGGTCCCGGGCGGCGTCGGGCCGATGACGATCGCCATGCTGATGGCCAACACGGTGATCGCGGCGCATCGCGCGGCCGGCCTGGTGCCGCCGCAATTCTAGGCTGGTCCGGACACCGGCCGACCGGGCCGACCGCGCAAGATCGGCTTGTCACGGCGCGAAACATGCCTATAGTGAGGAAATAATTATTCTATAGAGTGAAAACAGGGGACCGGACGATGGCTCTATCGTGGCGCTTTTCAGCCCTGGCCGACCGTCATCGCGCGCTGGGGTCGAAGCTCGAGGACTGGAGCGGCATGGGCACCGCCTGGACCTATGCCAAGGACATGTCGGAAGAGCATGTCGCGGTCCGCACCAAGGCCGGCCTGATGGATGTGTCGGGGCTGAAGAAGGTCCATCTGGTCGGGCCGCACGCCATCGCCGTGCTCGACCACATCACCACCCGCAACATGGCCAAGATCACCCCCGGCCGGTCGGTCTATGCCTGCATGCTGAACGACCGCGGCTATTTCACCGAGGACTGCATCGTCTACCGCACCGGGCCGAACGCCTGGATGCTGGTGCATGGCTCCGGCTCCGGCCATGAGGAGGTGGCCAAGCAGGCCGCCGGCCGCAACTGCGCCGTGCTGTTCGACGACGATATCCACGACCTGTCGCTGCAGGGCCCGCTGGCGGTCGACTATCTCGCTAGGCACGTCCCGGGCATCCGCGACCTCAGATACTTCCACCACATGCAGACCACGCTGTTCGGCGTGCCGGTGATGATCTCGCGCACCGGCTACACCGGCGAGCGCGGCTACGAGATCTTCGTCCGCGGCCAGGACGCGCCGCTGGTCTGGGACACGATCGTCGAGGAGGGCAAGGGCCTGGGCATCATCCCGTGCTGCTTCAGCGTCCTCGACATGCTGCGGGTCGAAAGCTACCTGCTGTTCTACCCCTACGACAATTCGCAGATGTATCCCTTCGCCGACCAGGGCCCGGGGGATTCGCTGTGGGAGCTCGGCCTCGACTTCACCGTCAGCCCCGGCAAGACCGGCTTCCGCGGCGCCGAGGAGCATGCCCGCCTGCAGGGCAAGGAACGGTTCAAGATCTTCGGCATGCTGATCGATGCCGACCGTCCGGCCGACGCCGGCGACGAGGTCTGGGCCGACGGGCGGAAGGTCGGGGTCATCACCTGTCCCTGCTATTCGTCGCTGACCCGGAAATCCATGGCGATCGCGCGCCTCGATGTCGACAAGGCGGTGCACGGCGCCAAGCTCGAGGTGCGCGGCAAGGCGCTGGACGCGGCCGCCATCGCCCACACGCTGCCCTTCGACGACCCGGAGAAGAAGAAGCGGACCGCCGTGGGCTGAGGGCCGGCCATGCTCGTCGCAGGCATCAAGAGCCGGCCGGTCTACCGGGGCCTCGACATCCAGCCCCACGCCCGGCGGCATGTCTTCGCGCTCGAAGGGGAAGGGGCGCTGGCCCTGCTCGACCGGCGCGCGGCGCTCGACGGCCCGATCCTGTCCCGCAGCGAGATCCTGTACGCCCCCTGCGGCTCGCAGGGCCGCGGGCATGACGAGGCGCTGCTCGGCCTCGGCGCCGGCGCCTTCTGCACCGTGCCCAGCATCGCCACGCTGGTGTTCCGGCTGAACGGCACGCTGGCGACGGCGCGCATGGGCACGCGGCTCTACATCTCCGGCACCGAAGGCTTCATCGGCCAGGCGATGGCGGTGGCGCTGGACCGCGGCATGGACCACGCTTCGGTGATCACCGAGCATCGCGGCTCGCTGGCCCGGCGGGTCCAGTGCGTCCATTGCAAGGGCATCACCGAGGACGTGACCACCAGCCCCTTCGCCTGCGGCCATTGCGGGCTGGCGCTGCTGGTGCGGGATCACTATTCGCGCCGGCTCGGCGCCTTCCAGGGCGTCAATGTCGATGCGGAAGAACCGGGCACCGCCCCGGCGCCAGAGGAGCTGTTCCGGTGAGCGGCGGCACCGAGCTTCCCGTCCGCGTGACGCGCATCACGCCGGTGGCAGAGCGGGTCAAGCGCTTCCGCTTCGAACGGCTGGACGGCCGGCCGATGCCGTATTTCTCCGGCGGCGCCCATGTCATCGTCTCGATGGACGATGACGGCCATATCCGCCGCAACGCCTATTCGCTGATGTCGCCGCCGCATGACGGCTCGGCCTATGAGGTCAGCGTGCTGCATGTCGAGAATTCGCGCGGCGGGTCGACCTTCCTGCACGAACGGGTCCGGGAAGGCGATACGCTGAGGATCAGCCACCCGATCAACCTGTTCCAGCCGGATTGGCGCGGCCGCAAGCACCTGCTGGTCGCGGGCGGCATCGGCATCACGCCGTTCATCGCCATGATGGAGCAGTTCGCCCGCGAGGGCCTGAACTTCGAGCTGCACTACGCCATCCGCAGCCGCGACCGCGGCGCCTATTGGCGCGAACTGGCGGATCGCTACGGCCCGCACCGCGTCACCGTCTATTGCGATGCGGAGGGCGAGGCCATGCCGATCGGGCGGCTGCTCGACAGCCAGCCGCTCGGCACGCATCTCTATGTCTGCGGCCCCTCCGGCATGATCGACGGCGTGCTGAAGGCGGGGGTGGAGGCCGGCTGGCCGGCCGAGAACCTGCATTCCGAACGCTTCCTGGCGCCGCTGCCCGGCAAGCCCTTCACCATCCGGCTGCTGCGGTCCGGCAAGACGGTCCATGTGGGGCATCACGAAAGCATGCTGGACGCGATCGAGGCGGCGGGCGTCGATGCGCCGTTCCTGTGCCGCGGCGGGGCCTGCGGCCAGTGCGAGGCCGCGGTCGTCGCCTGCGACGGCACGCTGCTGCATCACGACGTCTATCTGACCGATGAAGAGAAGGCGGCCGGCGGCAAGGACATGGTCTGCGTGTCCCGGTTCGAGGGGACGACGCTGCATCTCGACCTTTAGGCGCCGGGCAAGCGGGACAAGGAGGCCACATGGCGATCGTCTTCAAGC
>JAEKLZ010000069.1 GCA_019508225.1 Inquilinus limosus | reverse complement strand
TCGCGGCCGAGGAGCTGGGCCTGACCTTCGAGAGGCTGGAGATCGTCACCGCCGACACCGGCCGCACCGCCAATGAGGGCTACACCGCCGGCAGCCATTCGATGCAGGACAGCGGCACCGCCATCCGCCACGCCGCGGCCCAGGTGCGGGCGATCCTGCTGGGCGAGGCGGCGCGGCAGATGGCCGTGCCGGCCGAGCAGCTGCGGATCGAGGCCGGCACGGTGCTGGCGCCGGACGGCAACCGCCGCTCCTTCGGCGCGCTGGCGGCAGCCCTGTCGCTGCATGTCGAGGCCAAGCCGGAGTCGCCGCTGACCGACCCTGGCGCCTTCCGGGTGATGGGCCGGCCGGTACCGCGGATCGACATCCCGGCCAAGGTCACGGGCGGCGCCGCCTATGTCCAGGACATGCGGCTGCCCGGCATGCTGCACGCCCGGATCGTGCGGCCGCCCAGCCCCGGCGCCAGGCTGACGGCAGTCGACAGCAGCGCGGTCGAGGCCCTGCCCGGCGTGGTCAAGGTGGTGCGCGACGGCGACTTCCTGGCGGTGGCGGCGGAGCAGGAGTACCAGGCGATCAAGGCGATGCGGCTGCTGGCCGCCGCGGCGCAGTGGCAGGAGGACGCCACGCTGCCGGACCAGGCCCGGCTGCCCGAGGCGCTGCTGGCCCTGCCCGCCCAGGATTTCGCCATCCTCGACCGGCACGACGCGCCGGTGCCGGCCGGTGGCGGGACCGTCGAGGCCCGCTACACCAAACCCTATCTGCTGCACGGGTCGATCGGCCCGTCCTGCGCCGTGGCGCAGCAGGACCGGGACGGGCTGCTGACGGTCTGGACCCATACCCAGGGCGTCTATCCCGACCGCAAGGCGATCGCCGAGATGCTGGGCCGCCCGATCGAGACGGTCCGCTGCATCCATGTCCAGGGCTCCGGCTGCTACGGCCACAACGCCGCCGACGACGCCGCGGCCGATGCCGCCCTGCTGGCCACGGCCCTGCCCGGCCGCCCGGTGCGGGTGCAGTGGATGCGCGAGCAGGAGCATGCCTGGGAACCCTACGGCCCGGCCATGGTGACCCAGGCCCGGGCCACGCTGGACGACACCGGCCGCATCGCCGACTGGGACTATGGCGTCTGGAGCAACACCCATTCGATGCGCCCGGGCCCGGCCGGCAGCCTGCTGGCCGCCCGGCACCTGGCCAAGCCGTTCCCGCTGCCGGCGCCGAAGCCGCTGCCGCAGCCGGAGGGCGGCGGCGACCGCAACGCCATCCCGCTCTACACCCTGACCAGCGCGCGGGTGGTGCATCATTTCCTGCCGGACATGCCGCTGCGCATCTCGGCCCTGCGCTCGCTCGGCGCGCAGATGAACGTGTTCTCGATCGAGAGCTTCATGGACGAGCTGGCGCTGGCGGCCGGCGCCGACCCGGTCGAGTTCCGGCTGAAGCATCTGGACGACCCGCGCGGCCGCGACGTCGTCACCGCCGCCGCCGAGGCCTTCGGCTGGGACAAGGGCAGGCCGGCCGCGCCGGGGCATGGCCGCGGCTTCGCCTTCGCCCGCTACAAGAACCTGGCCGCCTATTGCGCCGTGGCGGTGGAGGTCGCGGTCGAACGCGAGACCGGCGCGGTCCGGGTGCCGCGCATCGTCGCCGCGGTCGACACCGGCCAGGTGGTCAACCCCGACGGGGTGCGCAACCAGATCGAGGGCGCCATGCTGCAGTCGATGAGCTGGACCCTGTACGAAAGCGTCGGCTTCGACCGGGGCCGGATCACCTCGGTCGACTGGTCGACCTATCCGATCCTGCGCTTCGACGCGGTGCCGGACAGCGTCGAGGTCCATATCATCGACCGGCCGGGCGCGCCCTTCCTGGGCTGCGGCGAGACCGGCCAGGGCCCGGCCGGCGCGGCGCTGGGCAACGGCATCGCCGACGCCATCGGCCACAGGCTGCGCGACCTGCCGCTGACCGCCGCCAAGGTGAAGGCGGCGATCGGGGTGTGAGGCATCTATGCCACACCCCTTCCCCTTTGCCGCCGCGGGCGGGGAACGGCCACACGCTCTCCATCGTTTCCAGATTTGAGTTGAACAGGCACGGAGATCGCAATGCTGAAGCCAGCCATGATCATTCTCGCTGCGGCGCTGTCGCTCGCAGCGTGCGGCCGGGACCCCGGCACCCGGGCTCTTTCGGGCGGCGCGCTCGGTGCCGGCCTCGGCGCCGGAACGGCCGCGATCACCGGCGGCAATGTCGGGACCGGCGCGATCATCGGCGGTGTCGGCGGCGCTGCTGTCGGCGGCCTGACGAACTGCCACGCCGTCGGACGCTGCTGACCCTCGAGTCGGCGTGAACGGATCGGGCCTGCGGAGACCGCCTCCGCAGGCCCGAGCGTGTTTTGGCGATCGGCCTGGAGCCCGTCAGGGCGTGCCGAGCAGCTTGCGCGCGGCCTCGACTTTCGCCATGCAGCCGGTCTCGTCGCCGTTCTGCGCCAGTTGGCGGGCCTCCTGCAGGCTGGCCGCGAACTGCTCCTGCGGCGACTGCTGGCCCGCCCCTTTCAGCACCTCCCGCTGATGCGCGCTGGACGCGGCATCCGGGGCGCTTCCGGTGCCCGGCATGGCGCCGGCGGTGCCCTCCTGCGGCTGCGCCCCCTGCATCGTCTGCGTCTGATGGGGAGTGGCCGCGGGCTGCCCGCTTTGCGATTCCGTCTGCTTGAACTGAGCGTCCAGCCGGTCGATGTCCTGGCGGCAATCTGCCAGGGCGGGAGAGCTCAATGCCATCAAGCCCGCCGCCATGGAGACGATCAGGGCCCACTTCATGGTGATTCCTCCTGCAAGTTCAGTGTCTCGAGATCAACGGCGCTCCGGGATCGGCCGTCCCATGGCTGACGATTAGACCTTGGACCAACACCGGCGATGCCGCGCTACCATCGGACCTTCGCCGTCAATCCGGCGAGCCGATCGGCGGAAACGGCCACATCGAAGGCCGCCATGCGGAGCGCTTCGGCCTCATACGCCTCGGCCGGCGCGTCGCCGGCCAGGATGACGGTGTAGCTCGTCACCAGGGCACCGGTCTCATCGAAGACGTCGACGACGCGCTCCGGCATGGCGGCCTCCCGGCGTCCGTCAGCGCGGCAACGGGCCGGTCCAGTACGGGCTGATGCCGTAATAATCGTGGATGTCCTGCTCGTATTCGCGATTCCAGCGAGGCTGTTCGTCGTCGGCGTAGACCGGGGCGCCTTCCAGCTGCTCGCGCGACAGGTTCACGACATAGCCGCCCTGGCTGGTGTCGTAGGTCAGCGCCGACCACGGCAGCGGGTGATATTTCTCGCCGATGCCGAGGAAGCCGCCGAAGGACATCACGGCATAGGCGACGCGCCCCGACATCTTGTCGAGCATCACGTCGTGGATCTCGCCGAGATGGTCGCCCGCCGTGTTGTAGACCTCGGTCCCGGCAACCTTGTCGCCGGAAATCAGCGTGGTGGTTTCCTCGCGATGTTCCATGGCCCGTCTCCTCGCGTTTCGAATACACGCATAACGGGAGGAGACGGGCACCTCGTTCCTATCAGGATTGTGCGATTTTGCAGCCTGCGAGAGCGTTTTCGAACGTGGCCCGGCTCACTCCGGCTGGAAGTCCAGCGCCACGCCGTTGATGCAATAGCGCAGCCCGCTGGGCGGCGGGCCATCCTCGAAGACATGGCCGAGATGGCTGCCGCAGGTGGCGCAATGCGCCTCGACGCGGGTCATGCCCCAGCTGCGGTCGACCGAGGTCTCGACCGCATCCGGCACCGGGTCGTTGAAGCTGGGCCAGCCGGTGCCGCTCTCGAACTTCAGCTTCGATTCGAACAGCTTGCTGCCGCACCCGGCGCAGCAGAAGGCGCCCGGCCGGTGCTCGCTGAGCAGGCTGCAGCTTCCCGGCCGTTCGGTGCCGTGCTGCCGCATCACCTGGTATTGCTCGGGCGTCAGGATCTGGCGCCACTCGGCATCGCTGCGGGTCACGGGATAGGGTTCGGGCATGCTCGATCTCCTGAGAAACCGTTGTAAATGCTACTGGCGCGGCCGTCTGACGGCGGTTTCTCCGCTTCCGGTGCTCACGCACCAATGTGCGCTGCGCTCCGGTTCTCGAAACCACCGCCATCCGACTCACGCCAGCGCATTTCCAAACGGTCTCTGAGCCGGTCGGGGAGGCGCCGGCGTTCCGACCCTGATATAGGGTGGCATCGCGAGCCGATACAGGGAGGATGGTATGGGCGGGCAGGATTTCACCGGGCGGCGGGTGCTGGTGACCGGCGCCGGCAAGGGCATCGGCCGGGCGACGGCGGTGCTGCTGCACCGGCGCGGCGCCGAGGTGATCGCCGCCACTCGCAGTCCCGAGGACCTGGCGAGCCTGAAGCAGGAGATCGGCTGCCGCACCATCGCGGTCGACCTGGGCGATGCCGAGGCGACGCGGCGGGCGGCCGCCGAGGCGCTGCCGGTCGACGCGCTGGTGAACTGCGCCGGCACCACCACGCTGGAATCCTTCCTCGACACCTCGGTCGAGAATTTCGATGCGATCATGGCGGTGAACGCCCGGGCGCCGATGATCGTGGCCCAGGTGGTGGCGCGCGACCTGATCCGCCGCGGGCAGAAGGGCGCCATCGTCAACGTGTCGAGCGTGTCGTCGATGATCGGCCTGCCGGACCATACCGCCTATTGCGCCTCGAAGGGTGCCTTGGACGAGATCACCCGGGTGATGGCGGTGGAGCTGGGGCCGCACGGCATCCGCACCAACAGCGTCAACCCGGTGGTGACGCTGACGCCGATGGCGGTGAAGGCCTGGAGCGACCCGGCCAAGTCCGGCCCGATGCTGGGCCGCATCCCGCTCGGCCGCTTCGCCCAGCCGGAGGAGGTCGCCGAGGTGATCCTGTACCTGCTCGGCGACGGCTCGGCGATGATGAACGGCGCGATCGTGCCGGTCGATGGCGGGTTCCTGGCGACCTAGGACAGGATGGGTTTTGGGCCGGATCGGGTCATCCGGTCGCGGTAGGTATTGCCTCTCCCGCCTGGCGGGAGAGGTCGGGCTCGCGCAGCGAGACCGGGTGAGGGTTGGCCCGGGCCTCGACAAAGAGCCCTCACCCGGAGCCGCTTCGCGTCTCCGACCTCTCCCGCAAGCGGGAGAGGCAACAACTCAGATCCTGACGTGACCGGACTTCGATCCATCCCGGGCTCAGGGCGCCTCGCGGCAGACCGCCTCGACATTGTGGCCGTCGGGGTCGAGCAGGAAGGCGCCGTAATAGTCGGGGTGGTAGCGCGGCCGCAGCCCGGGCGCGCCGTTGTCGCGGCCGCCGGCGGCGAGGCCCGCCGCGTGGAAGCGGTCGACCGTCGCCCGGTCCGGCGCGGCGAAGGCGACATGGGTGCCGGTGACGGCGCCGTCATGCAGGCCGATCCAGAAGAACGCCCGGCGGCCGGCGCCATAGCCGGCGAAGGTCTCGCCGTCGGCGTAGAGCCGGGTGATGCCGAGCGGCGCCAGCAGCGCGTCGTAGAAGGCCTTCGACCGCTCGAAATCGCCGACCCGGATGGTGACGTGGTCCAGCATGCGCGCCTCTCCTGCCTGTGGTCCTATCCTACAGCCCCCACAGCCCCGGCTCGAAGCGCCACGTCGCGATGCCGAGGCCGGCGGCCGGGACGGCCAAGGCGGCGGCCGCGCCCTCCAGCGCCGGCAGGTCGAGCAGGTGCCAGTCCGTGCCGGCGAGGTCGGGCGGCAATGCCGGGCGGCTGGTCCGCTCGGCCGGGTCGGCGCTGACGGTGAAGCCGGTGAAGTCGAAGGAGAAGCCGCGGCCGATGCCCTTGGACAGCGCCTCCTTGCGGGTCCAGACCGCGTAGAAGGCGGCGGCCAGCGCCGGGCCTGACAGGCCGGCCAGGGCCGCCCGCTCGGCCGCCGAATAGGCGATGCCGGCGACCTCCAGCGGCGGCGGGTGCGACACCGCCTCGACATCGACGCCGACCTCGATGCCGCGGGCCAGCGCCACCACGGCCCAGGGCCCGCTATGCGAGAGGTTGAAGCGCAGGTCGCCCTCGGTCAGCCCCGGCTTGCCCCAGGCATTCTGGCGGAAGCGCAACTGCTCTGCCGGGACGTCGAGAGCGCGGCCGAGCAGCAGCCGCAGCGCCGCATGGGCGGCGACGTAGCGGGCGCGCAGCAGGCCGGTGCGGAACCGGCCGGCGCGCTGCCGCTCCTCCGCCGACAGCACGGCCAGGCCGGCCTGCGGGTCGCGGTCGGTGTTCAGGCGCCAGACCTGCACCTGGCCCGCCGGCAGGTCGGGAAAGCCCGACGGCATGGTCCAGGTGTTGGACATGATCCTCCTTTTGCCCGCCGAGCCGGCTCCCTTGGCTTCAGCCAACGTCAACTGTCATGCCCGGACTCGACTTGAGCGTCCAGAGCCTTCGGCTCGATATCAAATCGGACGGTACCGTTGCGGAAATTCAATCTAAGTATATGTAGATCGAAATAACTACGTGACTCTGGAAACGAATCCATAAATCCCAATTCTCCAGAAAACAGTTCTTTTTACCTCATTTTCGACATAAACTACCTTCCTTGACTCAGCTGGAGACAGATCATTAAAATTCACCATATTGCATCGTCTTTCTATCGGAGCCATATGCGCAACATACCTGATTTTCGAAAATATTTCATCTAACTTTTCCTTACTATTGTGTATTATATCGAAGCAAGTTATGGCACACGAAATCGATCCACCTCTCCTGGAATTCTCCTCTACAGACTTTGCGCATCTATCAAAATCTAATGCTATCTTGTTCAAATCATAGTATCCATTTATACCGAATCTCTTTACCTCTATTATGTATGCCGGCTTAGACGTTTCTTCAAATTCCATATAAATTACAATATCGTACTCTGAGCTGCGGCCTCTTTCGTTCTCTCGAAATCTAATCGGCGGCCGCCCCGGTCCGACAGCCCCAGCCTCTATTAGAGTTCCACGCACCGCCGCTTCCATCATCACCTGGGGGAATCGGCTTTCAACAGCACCAACAATGAATTTTTGTATTTCTCTCTCATAGCAAGGGCCCATTTCATTATTCCGAAATCGACGACCATCTAAGAATCCAGATTCAATAAATCGTGATAAGCATTCCAAAGTATTTTCTTTTAACAACAGTTTTTTTATGATGATGTTATTGTAAAATAAATCCTTTAATCGCGGCCTTGCAACAGAACTGTAGTGCTCAACCCCTTTCTTAAAGCAATTAGGGCAAATCCCATTTATCTTCTGAAAATCGTTATACATCAAAGAACATACGTCGCAGACATTGATCATTTTAATAGATCTCCAACTCTCTAAAAAAATTTTGACTAGATAATCGCCGTCAGCACGCCCGAGTCGCCTCACTCCCCGTAAGGCAGCCAGATGTTCTTCACCTGGGTGGCCCGGCGCAGATAGTCGCGGCCCTGCCCTTCGACATCCGACAGCCAGTCGCGGCGGCGGCCCTGGTTGGTCCAGGTGGCCTTGAGGTTGCCGGCGCTGGCCTTCTCGACCAAAGCACCGCCTTCGGCCGGGCCGACATACCAGAGGGCGGCGACGTCGTCGTGCTCGGCCAGGGTCCTGGCCAGCACGTCGCGCTCGCCGGTGACGATGTTGACCACGCCGTCCGGCACGTCGGAGGTGTCGAGCACCTGGTACAAATCGGTCGCCGCCAGCGGGTGGCGCGGCGACGGCACCACCACGACGCGGTTGCCCATGGCGATCGCCGGCACCACCAGCGAGACCAAGCCGAGCAGCGGCGCCTCGTCCGGGCACAGCAGGCCCATCACGCCCCAGGGCTCGTTCATCGCCAGGGTCACCTGGCGGGCGCGGGCGTCATGCACCTGGCCGTCATATTTGTCGGCGAAGCCGGCATAGAAGAAGATCCGCCGCACCGCGGCCTCGACCTCCGCCGCGGCGGCCTTGGCCGAAGCACCGGTCATGCTGGCGATCCGGCGGGCGAACTCGTCGGACCGGGCGACCAGGTTCTCGGCCAGGAAGTACAGCACCTGGGCCCGGTTGTGCCCGGCCAGGCTGCTCCAGCCGGTGGCCTTGTGCGCGGCCTCGACCGCGTTGCGGATGTCCTTGCGGTTGCCGAGGCCGACCTGGCCCAGCGCCCGGCCCTTGAGGTCGAGCACGCTGGTGCTGTAGCCACCATCCGGCCGGGCCTGCTTGCCGCCGACATAGAGCTTGGCGGTGCGGTCGATCGAGGGCAGGTCGTGGTCGCCGCCCAGCGGCACCGCCGCCAGCGGGGCCGCGGCCACCGGCTTCAGCGCCGGCGCGTCCTTCTCCCAGCCCGGCACCAGGTATTCGTACAGGCCCTCGCGCCCGCCCTCGCGGCCGAAGCCGCTCTCGCGATAGCCGCCGAAGCCGACCGCGGCGTCGAACATGTTGGCGCAGTTGATCCAGACCACGCCGGCCTTGAGCCGCGCCGCGACATGCAGCGCCTGGTTCACCGTCTCCGACCACACCGAGGACGCCAGGCCGTAGCGCGAATTGTTGGCCAGGCTCACGGCCTCGTCGACGGTGCGGAAGGTCGAGGCCGTCAGCACCGGGCCGAAGATCTCGTCCTGGGCGATGGTCGAGGCCGGCTCGGCCCCGGTGAACAGGGTCGGCGGGAAGTACAGGCCGCCCTTGGGCAGCGTCGCCGATTCCTGCCAGCAGGTGGCGCCTTCCTTCTTGCCCAGCTCGACGTAATGCTTGATCCGGTCGAGCTGCACCTGGGCCACGATCGGGCCCATATCGGTCGATTTGTCGAGCGGATCGCCGACCCGCAGCGTCGCCATCCGGCGCTTCAGCTTGTCGTAGAGCCGGTCGGCCACGCTCTCCTGCACCAGCAGGCGCGAGCCGGCGCAGCAGACCTGGCCCTGGTTGAACCAGATCGAATCCACCACGCCCTCGACCGCGGCGTCGAGATCGGCGTCGTCGAAGACGATGAAGGGCGACTTGCCGCCCAGCTCCAGCGACAGCTTCTTGCCGGTGCCGGCGGTCGCCTCGCGGATCCGGCGCCCGACCTCGGTCGAGCCGGTGAAGGCGATCTTGTCGACATCGGCATGCTCGACGATCAAGGCGCCGGTGATGCCGTCGCCGGTGACGATGTTCAAGACGCCCGGCGGCAGCCCGGCTTCTCGGGCGATCTCGGCGAACAGCAGCGCGGTCAGCGGCGTGAACTCGGCCGGCTTCAGCACCACCGTGTTCCCGGCCGCCAGCGCCGGCGCCACCTTCCAGGCCAGCATCAGCAGCGGGAAGTTCCACGGGATGATCTGGCCGCAGACCCCGACCGGGCGATAGCCGGGGAACTCGGTCTCGACCAGCGAGGCCCAGCCGGCATGGTGGTAGAAGTGGCGGGCGACCAGCGGGATGTCGATGTCCCGGCTCTCGCGGATCGGCTTGCCGTTGTCCATGGTCTCGATCACGGACAGCAGCCGCTCGCGGCGCTGGACATGGCGCGCCAGGGCATAGAGGTGGCGGGCGCGCTCGGACCCCGGCAGCGCCGCCCAGCCCTTCTGCGCCCGGCGCGCGGCCTTGACCGCGGCGTCGACATCCTTGGCCGTGCCCTGCGCCACCTGCGCCAGCGGCTTGCCGGTGGCCGGGTTCAGCACCTCGAAGCGGCCGCCCTCGGCCGGGGCGACGAACTTGCCGTCGATGAAATGGCCGAAGCCCTTGTCGTGCCGCGCCAGCCACTCACGGGCGATGCCGCTGTCCTCGGGCGCCGGGCCGTATTCCATGGTGTCGAGAATCTCAGCAATTCGGGGCATGGTCTGTCTCCTCGGAGACCGTTCAAGATCGAATTCTCCCCCTCTCATCGTCATCCCCGCGAAAGCGGGGATCTCGTAGCGCCCTGGGCGGAAGGAGATTCCCGCTTTCGCGGGAATGACAAGGGAAGGGATGTTCGGACGGTCTCAGGCGGAAGCGTGGCGGAAGCCGGCCGAATAGCGGCCGGTGACGAAATGCTCGATCTGGCGCTCGACATCGGCGAGCAGAGAGGAAGCGCCGATGCGGAACAGCTCCGGCTCCAGCCAGGGCCGGCCCAGCTCCTCCTTCATCAGGATCAGCCAGGCGATACCAGGCTGACCGGCAGGGTGGCGTTGACATCCTCCTTGCCGGTCGAGGTCTTGATGAAGTCGGCGCCGGCCATCATGCAGACCAGGCTGGCGGCCTCGACATTGCGCAGGGTCCGCAGGTCGCCGGTGGCCAGGATGGTCTTCAGATGCGCGTCGCCGCAGGCCTCGCGCATCGCCCGCACCTCGTCATAGAGCGCGGACCATTCGCGGTTCAGCACCTGGCCGCGATGGATGACGATGTCGATCTCGGCCGCCCCCTCCTCCACCGCATAGCGGATCTCGGCCAGGCGCTGCGGCAGCGGGGTGAGGCCGGCCGGGAAGCCGGTGGCGACCGAGGCGACCGGGATACCGCTGCCGGCCAGCGCCTTGACCGCGGCGCCGACCATGGTCGGGTAGACGCAGACGGCGCCGACGGTGGGCGGCCGGTCGGCCAGGCCCAGCGCCTCGACCAGATCGTCGCGCAGCGGGTGGCGGGCCTTGGCGCAGAGGCGCTGCACCCGGCCCGGCGTGTCGTCGCCGGCCAGGGTGGTCAGGTCCATGCAGGTGAGGGCCTTCACCAGCCAGGCGGCCTGGTATTCCTTCTTCACACTGCGCCGCGCGGTCATGGTGGCGGCCCGGCGCTCGGCGGCGCTGAGATTGACCCGCGCCGCCTCGACCCAGTCCAGCTCCAGCGCCATGCCGGGATTGCGGTGGGTGTTGGCGGCCGGCACGATGCGCGCCACCGCCTCACCGGTGCCGTCTCGACGATGGTCGGGCATGGGCTTCTCCCCTTCAAATCTGCCGGAACAGAGCGCCGCCGGCACCGGGCTGTCAAGGCGCAGCGCGGAGCGATACGCTGGCCCCAACCAAGTCCGTCGGAGAGGAAAGCCCATGACCGAGAGCACGCGCATGCTGGCCGGCAAATGCTATTGCGGCGCCGTCCATTACGAGGTGGCGGACGAGTTCCGCTACGCCCTGAACTGCCACTGCTCGAACTGCCGGCGGACGACCGGGTCGGCGTTCAAGCCCATCGCCGGCATCGAGCGCGGCAAGCTGACGGTGACCCGGGGCCGGGATGCGCTGATGATCTATGGCGAGCCGGACCACAACAACACGCATTGCCGGGCCTGCGGGTCGCTGCTGTTCTCGGTCGTCCGCGACGGCGCCTATGTCCATGTCGCCATGGGCACACTGGTCGACGACCCGACCATCCGGCCGACCGAGCACATCTTCGTCGGTTCCAAGGCGCCCTGGTACACCATCGCCGACGACCTGCCGCAATATGAGGACGCCATCGGGACGGATGAGCATGGCACCCAAGCCCAGCCTGTCCTTGGCGTCGCCGGCGACATAGACGATCCGGCCACCCCAGCGGCCGGCAAGCGCCCGAAGCGGCGCATGGCCGTCGAAGTCGAGGAGGAGGCCCTTGCCCGTCCCGAGACGGTCCCCGAGCCGGGTCCCGTCGACCAGCTCGACATCGGGGGCGCTGCGGCCCACCAGCGGGTGGCCGCCGCCGAGATCGTATCGGAGGGACACACCCCACACGCGCCCGGCGAAGTAGGTCGCGCCGTCGCGCGTGTCGATGAGATCGCGGATGATGGCTTCGAGCGCGCGTGAGCTCCGGCTCGGCCGCATCAGCGCGACCTGGGCGCGCGACCAGTCCAGCACCTGCGCCCCCACCGGATGCCGTTCCACCCCATAGCTGTCGAGCAGGCCGGGCGGAGCGTCGCCGCGGATCGTGGAGGCCAGCTTCCAGCCCAGATTCATCGCGTCGCCAAGCCCGAGGTTGAGCCCCTGGCCGCCCAGGGGAGAATGGATGTGCGCGGCGTCGCCGGC
>JAEKLZ010000068.1 GCA_019508225.1 Inquilinus limosus | reverse complement strand
ATCCCGGAGGCGACGCTCCGGGCGATCTACGATCTGATGAAGCGGGGGCCGACCAGCGCCAATTCCTGTCCGGCGCGGATCGTCTTCGTCACCTCGGAGGAGGGCAGGGCGGCGCTGCGCCCCTCGGTCGACCCCGAGGTGCTGGGCGCCACGCTGCAGGCGCCGGTGACCGCGATCGTGGCCTATGATGCGGCCTTCCACGAGCACCTGCCGCGGCTGCTGCCGGACGAGCCGGAGACGGCGATCCGCTTCGCCGCCCGCCCCGACCTGGCGCAGGAGACGGCGCATCGCGACGCGGCGATGCAGGCGGCTTATCTGATCATGGCGACGCGCGGCCTGGGCCTCGGCTGCTGGCTGGTGGCGGAGTTCGACCGCGCCAAGGTCGACGCGGCCTTTCTCTCCGGCACCCGCTGGCGCTCCAGCCTGCTGGTCGATATCGGCTATGTCGACCGCAACAAGGAATTCCCCCGCCGCCCTCGCCTGGCCTTCGAGGAAGTCTGCCGGATCGTGTGAGGGCGTGGACCGACCGGATTCCCCCATGAACAGAGCCCGGATATCGGCTGCACCGACCGGAGCCGCCGCATGATCGTGCTCGGGCTCGATGCGGCGGGCGCCGGCTGCGGCGTGGCGGTGCGGCGCGACGGGCGGCTGGTCGCGGCGCGGACCGAGCCGATGGCCCAGGGCCATGCCGTCCGGCTGATGCCGCTGGTGCTGGAGGTGCTGGCCGAGGCCGGGGTCGCGCCCGGCGAGATCGACCTGTTCGGCGTCACCACCGGCCCCGGCTCCTTCACCGGGCTCCGCGTCGGCCTTGCCGCGGTCGGCGGCCTGGCGCTCGGTGCCGGCCGGAAAATCGTCGGCATTCCCAGCTTCGATGCGGTGCTGGCCGATCTCGGCCCGGTCGCCGCGGGCACCGTGCTGGTGGCGCTGGACGGCCGCCGGACCGAGCCCTTCGCCCGGCTGTTCGACGCCGCCGGCACCCCGCTGAGCGAGCCGCTGTGCCTGCGGGCCGCCGATCTCGTCGCGGTGGTTCCACCCGGCCCCCTGACCCTCGCCGGCGACGGCATTCATCTGGTGCTGCCGGCTCTGGCCGGACGGGCGGATGTGCACCACGCCGGCCCTGTCGCGATCGACCCGGCCACTGTGGCCCGGCTGGCTGAGGAGCGGGCGGACGGGGCGCGTGAGGGCCCGCCGCCGCCGCTCTATGTCCGCCCGCCCGACGCGGTGCCGCTGGCTGAGCGGGCGCCGAAGCCGTGATGCGCATCGTCGAGGTCGGCCCGGCCGAGGCCGCGGTACTGTCGGCGTTGTACGAAACCGCCTTCGCCGAGGCCTGGGCGCCGGACCAGCTGGCGCAGCTGCTGGCCGGACCCGGCGTGTTCGCGCTGATCGCGCTGGATGAGACGGGAGAGCCGGCCGGCTATGCCCTCGGGCGGGTGGCGGCGGACGAGGCCGAGCTGCTGTCGATTGCCCTCCTGCCCGACCGCCGCCGCCGGGGCGAGGGGCGGCGGCTGCTCGACGCGCTGGCCGAGCGCAGCGCCGCCGCCGGTGCGGCGACCCTGTTCCTCGAGGTGGCGACCGACAATGCGGCGGCGCTGGCGCTGTACCGCAGTGCCGGCTTTCATGAGGCGGGCCGCCGCAAGGGCTACTACAAGGTCGGCGACACCACGGTCGACGCCATCGTCATGAAGCGGGAGCTGGGCGGCGCGTAGGCACAGCCTATTGCCGCACCGGCCGCTCCACCGTGCCCAGCGCCTCGGCCAGGGAGCGGCTGGCGCTGCCGCGCGGTCGCGGCTTCTGCTGGCTGTCATGCGGCGCCCAGCCGGCCAGGAACAGCACCTCGAAGCTGGCCGGGATGCGCCCGTCCGGCTCGGCGAAGCGCTCGGCGTAGCGGGCGGCAACAGTCGGCCAGAAGGCGCGCGGCGGGGTCGCCGGGTTGCGGTTCAGCCCGGCATTGGTCTCGCCCATGCCGCGCAGGTCGGCGATCAGGCGGAAGGCGTTCTCGTAGCTGACCGTCACCGTCTCCGCATCCGCCACCGGCAGGGCGAAGCCCGCGCGCTGCAGCAGGCCGGCGGCATCGCGCAGATCGGCGAAGGGCGACAGGCGCGGGCTGGCGCCGCCGATCAGCTCGGTCTCGGCCTCGACCAGGGCGGTGCGCAGCTCGACCAGCGTGCCGGCGCCCAGCATCGCCGCCAGGAACAGCCCGTCCGGCCGCAGCGCCTGGCGGATCTGCACCAGCGCGCCCGGCAGGTCGTTGACCCAGTGCAGCGACAGGTTGCTCAGCACCAGGTCCAGCGTGCCCTCGCCGAAGGGCAGCAGCTCCTCGTCGCAGGCCAGGGTCGGTCGGCCATTGGCGGCGGCGCGGCGGGCCAGCGCCGGGGACAGGTCGGCCTGGACCAGCGTGTCGACCCGGTCGCTGCCGGCCAGCGCCCGGGCCATGGCACCGTCATGGCAGCCGAGGTCGAGCACCACCGGGAAGCGGCGGGTGACATCGAGCAGCCGGTCGGCCAGCATCGCCGCCACATGCTCGAACAGGAAATTGTGCCCGGCCAGGCCCGGGGCCGCGCGGTCGCGCCGCCGGCGCACCAGCGCCCGGTCGAACACCATCATGTCGTCGGACTGCGTCATGGCGCGCACTATAAGGGCAGCGCCCGGGCTCGGCGAGGACTCGACCGTCGCAGCGCCGTCCTGTAGCCCGGAAGGGACGACAGAAAAGGACACGGACCATGACCGCACCCGACCGGCCGGTGGCGCTGGTGACCGGATCGACCTCGGGCATCGGCGCGGCGGTCGCCCGGCGCTTGGCCGTCGAGGGCTGGGCCGTGGCGCTGCATTCGCGCGCCTCGGTCGCGGCCGGCGAGGCGCTGGCGGTGGAGCTGGGCTGCGGCGCCGGCTACACCGCCGCCGACCTGGCGACCGATGACGGGCCGCCGGCCCTGGTGCGGGCGGTGCTGGCGCGGCATGGCCGGATCGATGCGCTGGTCAACAGCGCCGGCATCACCGCCACGGTGCCGCATGGCGACCTGAAGGCGGCGACGCCCGAGCTGTGGCGCCGGCTGTACCAGGTCAACGTCATCGCCCCCTGGCTGCTGGTGGCGGAGGCCGAGGCGGCGCTGCGCCGGTCGGCGATCGTCCGGGGCCGGCCGGCGGCGGTGGTCAATATCGGGTCCCATGCCGGGATCCGGCCGCGCGGCGCCTCGGTGCCCTACGCCGCCTCCAAGGCGGCGCTGCACCATATGACCCGCCTGCTGGCCAAGTCGCTGGCGCCGGCGATTCGGGTCAATGCCGTCGCCCCCGGCCTGGTCGACACGCCGATGACCGCCAACTGGACCGAGGCGCAGGACCTCTGGGCCACCGCGGCGCCGATGCGACGCCCGGCCCAGCCGGCCGATGTGGCGGAGGTGGTGTCCGGCCTGATCCACTCGGACTACGTGACCGGCGAGATCGTGATGCTGGATGGCGGCCTGAACCTGACCTGACCGGCCCGCAAAGCGGCCCCCCTCAGACAGGGGATTGGGAACCAGCCGCTGTCGTGGAATAATCCCTTATGCAAATTTTGTGCAATTTGCCGGGGAAGAGGATGCGGCGGACCGGGTGGTGGGCCTCGAGTTTGTGCGGTGCCATCGGCGCCGGCCTGCTGCTCGGCTCCGCCGGCCCGGCCCGGCCGGAGTCGCCGCCGGCGGCCGGCACGAGCATCGTTGTTGCGACCGAGGCTGCAGCCGGCCGGACTCGCGAACCCGCGGTCCGGGCCAAGCAATTCATGGTGGCGGCCACCAATCCGATCGCGGCCTGGGCCGGCTATGACGTGCTGGCGGAGAACGGCACCGCGGTCGACGCGATGATCGCGGTGCAGCTGGTGCTGAACCTGGTCGAGCCGCAGTCGAGCGGCATCGGCGGCGGGGCGCTGCTGCTGGTGTTCGACGCGAAGGCGGGAAAGCTGACCGGGCTCGACGGGCTGGAGACTGCGCCGAGGGCCGCGGATGGCGGCATGTTCCTCGGTCCGGACGGCAAGCCGGTGCCGTTCGGCGCCGCCGCGGTCGGCGGCCGGTCGGTCGGCACGCCCGGAACGCTGAAGCTGCTGCTCGAGGCGCATAAGCGCTGGGGCCGGCTGCCGCTCGACCGGCTGTTCCGGCCGGCGATCGAGCTGGCCGACAAGGGCTTCGCGGTGTCGCCGCGCCTGGCCGCCCTGCTGACCGGCGACACCGCGGAGGCGCTGAAGCGGGACCCGCGGGCGCGCGACTATTTCTTCCCCGGCGGCCAGCCGCTGCAGGCGGGCCAGGCCGTGCGCAACCCGGATTTCGCCGACACGCTGCGCTTCATCCTGAGCAATGGTGACGGCCCGTTCTATCTGGGGCCGATCGGCGCCGACATCGTCGCCGCGGTCCAGGGCGCGGCCGTCAATCCCGGCTGGCTGGCACCGATCGACCTGGAGATCTACCGGGTGGTCGAGCGCCAGCCCGTCTGCGTCCCCTACCGCGCCTGGCGGGTCTGCGGCATGGCGCCGCCCAGCGCCGGCGGCGTCGGCGTCGGCCAGATCCTCGGCCTGCTGGAGCATTTCGACATGCGGAAGGCCGGGCCCGACTCCGCCGGGACCTGGCACCTGTTCGCCGAGGCCGGCAAGCTGGCCACGGCCGACCGCGACCGCTATCTCGCCGATGGCGACTTCGTTCTGGTCCCGTCGTCGGGCCTGGTCGACAACACCTATCTGACGACGCGCGCGAAGACGATGTCGGAGGACCGGGCGGCGCCGGTGCCGGCGAAGCCGGGCAACCCGCCGCGGCGCGCGGGGCAGGAGTGGAGCTCGGACACTTCCACCGAGCCGTCGGACACCAGCCATGTCTCGATCGTCGACGCCGATGGCAGCGTGGTGTCGCTGACCACCACCATCGAGGGCGCCTTCGGCTCGCATCTGATGGTGCGCGGCTTCCTGCTCAACAACGAGCTGACCGAGTTCTCTTTCCTGCCCTTTGCCGGCGGCCGGCCGGTGGCGAACCGGGTCGAGCCGGGCAAGCGGCCGCGCAGCTCGATGGCCCCGACCATCGTGCTGGACCAGCAGGGCAGGCCGGTGCTGGTGATCGGGTCGCCCGGCGGCGGCCGTATCATCCCCTATGTCGCTCAGGCTATCCTCGGGGTGCTGGACTGGGGGCTGAACATGCAGCAGGCGATCGATCTGGGCCATGTCGTCAACCTCAACGGCCGCACCGAGCTGGAGGCGGGCACGCCCGCCGCCGGGCTGAAGGACGATCTGGCGGCGCGCGGCCACGATGTGGTGGTGACGGTGCAGGACAGCGGGCTGCAGGGCATCCAGATCGGCCCGGACGGGCTGGTCGGCGGCTCCGATCCGCGGCGCGAGGGCGTCGCCGTCGGCCGCTAGCCTTGCGCGCGGGACTCACCCCCTGGGCCCCCTGGTTCCGGCGCGCCGGAGCCGCCGTGCTTGACGCCGTGCTGCCGCAGCGTTGCCTGTCCTGCGGCACCGAGATCGTGGCGCCGGGGGCGCTGTGCACCGCCTGCTGGACTCAACTGGCCTTCCTCGGCCCGCCGCAATGCCGGTGCTGCGGTCTGCCCTTCGACCACGGGGCGGCCGAGGGGGCGGGCGACGACCCGGTCTGCGCCAACTGCCTGGCCTTTCCGCCGTTGTGGGACCGGGCCCGCGCCGCCTTCCTCTATGACGATCTCAGCCGCAAGCTGATCCTGGCCTTCAAGCATGGCGATCAGACCCATGCGGCGCCAGCCTTCGGTCGGATGCTGCAGCGGGCGGCGCTGCCGTTCCTGGCCGAGGCGGACGTGATCGCGCCGGTGCCGCTGCACCGCTGGCGGCTGCTGCGCCGGCGCTACAACCAGGCGGCGCTGCTGGCTCTGGCGCTGGGCCGCGAAGCCGGCCGCCCGGTGGCGCCGGACCTGCTGGTGCGGCGCCGGTCCACCCCCAGCCAGGGCGGCCAGGACCGTCAGGCGCGGCGGCGCAACGTCGCCGGCGCCTTCGCCGTGCGGCCGGGCCGCGAAGGGCTGGTCGAGGGCCGGCGTGTCCTCCTGGTCGACGACGTGCTGACCACGGGCGCCACCATCGACGAATGCGCCCGGGCGCTGCGGCGCAAAGGTGCGGCCGGGGTCGACGTCGTCACCTTGGCGCGGGTGCCGCCACCGGGGAGTTGAGGTGCGCTCAGGGCATGGGCGCCATTCATCGGGCGCAGACCCCCTGGCATCCGCCGGCGAATGCCCTCATATTCCAGGGACTCTTCGGAGGATCGCATGCCACTCGTCACCGTCTACTCCAGCCCGTTCTGCCCCTATTGCTACATGGCCAAGAAGTTGCTGACCCAGAAGGGCGTCAGCTTCGAGGAGATCGATGTGGTGGCCGAGCCGTCGCGGCGGGCGGAGATGCTGCAGCGTGCCCATGGCCGCCACACCGTGCCGCAGATCTTCATCGGCGACACCCATGTCGGCGGCAATGACGACCTCCAGGCGCTGGAGCGCGCCGGCAAGCTCGACCCCCTGCTGGCCGAATCCGCGCCGGCCTGATCGGCCAGCCGCGCCGGGGCGACCGCATGACCCGCTTCATCGCCCCGCTTGGCTTGCCGCCGCGCGCGGCCGGCGAATAGCCCCGGAGGATGGCGCTCGACCGTTACGCGGTGCTCAAGGGGCGCCCGACCGACCGCCGCCTCGCCGCCGAGAGGTCGACCCACTACCACATTCGTGTCGACGATGGCGGCCGCGACCACCGGGTGGCGGTCAATGTCCAGGGTTCGGCCTGGCCGTCGCTGGTGGAATACGTCCTCGACCCCGATTTCGAGCATCCGCTGACCGAGCGGCTGACGAGGCTGTCGCCGGGCCTCACCGCGATCCCCCGCGGCGAGGGGCTGGACTATGTCCGCGACGGGCTGTTCGACCGGTCGCAGATGCGGCCGCTGCCGGCCGCCCGGCCGGGGCCGGACAATGACCTGAACGAGAAGATCGACCATATCGTCGTCCGCGCGATCAATGAGCCGGACGCTATGTTCTACGCCTTCGGCGAGCCCTTCGGGCCGGACCCGGTGGCCGATCACGGCTTCGGCTTCGCCCCGTCGCGCGGCATGCACAATATCCACATGAACCAGGGCAGCCCGGAGGAGCGGTTCCGCGGCGACAACGCCGTGGGCCAGGACGGCGCCCTGCTGATCGCCTTCCCGCAGGGGCGCTGGGCGGCGCTGTTCCTGAAATTCCAGTCCCAGGCCTGGCAGACCGACGACGCCACTGGCCACCCCCGCCAGCCGGTGCAGGCCCGCCGGCGGCGGATGCAGGCCTGACGCCCGGCGGCCCGCTGGGTTGCCTGACGGCCGCGGCTGCCGTATGGTGCGCCGCCGACCGAGCCATGGAGAGCAAGATGACGACGTTCATGTCCCAGCAGAAAGGAGTTCCCGCCCCTCGCAAGGACATGACGCTTCATGTTGTCCCGAATTCGGAGGTCGCCGGCGCCTCGAGACGCCGCACCTAGCCGCCTCGCTCTCCGGCCGCGCAGCCCGGCTGCCGCGGTCGACGCTTCCAGCGTCCAGCCTGCCTCCCCGCCGACCTCACGCGACGTGCCGCGCGCCGTGGCCCGGGCGCGGATGCGCAAATTCCTGTCCGCTTACCGGCCGCATCTCCCGCTGTTGGCGGCCGACCTGTTCTGCGCCGTCGTCGTCTCGGCCACCGCGCTGATCCTGCCGCTCGGCGCCAACATCGTCACCACGCGGCTTACCGGTCTGGCGGACGCCTCCGCGGTGCTCGACGAGGTCTATGTTCTGGGCGCGGCCATGCTCGCCGTGGTCCTGCTGCAGGCGCTCAGCAACCTGTTCGTCGACTACCAGGGCCACGTCATGGGCGCGAAGATGGAACGCGCCCTGCGCCGCGAGCTGTTCGAACACCTGCAGAAGCTGTCCTTCAGCTTCTACGACCGGCAGCGCACCGGCCAGCTGATGAGCCGGATCACCAACGACCTGTTCTCCCTGGGCGAGCTCTATCACCACGGGCCCGAGGACCTGGCGATCGCGGTGCTTAAATTCGCCGGGGCGATCGCCATCCTGGCCTGGCTCGACCTGCCGCTGGCGCTGATGATCCTGGCGGTGCTGCCCTTCGCGGTCGTCTATGCGCTGCACTTCAACCGCCGCATGAACCGGGCGCTGCTGCTCAGCCGCGAGCGGATCGCCGCGGTCAACGAGCGGGTCGAGGATTCGCTCGCCGGCATCCGGGTGGTGCAGTCCTTCGCCAACGAGGAGGTCGAGAACCGGCGCTTCGAGGTACAGAACGCCGCCTTCCTGGACAGCCGCCGCGCCGGCTACCGCAGCGAGGCCTTCTTCTCGATGGGGACGGAGACGTTTCCGCAGCTGATCACGGTGGTCATCATCGTGGCCGGCGCGGTCCGGGTCGCCGAAGGGCAGCTCGCCGTCGCCGACATGCTGACCTTCCTGCTCTGCGTCGCGGCGCTGGTCGACCCGGTGAAGCGGCTGGCGAACTTCGCCCGGCTCT
The DNA here is from genome assembly GCA_019508225.1 of Inquilinus limosus. Taxonomy (GTDB): domain Bacteria; phylum Pseudomonadota; class Alphaproteobacteria; order DSM-16000; family Inquilinaceae; genus Inquilinus; species Inquilinus limosus_D. The sequence goes on along the minus strand of JAEKLZ010000068.1, from coordinate 1,817 downwards.
GGCAGGAGGGCTACACCGGCTTCACCCGGATGATGGAGATCCTGGAGGTCGAGCCCGACATCCGCGACCGGCCCGGCGCGGTCGAGCTGGCGCGGCCGCGCGGCGCGATCGCCTTCCGCGATGTCGGCTTCCGCTACGAGGACGACCGGCCGCTGGTGTTCCGTAACCTGTCGCTCGACATCCGGCCGGGCGAGTTCGTCGCCCTGGTCGGCGCCTCGGGCGGCGGCAAGAGCACGCTCTGCGCCCTGATCCCCCGCTTCTACGAGGTAACGGAGGGCCGGATCCTGATCGACGGCATCGACATCCGCGACGTCACCCTGGCGTCGCTGCGGCGTGCCATCGGCGTGGTGCAGCAGGATGTCTACCTGTTCGCCGGCACGGTGGCGGAGAATCTGCGCTACGGCCGGCCGGACGCGACCGAGGCGGAGATCGTCGCGGCGGCGAAGGCGGCCAATGCGCATGACTTCATCATGGCGCTGCCGGACGGCTACGACACCGATGTCGGCCAGCGCGGCGTCAAGCTGTCCGGCGGCCAGAAGCAGCGTCTGACCATCGCCCGGGCCTTCCTGAAGGATCCGGCGGTGCTGATCTTCGACGAGGCCACCAGCGCGCTCGACAACGAGAGCGAGCGGGCGGTGCAGGCGGCGCTCTTGGACCTGGCGCGCGACCGCACCACGCTGGTGATCGCCCACCGGCTGTCGACCGTGCGCCACGCCGACCGCATCCTGGTCCTGACCGACCAGGGCATCGCCGAGCAGGGGACGCATGAGGAACTGCTGGCCGCCGGCGGTGCCTATGCGGCGCTGTACCGGGTGCAGGCCAGCTTCTGATGGTCCCGTCCCGTCGCCCGCCCCCGCGAGGCGTCCCAGCCTGGCGGGGCGGGCGGCGACGCCTGATAGGATAATCATCCGATCCCGGCCGCGCATCAGCGGTTCGGATGACGCCAGGGGCTGTGGGCGCGGCGCATGCTGGGACGCGGCGTAACTCAGCAAGGAGGAGGATGTCATGGCGTGGATCACAGGAACCGAACAGGACGATTGGCTGCAGGGCACGACTGGCAGCGACGTGGTCGTCAGTCTCGGTGGCGATGACTACGCTTATGGCGATGCCGGAAATGATATTTTACTCGGCTATGATGGTGATGACTGGCTGTTTGGTGGTGACGGAGATGATTTAATATATGGCTATACCGATCCGGATTTGATCGAGGACCACCCCCTCAGCGGCAATGACTATCTGGACGGTGGCGCGGGCTACGACAAGCTGTATGGAGGCTTCGGGGACGACGTCTACCACCTGGCCGATGCCTTCCTCCTCGGGGGCGGCCCGTGGACCCCGTATTACTGGGCTTTCGACGAGTTGACCGAGAAGGCGGGCCAGGGCACGGACACCGTCGAGGTCGCCTCAGACAACGGCTTCAAGTCCGGCTACATCCTGCCGGAGAATGTCGAGAATGGGCGCGTGCTCGGGGACCAGGCGTTCACCCTGTGGGGCAATGAGCTGGCCAATGCGCTGACCGGCGGCGCCGGCGCCGATCGTCTCCTGGGCGAGACCGGCAACGATCGGCTGGATGGAGGCGCCGGCTACGACACGCTTGACGGCGGCGCCGGCAACGACCTCTACACGCTGCTCGACGCCAACATCATCGGCACCAGCCCATTGCGCATATCGTTCGACGCGGTGACCGAGGCCGCCGCCGCCGGCGTCGACACGGTACAGATCTCCGCCGACTCCGGCCTGCTGTCCGGCTACATCCTGACCGACAACGTCGAGAACGGCATCGTCATCGGCATCCAGGCCTTTCGGCTGTCGGGCAA
>JAEKLZ010000067.1 GCA_019508225.1 Inquilinus limosus | reverse complement strand
CGAGCGAGCTGTCGCCGACCAGCAGGATATCCACCCGCCGGGTGTCGTCGATCTTCTCGATCTGGTACCGCAGCAGCTCGGATTCCCGCCATTCCGACAGGCCGTTCTGCATGCCCCACAGCGACAGCACGCAGATCGCCACCACCAGCGCCACGGCAGCCGCGGCGCCGGTCAGCAGGTAGCGACGCGCATCAGAAGCGGAAATAGATGAATTCGGAGACATCGTTCAGCTTCAGGATGCAGGCGGCGAGCAGCAGACCGATCGTGACCGCGGCGACGGGATGCGGCCGCCAGGCCGGTCCCAGACGGCCGAGCGCCGGCGGCTCGATCCCGTCGGCATAGCCGCGGGTCGGCAGGCCGACGCCGTAGCGCCGGAACAGCGTCTGGACATTGGCCAGGCACAGGCACGCCGCAAGGCCGGCCGCCCCCGCCGCCAGCGACAGCCAGACATTCCATGCCGCGCCGGGCAGCAAGGCGCCGAGGATTGTCTCCAGCGTCGCCGAGGGGGCATAGTCCAGCGCCGGCGCGTGCAGATCCCCGGCGACGCCGAACAGCCCGGCATAGATCCGGCCGGCGGTGGCGATGTCGGCGGCCCGGAACGGCACCCAGGCCAGGATCACCGTCGCGGTGGTCAGCAGCCAGGCCAGGGTCGCCGGCAGCGGCACATGGAAGCGGCTGGATCGCCAGACCTGGCAGGCGACGATCAGCAGGCCGTGCAGCGCGCCCCACAGGATGAAGGTGAAGCCGGCGCCGTGCCAGATGCCGCCCAGCAGCATGGTGACGAAGACGTTGAGGTAGCGCCGCCCCGGCCCGTGCCGGTTGCCGCCGAGCGGGATGTAGAGATAGTCGCGCAGGAAGCGGGACAGGGTGATGTGCCAGCGCCGCCAGAAGTCGACGATCGACAGCGACCGGTAGGGCGAGGCGAAGTTGATCGGCATCTGGATGCCGAACATCCGGCCGAGGCCGATCGCCATGTCGGAATAGGCCGAGAAGTCGAAATAGATCTGCAGCGCATAGGCCACCGCCGCGGCCCAGGCGTCGAGCAGCCCGGGCTGCGCCCCCTGCGCCGCGGCGTTGAACACCGGCGAGGCGATCAGGGCGAAGCTGTCGGCGACCAGCACCTTCTTGGCCAGGCCGATGGTGAAGATCGAGAGTCCGATCGCCAGGTCGCCGAGTCTGGCGGTCCTCGCCCCGCTGGCGAATTGCGGGATCAGCTCCCGGTGATGGACGATCGGGCCGGCGATCAGATGCGGGAAGAAGACGACGAACAGCGCATAGCGCGGCAGCGGCCAGGGCTCGCCTTCGCCACGGGCGACGTCGACGAGATAGGCGATCTGCTGGAAGGTGTAGAAGGAGATGCCGATCGGCAGGGCGATATGGATCGCGATCGCCGGCCAGCCGAAGGCGTCCGCCGCCGTCTGGGTGACGAAGCTGGTGTATTTGAAGATGAACAGGAACAGCAGGTTGCCGGCCACGGCCAGCCGCATCCAGGCCCGCCCGCGCGGCGTCTGGCGATGGCGGTAAATCACCCCGGCCAGGTGGTGGTTGAGCATGATCGCCGCGAGCAGCAGCAGCAACTCGACCTGGGCGGAGGCGCCGTAAAACACCAGCGAGGCGGCCAGAAGCACGCCGATCGCCCAGGAAACCCCGGCAAAGCGGCGCGCCGCCGTCCACAGCGCATAGCTCAGCGGCAGGAACAGAAGGATGAAGGCGTAGGAGTTGAACAGCATGGACGGCGGGAGACCTCGGACGGCCCGAGGTCATCCGCTCGGGCGGCCAGATAATGCACAAATCGAACGATCGATCCACCGGGACCGGCGATTCGCGGCGTCCTACCCGATCAGGCGCTCCGCGATCCGGTCCAGCGGCTTGCGGCCGGCCACGGCCGCCCGCACCCGCCCGGCCATGGTCCAGGCCGAAGCCACCGCGTCGGGATCGATCAGGATCTCGGGCCGGCCATCATGCGGCAGCGACAGCAGCCGCGCGAAGGGCTCGCCGGACCGGATCTCGTCGTCGGTCCATTGCATCCAGGCGTGGCGGCGGAACACCGGCTCGCGGTCCGGATAGATCGGGTTGTCGACGTCGAGCCCACGCCGCATCAGCTCGCCGCAATTGATGTGCGGCCCGCAATAGAAGGCCGGGACGCCGTGGATCAGCGACTTGATCGCGACCGTGCTGGTCCAGGTCAGCGTGGCGAAGGCCTCGTCGAGCTGCCGATCCAGCGGCGCCTCGGTGAACCGTGTCCGCCGGACCACCCTGCGGCTGGTCCTGGGCACGACGCTCTGCGCCCAGCCCGGCGGCATGGCGCGGGGGTCGAGATTGATTCCCTTCGGCCGCTGCTCCACCACCAGGATGGTCTCGCCGCCGCGCCGCCAGTCGCGCAGCGGCACGTTCCACGACTCCCAGCGGCTGCCGTCGCCGGCGGGGAAGTCGCCGGTGCCGTTCCACCCGTGCAGGGCGAGCTGGACGTATTTCCGCCCCTGGATCGGGGACAGCCAGCCATTCTCGCCGATGATCGCCCGCCCCCCCGCCGCCCGGATCTGGCGGTAGATGTCGCTGCGGAAGGTGCCGCGGAACGGGGCCCAGAGGATGGCGACGTCATCCGGCTCGAATCGGGCCGGCGTGCTCATATGGACGGTGCCGAGGCGCGCCGCGCCCTCGGCGAGCGCCGATCCGGGCTTGCCGATCGTCACGCCCCAGAACACGAATATCCTACCCGGCATGTTGAACCGACACAGGACGCAACGGGTGTTGGAAATGCCGGCTAACCATGCGAGCCGCCACGGGCCTCGGCGTAGATGGCATGGGGCTGCTCGAGGTCCAGCGCGTAGGTCGCCTCGAGCGCCGAGGTCTCGCGGGAGAAAACGGCATTTTCCTTCAATGCGCCCTTCGCCGACCAGATGAAGCTGTCTTCGCCGAACGCGACATCGACGAGGCCGGCCGGCATGTGCTGCCACCGGATCCGCGGCTTGAGCCGCCGGCGGATGGCGTAGAGATAGTAGATCACCGGCTGGTCGATATGGTCGGTGGGTCGCATGTGCAGCGCCTGCCAGACCGCGCTGGCCAGCTTTTCGCAGAAGCCGAGCGCTTCCTTGGAATGGCTGACGCCGACGGCACCGGCCATCACCCGGCGCCAGACCCTGCGCTCGCCGAGCCGGAAATGCAGCGTCACATCGGCCCGCTCGATCATCCTGAAGACCTCGCCCAGCGGCCGGCGGACGATGCCATCGATGTCGACGCAGAGGATGGGGGCCTTGCAGGCCAGCAGCAGGTGATGCAAGACCAGGAACCGCGCCGCCGAGAAATAGACCGGTCCGGGCAGGGCAAGCCGCCGGTAGGACTCGTCTTCCCAGGTGAAGGACAGCTTCACATGGGCCAGGGACCGGCGCATGCGGTCGATATGGTCGAGAGTCTCCTGGCAAGGCCCGTACAGGTGGATGTGGACATGGAGCGGTTCGGCCAGCTTTTCGGCCGAGAGCAGAAAACCCGGCGCGAATTTCCTGTAGTAGCCGTCATCACAGCCGCAAAACAGGACCCCCGGCGCGCCCATGTCCGGCGTATTGCCGCGAATGCTCAAACGATAATTCTTGACGGCGGATCTCGCCTGAGAGTCGACCAAATTCTCTAAAAGAACAGAATAGGACAACCGTCTCAAGAACCATCGGGACAATCTCTTGAGTGAATGACCGCTCATGACGTCTTGTCCGGAATCCCAATTACTTTGACTCAGCTCGGCGATCGTCAGTCGCCTCCCGCTGTTGACGGACCACGCACCGGCAGGTCAATGCCACGAGACATACCACACTGCGCCCGGTCTCACATCCGCTTTGCGGCTCTGCGATCGTTCGACACGCCGGCCGACCATGATGTGACGGAGCAGCGAGGCAGCATCATGGCACGAATGGGGTTTCATGGGGCGATTGCGGCAGGGCGCCGTCCGACGACCGGCGATCAGCCGGGTTCGCGCCAGTACGCCTCCTGCCGCTCCAGGACCAGATCTGCGACCCGGCTCCGGCCCTCTTCCTTCCGGCCACCTTTGAGGTGGTCCATGAACCTGCCGAGGCGGGAATTGATCAGCACATGCGGCACCTTGAGCCCGAGTCCGCCGGCGATGTCATAGGATCTGTGGCCCCGGCGCTCCATCTGTTTGCGGACGAGATCGAACAGGTAGGAGTCGTGGAACTCGTATTCGCGGAACATCTCGTCGCGGGTGTAGAGCCGCTCGAATTCCGCGAGCATCTCTCGCGTCGCCGGATGGCTCAGATTGTAGGCGACGAAGCCGCATTCGGAATGGATGCGGCGGCGCAGGTAGCCGACGAAGCGGTCGGCCGGGACGAATCGCTCGATCTCTTCCCAGCCGACATCGGCGAAGAACCGGGTGTCGGCATCGACCCAGATCAGCACGTCGATGTCCGCGGCCGCGGCGGCGTGGAAGATGGCGAAGCTCTTATGCGCGAAGCGCACCGCATTCCAGCGATACCCCTCGCCCCAGCGTTTCTCACCGAGCTTGAACCGCAGCTTGGCCAGATCATAGCTCAGCCGGAACCTCGGGCGCCGGGTCAACCCATGGGCCAGGGGATTGTCGGCGTGGCGGTGCTTGAACGCCGCCAGCTCCGGCGAGCTGTCGATCAGGTCGCGGGCCTCGATCCGGCTGCCGGAAAGCCGGGGCGTGAAGCCCTCGCAATACAGCAGAAGCGGCACCTCGGCCGGCCAGTGCCGATCGAATGATTCGACCATGCGCCGTCCATAGGCTTCATATCCTGCGGCGTTGCAGGTCGTGACCACGGCAAACCGACGCGCGGGCCCGGCTGGACGAAAATCCATGACGCTTGTTCTGAACCTCTCCCCGACCAAGGCGGAGCATAGCGGGTTCGCCAAGCATCAGCGACACCATTCTTGACGCCGCTTCTTTCCGCTTCAAGTCGAGATATATGACAATTCAATACAATCTGCGCCGACGGGTCGCCCGGCGGGCTCTGCACGCCGAAGAATGATGTCCTACCGCCGGGGCTGCGTCCCGTCATGCGACGGCCGCGGCGTCGCCAGCACCGCGTCGTAATCGGCCCGATCCAGTCCCATCACCGCACCGCCGCGGCCGACGTTGCGCAGGATCCGGCCATCCGATTCGAAGGCCCGGCGCAGCACGCCGAACTCCCGTGCATAGATCTCGTCCTCGGGGCGGGCATACTGGTTCGTCTCGGTCTGCCCCGCCGCATAGAAGTAGGTGGTGTCCTGGGCGTAATCGAGATCGACGCCCAGGATGTAGGCCTCGGCGAAGCCCATGTAGTGGGCGATTTGGGCGGCGAACAGGATCACCGTCGAATCATTGCCCAGCCCTTGCCAGGGATGATGCCGGAAGCCCTGCTTGCGCAACCCGCCGCGATAGCTGGGGAAGGTCACGACCCGCTCGGCCGGCGGCCGGAACTCCGGTTTTGCCGCGATGGTGTCGCGCACCAGATAGGTGCCGACCGGCAAGGTCGAGACATCGGCCTTGATCCGGTCCCAGCCGCGCAGGTCGCTCAGCACGTAATAGGGAATCGGCGCCGGCAGCCCGTGCTCCAGCGCCTTGTAGCCCTTCTTGACCACGAAGAACTGCTCGCCGGCCAGCTTCGACAGGTCGAAATCGATCAGCGATGGCGCGTTGCCGAGCAGGAAGCAGCGCTCGCCGCGATGGCGGTCCTTCAGCTGCATGATGCGGCGGGTGCGGCCGGGCGCGGCCAAGGCTCCGGCCAGCGCGTAGGTCTTGGCAAGCAGCGGCAGCATGCGCCCCTCTCAGCCGGCCGGCGCGGCCGGCGTCCCCAGCAGCTCCTGGTACACGGCCAGGGTCGAGCCGGTCATCGTCTCCTTGGTGTAATGCGCCGCGACCGTCTCGATCGCACGCTCCGCCATCCATTCCCGCTCTTCGGGCCTCAGGGACAGCGCCCGGTCGATCGCCATGGCCAGGGCATCGGGGTCGCCCGGCGGCACCAGCCAGCCGGTCTCGCCCTCGGCCACCACCTCGGGCGGGGCGCCGATGTTGGTGGCGATCACCGGCCGCCCCAGCGCCATCGCCTCCACCACCACCCGGCCGAAACCCTCGGGGTCGGTCGAGGCATGCACCACCACGTCGGACAGCATGTAGGCGGCCGGCATGTCGTCGCAGTGGTCGACCAGATGCGCCACGCCGTTCAGCCCCTTCGCCGCGATCCGGTCGATCAGCTCCTGCCGGTAGCCGCTGCGACCCTGATCGCTGCCGACGATCAGGCAGCACAGATCCTGCCGGCCGAGCCGGGCCAAGGCGTCGATCACGACGGTCTGGCCCTTCCAGCGGGTCAGCCGCCCCGGCATCAGCACCACCGGCCGATCGTCCGGAACCCGCCAGCTGCGGGCCAGCGCGATCATCCGCTCGGCCGAGACCGCCTCGATCGCGAACTGCCGCAGGTCGACGCCGCGCGGGATGAGACGGACCCGCGCCGGGTCGGCGCCGCAGCCGTCGATGATGTAGCGGGCGACATAATCGGAGATGGCGATCACCCGGTCGCCGCGCGCCATGATCGAGTTGTACAGCCGCTTGGCGGCGTTGTGCTGGTTGTAGGGCGCGTGCACCGTGGTGACGAAGGGGATGCCGGCGCGCCGGCAGGCGGCATGCGCGCTCCAGGCCGGGGCGCGGCTGCGGGCATGCACCAGGTCGATGCCGCGGTCGCGGATCAGGGCCTCGAGCCGGCGGGCGTTGCGCCAGATCGTGACCGGATTCTTGCCGGCGAGCGGCAGGGTGATGTGCTCCGCCCCGGTCCGCGCCAGGTCGCGCAGCATGGCGCCGCCGGCGGAGGCCACCAGCGCCCTGCCCCCCGCCGCCACGATCGCGGCGGCCACCTCGACGCAGCCACGCTCCGCCCCGCCGGTGCCGAGCGCCGGCAGCACCTGCAGGATGGCGCGGTCCCGCAGATCGACCGGATCGGTCGGCGCTGCGTCGGTCACGTCGTCGGAAGAAATCGGATAAGCGGTCACAGGATACGGTCGTACAGGGCGGATCGGGGCGCGCACCCTACATCAGCGGCCGGGGACGCGCCATCGCCCGGATCGTCAGGCCCGGCTCCAGCGCAGCGACATGCAGGACAGGCCGGCATCGAGCTTGCCGGTCTCCGCGACATGCAGCGGCACCACGCGGTAGCCGAGCCGGTCGAGCGCCTCGATGGTGCGGGGGAAGGCGGCGCCGACCAGCACCGTGTCGTTGACCCGCAGCGCATTGGCGGCCGCGTCCTCTCCCTCCGGCACCCGCACCACGCGCATCCCGGGGAAGAAGCCGGCCAGGGCCTCGGTTGCCAGCACGGTCTCGCTGTCGAGCAGCGAGCACGCGGTCTTGAAATGCAGCACGCCGGGCGGCGGCGTCACCACCTCGGCCTTGCGGCCGAGTTCGGCGAGCAGCGCCGCGAGCGCCCCGGCGCCGCGGGCGTCGGTGCGGGCGGACAGGCCGATCATAACGGCCCGCGGCGTCACCAGCAAGTCGCCACCCTCGGCGAAGCCGGCCTCCAGCGCCAGCACCCGCTCGAAGCGGGCGGCCAGGGCGGCCGCGATCTCCGCCGCCTCGCCCAGCCGCGACGGCGCGCCGGGCCGCAGCAGGATGGCGCCTTCGGGGAAGGTCAGCGCCGGGTCCTCGACGAAGACGGAATCGGGGAAGCCCTCGAGCGGCGGCAGCACCTCGACCGCCACGCCCGCCTGCTCCAGCGCCGCGACATAGGCGGCATGCTCGGCCCGGAACCGGGCCATGTCCGGCGCGCCCCGGTCGACAGCGCGCAGCCCGTCCACCGCGGACCCGGCGGGCTGGCGCGCCAAGGCGCGATCGAACCTGAACACCTCGGCCATGCTCAACCCTCCCAGCTTCCCTGCCCTTCCGGCGGCACCGACTCTATCGCGCCGCCCGGCCGATCACCATGCCGGAAGCGGTGTGAAAAATCGCGCATTTGCCCGCTTGCCGAAGCAGGGCCTCATGGTTATTGTCCCGCCTCCAGCGGAGGGGTGGCCGAGTGGTTGAAGGCGCTCGCCTGGAAAGCGGGTATACGGTGTTGAGCCGTATCAAGGGTTCGAATCCCTTTCCCTCCGCCACCCTACGCCTTCGGCTTCGGGTGGCAGGCCACTCTCGGGTGGACTGGCACACGAAGGCGACTTCAGGCGTAGGAGTGTCCCCCGAAGTCTTGGCGTAGGGGGACAAGAGTAGATGTGGTACGTCTACTTTCTTGAGCTCAGCAATCACGATATCTATGTCGGCTCGACGGGCGACTTGAAGCGTCGAATTCGTTCGCACCAGAACGGAGACATCATTTCGACCCGCGGCTTTCGTCCGGTCACGTTGCTCAGCTATATCGCGGTGGGGACGGATTCAGCCGCACGCTCCCTGGAAAAGTATTTCAAGTCCGGCTCCGGAAAGGCGTTCGCCAGCAAGCGCTTTGGTCTTTCCTTGCCGAAACATTCCCCCTCAAGTCCCAGAACGCCCAGCCTCCTCGAAGGCCGCTGCGCCTGCGGATCCGTGCAATATCGGCTGCTGTCGCCGCCGATGTTCGTGAATTGCTGCCATTGCCGCGACTGCCAGCGGCAGGCCGGCAGTGCTTTCGTGCTCAATGCCCTGATCGAAGCCGATCGGGTCGAGCTGCTCTCCGGCACCCCCGAGCCGGTCGCCGTGCCGACCGAGAGCGGTCTGCCGCATGTCATCCATCGCTGTCCCACCTGCCGCACGGCGCTGTGGAGCACCTATAACGGCCGCACCGCCGTCCGCTTCGTCCGCGTCGGCACGCTGGACGATCCGGCGGCTCTGCCGCCCGACGCGCACATCTTCACCCGGTCGAAGCTGCCCTGGGTGGTGCTGCCGGAGGACGTGCCCGCCTTCGAGATCTACTACGACCCGCAGGCGGTGTGGCCGACGGCCAGCCTGGATCGCCGGCGCATCGCCGAGGGCGGCTGACCGTCCCCGATACCGTCATGCGAAGGCCGGCCGAGCGCCCTCGCCGACCCCGCGCGGCAGCGCCGCCACCGGCAGTTCTGCCGACGCCGGGGCGAACAGCACGTCCGGCCGGGCCGCGGCCCAGGCCTTGTCCTTGGCCAGCGCCGCCGGCCGGTTGTCGGTGCGGCACAGCATCAGGGCGCCGGAGGGGTGCTGCCACAGGTCGAAGCCGAGCAGGTCGGGGAACTCGCGCAGTGCCGCCTGCAGCATCGGCGCCGGCCCCTCCGCCGCCAGGATCCGCCGCGACAGGGTGTTGCGATAGAGCTTCAGACCGTCCCGTTCCCGGACTTCGCGCGTGACCGCCATTCCCGGTTCTCCTCTGCCCGGGGCCGCCCCAGGACCAAGACGCCTTTCGCGGCCCGACAAGAAGAGAACATAGGACGAACATTCCAGAGAGTCCAGCAAAAGGAACAATTCGGGAACTGGCCGTTTCGTTCAAGCCGTGCGGCGCGGCGGGGCGCAGACTGCCGGGACATCGACCATGGAGGTCCGCCATGAACCGAGCCCTGCCCTCCCGCACCCTCAGCGTCTGGATCGACCGCGATCCCGACGCGGTCTACGGTTTCCTCTCGGTTCCCGAGAATTTCATGAAATGGGCCAGCGGCCTCGCCGATTCGCTCAGGCGCGATGGCGACGGCTGGGTCGCCGACACGCCGGAGGGCACCGTGCGGGTGCGCTTCACTCCGCCCAACCCGTTCCGCATCGCCGACCACTGGGTGATCCCGCCGGGCGGCCCCGAGATCGCCCTGCCGATGCGGGTGCTGGCGAATGGCGGCGGCAGCGAGGTGACGTTCCACCTGTTCCGCCAGCCGGAGATGGACGATGCCCGCTTCGCCGCCGACGCCGCCTGGGTCGAGCGCGACCTGGCGACGCTGAAGCGGGTGCTGGAGGCCGCAGGCGCATAGACGAACGTCGAATACGTCCCATGACGGCGCGGCTGCTAGATTCTGCTGGAGCGTGCCGCGCTATAGGGGCGTTTGACCTCACAAAATCGGCGCGCCGGCCACAATGATCAGGGGGAGGATGCGTCGATGACTGCTGCATCAGGCGCCGAGATTCGAGTACCGTTGCGAACCCTCACCAGAGCCGAGGAGCGCAAGGTCATATTCGCATCGTCGTTCGCCGCCGGCTTCTTCGTCCGGCCCTTCGGCGCGCTGGTGTTCGGCCGCCTGGGCGATCTGGTCGGCCGCAAATACACCTTCCTGGTCACCATCGTGATCATGGGCGTGTCGACCTCGGCGGTCGGCTTCCTGCCCAACTATGCGTCGATCGGCATCGCCGCGCCGGCGATCCTGATCCTGCTGCGGCTGGCTCAAGGCTTGGCGCTGGGCGGCGAATACGGCGGCGCCGCGACCTATGTCGCCGAGCACGCACCGCAGGGCCGGCGCGGGTTCTACACCGCCTGGATCCAGACCACCGCGACGCTGGGCCTGTTCCTGTCGCTGATCGTCATCCTGGCCTGCCGCATGTCGATGGACGCCGCGTCCTTCGACGCCTGGGGCTGGCGCATCCCGTTCCTGGTCTCGATCATCCTGCTGATCGTCTCGATCTGGATCCGGCTGCAACTCAACGAATCGCCGCTGTTCCAGCAGATGAAGGCCGAGGGCAAGGGATCCAAGGCGCCGCTGACCGAGGCCTTCGCCCACCGCGGCAACCTGAAGATCGTGGCCCTGGCCCTGTTCGGCCTCACCATGGGCCAGGCTGTGGTCTGGTATGCCGGCCAGTTCTACTCGCTGTTCTTCCTGACCCAGACCTTGAAGGTCGACCCTCAGACCGCCAACCTGCTGGTGGCCGCGGCGCTGCTGGTCGCCACGCCGTTCTTCCTGGTGTTCGGCGCCCTGTCCGACAAGATCGGGCGCAAGCCGATCATCATGGCCGGCTGCCTGCTGGCGGTCCTGACCTACTTCCCGCTGTTCCAGGCCCTGACCCACTACGCCAACCCGGCGCTGGAGGCGGCACAGGCGTCGTCACCGGTGACGGTGATCGCCGATCCGGCCGAATGCAGCGTGCAGTTCAACCCGGTCGGCACGTCCAAGTTCACCACCTCCTGCGACATCGCCAAGGGCGCGCTGGTCAAGGCCGGCGTGCCGTACAGCAACCAGGCCGGGCCGACGGGGTCCAAGGCCGAGATCGACGTCGGCAGCACCCGCATCGCCTCCTATGACGGCGCGGCGGCGGATGCCGATAAGGTTCTGAAGCCGCCCTTCGACGCGGCCCTCGGTGATGCCCTGAAGACTGCCGGCTACCCGCCCAAGGCCGACCCGGCGCAGATCAACCACTTCATGGTCTGGCTGATCCTGTTCGTGCTGGTGCTGTACGTCACCATGGTCTACGGCCCGATCGCGGCGATGCTGGTGGAGCTGTTCCCGACCCGCATCCGCTACACCTCGATGTCGCTGCCCTACCACATCGGCAATGGCTGGTTCGGCGGCTTCCTGCCGGCGATCTCCGTCGCCATCGTCGCCGGCACCGGCAACATCTACAGCGGCCTGTGGTACCCGATCATCATCGCCGGCATCTGCTTGGTGATCGGCACGCTGTTCCTGAAGGACACCCGGCACGTCAATATCCGGGACAACTGATCCGGACGAAAACCTCGGCCGAGAAACCTCGGCCAGGAAACCTCAGCTTGTATCGGCCCGGAGGCCGCGCCCAGAATGGCGCGGCCTTCTTTTTTGGACCGATATGACTGATGCCACCCTTGTCCTGATCGCCGACGACCACCCGCTGGTGCGGCGCGCCTTGGCCGAGACCCTGGCCGAAGTGATGTCGCCCGCCCCCGCCGTGATCCAGGCCGGAAGCTTCCCCGAAGTCCTGGCCGTCCTCGGCGACCGCACCGTCGACCTGCTGCTGCTCGACCTGTCGATGCCGGGCATGAACGGCTTCACCGGCTTGGCCGCGCTGCGCGCCGCCTTCCCCGCCGTGCCGGTGGTCATGGTCTCGGCCAATGAGGAGCCCGCCGTGATGCGCCAGGCGATGGAGTTCGGCGCCTCCGGCTACCTGCCGAAATCGACGCCGCTGGCCGAGATCGGCGACGCGATCGAGAGCGTGCTGGGTGGCGGCGTCTGGTTCACCGAGGCCGCGACCGGCCCCGCCTCCGACGCGCCGGGGCGCAGCGAGCTGAGCCGCCGCGTGGCCGAGCTGACGCCACAGCAGCTCCGCGTCCTCGTCCTGCTGACCGAGGGCAAGCTGAGCAAGCAGATCGCCTTCGAGATGTCGATCACCGAGGCGACGGTGAAGGCCCATCTGTCACAGATCTTCCGCAAGCTCAGCGTCCAGAACCGGACCCAGGCGGTGATCGCGGTGCGACAGAGCGGCCTGCTCGACCCCGCCGGCGGCCACTGACCCTCCGGTCAGGCGGCGGGCACCTGCCGGGTGGCCAGGCGCTGCACCAGCAGGGCCCGCAGCGCCGCGGGCTTCAGCGGCTTGTGCAGCAGCGGCAGGTCGCGGTCGCGGGCCGCCGCCTTCAGCGCCTCGGTGCGGTCCGCCGTCACCAGCGCCGCGGCCAGCGGATGGCCGACCGCCGCCTCCAGCGCATCAAGGACTTCGAGCCCGGTCTCCATCCCGGCGAGGTGATAGTCCAGCAGCACCATGTCCGGCGCGCGGCCGACCGGCTGCAGCGCCTCCCGGGCCCCGGCCGCGTCGGTCGCGGCCAGCACGGTGCAGCCCCAGCCCTCGAGCAGCAGCCGGGTCGCGGTCAGGATGGCGTGGTCGTTGTCGACGCAGAGGATCAGCCGCCCGGCCAGATCGGTGGCCGGCGATCGCCGCCGTGGTGTCTCGGGCGGCCGCGCCGCCACCGGCGTCGCCGCCGCCGGCAGCACCACCTCGAACACGCTGCCGCGGCCGGGCCAGGAACGCACCGCCACGGTGTGGCCGAGCCGCGCGGCGATGCGCTCGACGATGGCGAGGCCCAGGCCCAGCCCGGCCGGCTCGTCCTCGCTGCCGGAGCCGAGGCGGCGGAACTCCTCGAAGATCGTGGACAGCTGCTCCGGCGCGATGCCGGGCCCGGTGTCCCAGACCTGGATAGCCAGGGCGCCGCCCCGACGCCGGCAGCCGACCAGCACCGTGCCCTCCCGCGTATAGCGCACCGCATTGGCGACGAAGTTCTGGACGATGCGGCGGACCAGCGCCGGGTCGGTCAGCGCCGCCGCAGTCGACGGCACAACCTTGAGGCGCAGGCCGCGGCGGCGGGCGATCGGCTCGAACGGCAGCACGGCCAGGCGCAGGATCTCGTCCACCGCCACCGCTCGCGGCTGCGGCTCGACCGCGCCGGCGTCGAGCTTGGAGATCTCCAGCAGCGCCTGCAGCAGCTCCTCCACCGCGCCGAGCGAGCTGTCGATATGGCCGACCAGCGGCGCCTCCGGACGCCGGCCCAGCCGCTCCGACAGGGTGGCGGTCAGCAGACGGGCGGCGTGGAAGGGCTGCAGCAGGTCGTGGCTCGCCGCCGCCAGGAACCGGGTCTTGCCCAGATTGGCCGCCTCGGCCGCCGCCTTCGCCGCCGCCAGCGCCTCGTTCAGCGCGGTCAGCTCGCTGGTGCGCTCGGCGACACGCCGCTCCAGCGTCTCGGCGGTCTCGCGCAGCACGGCCTCGGCCCGGCGCTGCTCGGTGATGTCCTGGTACAGGGTGAAGAAGCCGATGACGCGCCCCTGCTCGTCCCGGTGCGGGATGTAGGTGCCGCGCGCCAGCTCGGCCCCCGCCGCGGCGAACCCGATCTCGAACACCTGGTGCCGCCCGGCCAGCACCGCGTCGATATAGGGCTTCAGCCGGCCGTAGCGGTCCTCGCCCAGGGCGGTGCGGATCGACAGGCCGTCGGTCTCGCCGCGCTCCAGCCCCAGCGCCTGCTCGTAGGGCCGGTTGGTGAAGCGATAGCGCTCCTCCCGGTCGACATAGGCGATCAGCACCGGGACGTTGTCGGTGTAGATGCGGATCCGCCGCTCGCTCTCGCGCAGCGCGTCCAGCGTCTTCACCCGCTCGCTGACGTCGGTGCAGACCAGGACGAAGCCGCCATCCGGCATCGGGTTGGTCTGCAGCTCCAGCACCCGCCCGTCGGCGCCGCGCCGCTCATGGCTGTGGGCCTGCCGCCGGCGGTCGGGGTCGCGCTGCTCCTCCAGCAGGATCGCAAGGTTGAGGCCGCCGCCCGGCCCGGTCAGCGCCTGGAGCGGCATGCCGATCCCGACCTGCGACTCGGTCAGGCCGAGGATCTCGACGAAGCGGCGGTTCCAGCCGGCGAGGCGGAGGTCGCGGTCGAACACGCCGATGCCCTGGCCGATATTGTCCAGCGTGGCGCTCAGCAGGTCGCGGTTGAAGAGGATCGCCTCGGACGCCTGGCGCAGCAGGGTCTGCGACCGGCCGATGGCGGTGCGGTGCCGGCGGATCGTCGCCGCGACCATGATGCGGGCCGAGGCGGTGCCGATCGCGCCGCTCAGCAGCCGCTCGGTGTGGTCGGCCAGGTCGCGGTCGCGCAGCGCCGCCACCGGCCCGCCGAAGGCCAGCTCGGCCCGGTCCGGCCCGATGAAGCGGGCGACCAGGGTCTTGAGGTCGTCGAAGGCGGCGGCGCGATGCGCGGCCTGCGGCCGCTGCCGGGCCTCGACCACGGGCCCGACGAAGGCATCGGCCTGCTCGCGGTCGCGCTCGGCCGCCCCGGCCAGCCGCGACACGACGACCAGCAGCACCGTGTTCAGCGCCAGGCTCCAGAAGGCGCCGCGGGTCAGGGCGTCGACATCGTCGCCGATCCCCCACAGCGCCCCCTCGATCCCGAACAGCGGCACCGAGGACACCCAGTCGACCCCGGTCAGGGTCGGCGCCAGGAACACCACGACCCAGACCAGGAAGCCGCCGGCCATGCCGGCGAAGGCGCCGTGGCGGTGGGCGCGGCGCCAGTACAGCCCGGCGATCAGGGATGGGCCGAGCTGGGCCACGGCGCAGAAGGCGATCAGCCCGATCGAGGCCAGCGGCAGGCGCCCGCCGATCACGGCGTGATAGGCATAGGCCAGCAGCAGGATGGCGAAGATGGCGATCCGGCGGATGCGCAGCACGGTCGGACCCAGGGCACCGTCGCCCCGCGCGGCCATGCCGCCGCGCAGCAGCAGCGGCAGCACCAGCTCGTTGCTGATCATGGTGCTGAGCGCCACGGTCTCGACGATCACCATGCCGGTGGCGGCCGACAGCCCGCCCAGGAACACCGCCAGCGACAGCAGCGGATCGCCCGCCCGCATCGGCAGCGACAGCACGAACAGGTCGGGGTCGGCGGCGCTGCCCAGCACCAGCAGGCCGGCCACGGCGAAGGCCGGGACGAAGACGTTGATGGCGCCGAGATAGGCCGGGAACAGCCAGCGCGCCGTGCGCAGGTCGGCCGGCCGGCCGCTCTCGACCACGCCGACATGGAACTGCCGCGGCAGGCACAGGAAGGCCAGCGCCGACATCACCGTGATCGACACCCATTCCGGCCCGACCGAGAAGCCTTCCAGCCGCGCCTGCAGCGCCGGCACCGACAGCAGCCGCGCCGCCAGGTCGCCCGGCCCGTCGAACATGCCGAAGGTGACGAAGGCCCCGGCGGCGAGGATCGCCCCGAGCTTGACCAGGGATTCGAAGGCGATCGCCAGGATCATGCCCTGGTGGCGTTCGTTCGCCTGGACATGGCGGACGCCGAACAGGATGGCGAAGACCGCCATGGTCAGGGCGACATGCAGGCCGGTGTCGGTCCACACCGGCGCGCGCCCGTGCCCGTCCAGCCCGGTGGCCAGCGCGCCGAAGCTGAGCGAGACGGCCTGCAGCTGCAGCGCGATATAGGGCAGGACGCCGACCAGCGCGATCAGGGTCGCCACCGCGGCGATGACCCGGCTCTTGCCGTAGCGGGCGGCGATGAAATCGGCGACCGAGGTGATGTTCTGCTCGCGCGCCACCCGGGTGATCTTCTGCATCATCGGGAAGCCGAGGGTGATCACCAGGATCGGCCCGACATAGATCAGGGTGAAGTCGAGCCCGTGCGACGCCGCCCGGCCGACGCCGCCATAGAAGGTCCAGGAGGTGCAGTAGACGGCGAGCGACAGGGCGTAGACCATCGGCTCGCGCAGGCCGGAGCGCCAATAGGCCGGGCTGCGGTCGCCGATGAAGGCGACGGCGAAGAGCAGGCCGAGATAGCCGAGCGCGATCAGCCACAGCAGCCAGTCAGCCACCGCCCGCTCCCCGCTTGTCGCGCTTGGTCCTCCCCGTCATGCCGCCAGCATAAGACGGCCGGGGCCGCGCGCCGAGTGTTTCGGCGGGGCCGCCCCCTCACCCTCCCGTCGCCAACGCGACGGGCCCCTCCCTCTCCCCAGGGGAGAGGGAAATATGACCCGCGGCCCCTTTTTACCTCTCCTTGGGGAGAGGTCGAAATCGCAATGCGATTTCGGGTGAGGGGGTGGCTCCGACCTGTCCGTGGAGAGCAGTCAGCCGAAGAAGCGCGCCGGGCGGAAGGTGGCCAGCTCGGGGCGGACGGCACCGCTCAGGACCTCGTCGGCCACCGCGGTGCCGAGGAAGGCGGCCAGGGTGACGCCGCTATGGGTCACGGCGGCGTAGTAGCCCTCGACCTGCGGCAACGGGCCGACGGCGGAGAAGCCGTCCTTCGGGAGGGCGCGGATGCCCAGGCGCACCGCTTCCGGCTCCACCGGTCCCATGGCGGGAAGGATTGCCCGGGCCTTGCGGATCAGCTCCCGCATCTCCGGCAGGTCGACGCCGGGGCGCGGCGCTGTGGCCGGGTCGAACTCGTCGTCGTTGCGGCAGACCAGCAGGCGTCCGGCGCCGTCCGGCCGGATGTCGCAGCCCGGCGCCTTCAGCAGGCGCTCGAGCCCGACCGCGACCGGCGGGGTGAAGGCCAGCAGCCCCGCGGTCGGCGCCAGCGGAATGCGCAGCGCCGGATCGAGGCCGGCATCGTCGGCCCAGCGGCCGGTGCAGTTGACCACCAGGTCGGCGCCGTGCGTCCGGCCATCCGCCATGGTCACGCCGGTGACACGGCCGAACCGCAGCTCCACCCGCACCATCCGGGCGCCGATCTCCACCCGCGCGCCGAGGCGCCGGGCGGCGGCGAGCATGGAATGGGCATAGACCACCGGGTCGACCCAGCCCTCCTCCGGGAACCAGGCGACCGGCGCGTCGCCCACCGCCGCCGGGTCGATGTCGGGCGCCAGCTCGCGCAGCTGGGTGGCGGAGATCCATTCGGCGGCATAGCCCCAAT
>JAEKLZ010000311.1 GCA_019508225.1 Inquilinus limosus | reverse complement strand
GGGTCGTCGCCCGCCTCCGCCTTCCCGGCCATCGGCCAGTGGCTGTCGGAGGTGGGCTCGCCGCCTACAGTTGCGGGGGCAGCCGCGGATCAGGCCGAGGATCGGCCATCCCGCGTTCCCTTTTCACCCCTCTGGCATCAGCCTTCGGGGAACCGGTTGCGCGATGGCGGCACAGTAGGCGGCGTGAGCCGGGCGGTCAATCGATGCCGGCTAAATGCAGCGGGCGGCTCAGGCCGCGGCGAGGCGCTTGCTGACCGCTTCCAGCACCATGTGATGGGCCCGCTCGACGATGTCCTCCATCGACCGGGTCTTGGCGAACATGGACGCGGCGCGCGCCCGGATCTCGTCGCGCGTCGGCAGCGCCGGGAGATGCGCCTTGGCCAGCAGGTCCGCGGTCTTGTGCTGCGCCGTCGCCAGGGCGTCGCGGAGGTCGGCCAGGGTCGGCGCATGGGCATGGGCCCGCGCCTCATGCAGCGCCGCCGCGATGCGTTCGACCGGGAAGGTCGCCGCCAGCTCGGCCGCCGCCCGTTCGATGATCTTGGTGCCGAGCCGCTGCTCGTTGCGCAGCACGGCCTCGGGCGGGGTCTTGAGGTTCCAGACCACGCCGCACCAGGACAGGGCCTTCAGGATGTAGAAGGTCGGGTCGACCTCCCACCACCGGAACCCCTGGCGCACGCTGCTCTGATAGGCGTGGTGGTTGTTGTGCCAGCCCTCGCCCATGGTCGCCAAGGCGAGCAGCCAGTTGTTGCGGGAATCGTCGCCGGTGACATAGCGCTTGCGGCCATGCACATGGGCCAGGGAGTTGATGCAGAAGGTGCCGTGATAGACCAGCACCGTGCTCCAGACGAAGCCGACCACCAGCCCGGACCAGCCGCCGATCAGGAAGGTGATCGCGGCCAGGATGACGGCCGGGGTCAGCTCGTATTTGTGCAGCAGCATCAGCTCGGGGTAGCGCGCGAAATCGGCGATCTTGCTCAGATCCGTGGTGCGGTGGCGGGTCGAGAAGATCCAGCCGAGATGGGCGTAGACGAAGCCCCGGTGCCGGGGCGAATGCACGTCCTGCTCGGTGTCGGAATGCAGGTGATGGTGCCGGTGCTTGGCCGCCCACCACAGCGTGCTTTTCTGCGCCGTGCTCTGCGACAGGAAGGCCAGGATGAACTGGAACACCCGGCTGGTGGAATAGGCGCGATGGGCAAAATAGCGGTGGTAGCCGGCACCGATCGCGAAGATGCGCAGGAAATACAGCACCACGCAGATCGCCACGGCCTGCCAGGTGACGCCGGTCCAGATCGCCGCGAAGCTGGCGAGATGGAGCAGGACGAAGGGGACCGCCTCCGGATACAGGATGTCCTCGTGGTCGTGCGAGGTGTCGTCCGGGCCGGTCTGCGAGGTGGCCATGGGCTCCGTCATATACTGGTGCGTCGACCACGGCGAAAAGGCACCGGGCGTCCCCTAGATAAGGATCGGCGCGGCGCCGTCAAGCGGGCGTAGCGCCGCGCACCGTCCGCAGGCGCTGGGCGTAGACGTTGATCACCAGCGCCGCCAGCAGGATCAGGCCGCGGATCAGGATTTTCAGGAAGCTGTCGATGTCGACATGGTCCAGCCCGTTGTTCAGCACGCCCAGGATCAGCACGCCGACGATGGTGTTGCCCGGTTGCCGCCGACCATGTAGACGTAGCGGCCGAAGCGCGTATAGGTCAGCACCAGATGGGCGACCAGCAGCGTGATTCCGGCCACGATCACGATCCAGGGGACGCCGCCGATCGAGCCCGAGCCCAGGGTGACGAGGATCGGCGGCACGGCATAGGCGATCTGGCCGCGCACCAGCATGGCGCAGATCCCGGCGCCGATCTGCATCATCGCCAGCGTCATGATGAAGGACGGGATGCCGATCCGGGTCACGCCGAAGGCGTTGATCAGGCCCAGCGCCGCGCAGCAGGCCAGCGCGACGAGGATCGCGGCCCAGCCCGGCAGCGGCACATTGGCGATGTTCACATAGGATTCCTGCACCGTGAAGAAGGCGACGACGATGCCGGCGGCGTTGGCGATGGCGGCGACCGACAGGTCAATCTCGGCGCACAGGATGACGAAGGTCAGCCCGACGGCGATGATCGCCGTGACCGACACCTGGTTCAGCACGTTGCTGAAATTGTCGACCGTCAGGAAGGACGGGCTGGCGACGCCGAAGAACACCACCAGGGCGATCAGCGTGATGAAGGGCGCGATGTTGCGCAGCTGGCTGCCCAGCATCGCGCCCAGCCTGGAGCCGGCGCTGCGGCTGGTCTGTGTGGTCTGCGCGCCCATCAGGTGTCCGCCCCTATCATGCCTACCGACTGAAATCCCAACCCGTCATGGCGAGCCCCGAAGGGACGTGGCCATCCAGCGGCACTGACTCCTGGATGGCCACGGCGCTTCGCGCCTCGCCATGACGGGTTCAAATGCGGAGAGATGCCCGCCATTCCCGTCACGCCGCCTCGAGCAGGCGGTCCTTGCTGACCGTTCCGTCCGCGAATTCGCGGGTGATCTGGCCCTTGCGCATCACCAGGATGCGGTCGGCCAGCGACAGCACCGTCTCCGGTTCCGCCGAGACCACGATGACGCCGATGCCCTGGTCGCGCAGGCCGCGGACGATGCCGACCACATCCTCCTTGGCGCCGACATCCATGCCGCGGGTCGGCTCGCTCAGGATCAGCACCCGCGGCGCGTGGGTCAGCCACTTGGCCAGCGCCACCTTCTGCTGGTTGCCGCCCGACAGGGCGCCGAGCTCGGCATCGACGTTCGGGGTGCGGATGCGCAGCGTCTCGACATGCCGGCGGGCAATGGCGCGCTCGGTCTCCGGCCGCAGCAGCCAGCGCGAGATCCGGTCGAGGATGCTGATCGAGACGTTCTTGTAGATCGGCTCGTGGTGGAACAGCATCGCCCGCCGGCTCTCCGGCACGAAGGCGATGCCGGCGCGCCGCGCCTTGGCGGTGCTGGACAGCCGCGCCGGGCGTCCGCCGATCGAGATCCGGCCGGCATCCGAGGGCAGCTTGCCGAACAGTGTCCGCGCCAGCTCGAGCTGGCCGCAGCCCATGAAGCCGTAGATGCCCAGCACCTCGCCGGCCCGCACTTCGAGCGAGACGTCGCTGTAGCGCCCGGCCAGCGACAGCCCGTCGACCGACAGCACCACCGGATGGCCGGGCTTCGGGTCGAGCCGGATCTCGCCGGTGTAGCTTTCCCCCAGCTCGTCATGGCCGCTGCCGATCATGCGGTCGATCAGCATCGTCTTGCTGGTCTCGGCCGCCGCCGCGCTCATCACCCGCTGGCCGTTGCGGAACACCGTCACCGAATCGGAGATCCGCAGGATGTCGTCGAGGAAATGGGAGATGAAGACGAAGCTGCGCCCCTCGTCGCGCAGCCGCCGCAGCACGCCGAACAGCCGCTCGATCTCCGGCGGCGACAGGGCGGAGGTCGGCTCGTCCAGGATGATGATGCGGGCTCCGGAGAACAGCACCCGGGCGATCTCGATCATCTGCTGCAGGCCGATCGGCAGCGCGCCGGCCGGGGTGCGCGGGTCGAGATCGATGCCCAGGCGGCGCAGCTGCTCTTCCGCCGCGCGGCGCATGCCAGCCCAGTCGACCACGCCGAGCCTGGTCAACGGCTGCGCGCCCAGGAACACGTTCTCGGCCACGCTGAGGTCCGGCACGATGCTCAGCTCCTGATGCACCATGCCGACCCCGGCCGCCAGCGCGTCACGGGCCGAGCGGAACCGGACCTCGCGGCCGTCGATGCGCATCCGGCCCTCATAGGCGGAGTGCACGCCGGCGATGATCTTCATCAGCGTCGACTTGCCGGCGCCGTTCTCGCCGACCAGGCCATGGATCTCTCCGGCCTTGAGCGCGAAGTCGACATCCCGAAGCGCCCGGACGCCGCCGAACGCCTTCGAGATGCCGCTGAGCTCGAGCACGGGGGTCTGGGTCATCGCCTCGTTCAGTCTGTCCTCCGCCAATCATCGTCATTGCGAAGAGGCGAGGCCGACGAAGCAATCCAGGGGCTGGTTCGTGCGGCCTCTGGATTGCTTCGCTGCGCTCGCAATGACGGTACGGGGTGCTCCGGAACCATCCGTCCTCTGCAGGAGGGATCAGATCAGGAAGTGATCCTGCATCCACTGCATCCCGGCCGCGTTCGCCTTGGTCACGACCGGACCGTCGGTGACCACGGATTTCGGGATGCCCTCGCCGCTCTTCTCCCCGGCGGTTACGGCCGCGACCCCGGCGATCACCGCGCCGCCATGGATGCGGCAGGACGGGTTGCGCACGGTGGCGAACATGCGCCCGTCCGACACCGCCTGGATCGCCGGCGGCATGGCGTCGACGCCGCCGATCAGGATGTCGGTCCGGTTGCGGGCCTTCATCACGTTGTAGGCGGCCAGCGCCATGTCGTCATTGTGGAAGAAGGCGGCGCTGATCTTCGGATACTTGGTCAGGTGGGTTTCCCAGATGCGGGCCACCTTGGACACGTCCCAGTCGCCCGGGTCGGTGTTCAGCAC
>JAEKLZ010000066.1 GCA_019508225.1 Inquilinus limosus | reverse complement strand
AAACTCAGGATGGAGGAGATGCTGCTGTCGATCGGGCAACGCGATACCGTCGAACGTACGGCTGCACTGTTGCTCGACCTGTTCGATCGAGCGGCGGCACGCCAGATGGTTCGCGCGGGTGCATTGGCCATGCCGTTGACGCAAAAGCACCTCTCGGAGGCCCTCGGTATAACGGTGATTAACGTCAATCGCGTGATCGGTGCCCTCAAGCGGGCCGCGATTATCAAGCTAAGCCACCAGCGATTGGAAGTGGTTGATCGTGATCGCCTGGCTCGCGCGGCGCAGAGGTCATCGCGGCAATCAAACGGCGATGGATTTTTCCACGCGACCGCCGAGAAAAAAGGGATCCTCATCGTCGAGGATGAATTCCATACCGCGCAATACATCCAGGAAATTCTTGGGAGAATGGGTATTCGGGTGATCGGACCGGTGGGGACCCTGCAACAAGCCATGATCCTTGCAGAGTCAGAACGTTTTGACGCCGCCCTGCTCGACGTCCGGCTGCGGCACAGCGACAGGGTCTACCCTGTGGTCGAGTTGCTTCGGCGACGCAAGATTCCGTTCTCCTTCATCACGGCCTACGCGGACCATTCGATCGACCGATTCCCTACCGATCCCGTCCTTCGAAAGCCGTTTCGGGAACAGCAGCTGATGAGCACCGTGCGCACCCTGATACGGAACGATATCAGCGCCGTCGGCTCTTAGCCGGCTTGGATGGCCGGTTTCGGGTCCGCTTCGTCATATGGCGCAAACACCCCCCTTCCCACCAGGCAGCCCCTCGACCTCGTGGTCGTTCGGCACCGGATGTGGAAGGGGGCATCAGGCTCTCGACGGACAGTCAGACCGCCCGCCGTTCCGAGGGCGCGACTTCGTCGTGGGCGGGCAGCGGCGCCATCGCCTCGAACACGCCGTCGCGGCGCACCAGGGCGTGGTACAGCGCCGCCGCGACATGCAGCAGGATCAGCGCGAAGAAGGCGAAGGCCAGATAGACATGCGCGGTCCACAGCAGCGCATGCAGCCCGGCATCCTGCGGCAGGATCGGCGGCAGGGTCACGCCCGGGAACAGCACCACCGGATAGGCCGCGGCGGACAGCATACCCCAGCCGATCAGCGGCATGCCGATCATCAGCAGGTAGAAGGCGATGTGCGACAGATGCGCGGCGAGCTTCATCGGCTCGGGCAGGTCGGCCGGCAGCGCCGGCGCGCCGTAGCGCAGGCGCAGGACCACGCGGATCAGCACCAGCACCAGGATGGCGATGCCGAGCGGCTTGTGGATCGCCACCAGCGTCAGGTATTTCGGCGCGACGGTGGACACCATGCCCACGCCGATGAACAGCATCGCCAGGATGCAGACGGCCAGCAGCCAGTGCAGCAGGCGCTGGGAGGCGGTGAAGTGCCGGCGGCCCGCAGTCATGGCTTGGCTCCCGTCGAGGATCCCGGATAGGCGTCATGTTCCGCTGTGCGGAGGTTGTAGGACCGGGCATAGGCGGCCGACCGCGCGGCCGGGAACGGATCGTCCGATGTGCTGATGCCCGCGGGCAGGACGGTGGGGTCGAAATTGATGTCGCGGCAGGGGCCGTCCTGCTCGGCCTCGATCTTCTGCACCACCAGCGTCCCGACCTCGACGGTGCGGCGATCCGCCGGCCAGGCCTTGCTCGGGTCGGCGGTCGGGTCGCCCGGATTGGCGACCGTCACCGCCAGGGTCCAGCGCTGCGGCGCGGCGGCGACACGCTGGGTGATGTCCTGCTCGAGGAAATCGGGACTGAGTTTCTCGAGCTGGTCATGCGGCACGGCCACCGGCGCCGCTGCCGGCAGCAGCGACCAGCGCACCGTGTGGCCGGCGCCGGAGCCGTCGGTGAAGACGAAGCTGTTGAGGCTGTTGAACCGGTCCTCGGCGTAGCTGCCGGTCCAGGGCGCGCCCTGGGCCCAGGCGCCGAAGGCGGCGATTTCCGGATGCGCCGCGACCACGGCCTTCATCGCCTCCGGATCCTTGCTGCCGGAGGCGGTCAGCAGTTGGTAGAAGGCGTCCGGCGTCGCCACCGGGAAGAAGGGCGGGTCGATCATGGCGCTGCGCCATTCCTGCCCGTCCGGCGTCGAGATCTGCAGCCCCAGCCCGCGCACGCGGACCGTGGCATCGGCGGCTTTGAAGTCCGGGGTGGCGATGTTGAAGCGCCCGAGGGCCGGATACTCGCCCTTGGCGAAGACCTGGGCCTTCGACAGCTCCGCCCCGGCGCCGTTGGAGTCGAAGACTCCGGTGAAGCAGATGCCCTTGGCGTGGTTGCGGCGATGGCCGGGGGCCGGGCCGCCCGGCGGCGCCAGCGCCGTCACCAGCTTCTCCGGGGTGAGGCGCTGGGGCGACAGCCATCCGCCGGTATAGGCGAAGGCCGCGGCCCCGGCGCCGACGACGGCTGCTATCAGGACGAGCGACCCGAGGGCGGAGCGCCCGGGCGATCGTTGCGGCTGGGGCATTCCATCCTCGCTCTGCAGGGACTCGGAGCCTGGCTGCGAAACTATGGCCTCGCAGCCGAGCGCGTGCACAAGATCGATATTCGGCCGGAAGCCGGTTTTGGTTTCGCAGGGGGAGCGCCCGCCACCGTCCGAGGGGGGCACGGACGGTGGCGGGCTGCAGGCATCAGCGGTGATGGGGGGATCCCGCTGTGCAAGGACAACCTAGCGCAACGGGTCCGCCCGGCTTATCGCACATGCGATCAGGGCGGGGCATACCTAAGGATAGGTCACGCCGTCCGGGCCATGTGCAGGTGCTTGGTGCGGTCGTCGTTCAGCACGATGCCGTCGGCCACCAGGCGGATGGTGAACTCCCAGCCTCCGGCCTCGATCGCGCCGGGCTTCGGCGGCGTGTCGGCGGTGGCCCGGCGCGGCACGGCCAGGAACAGGTCGGGGGCGCGGGCCTCCAGCGCCACCTGCCAGACGCCGTGAGGGGTGCGCAGGCCCAGCACGGTCTCGCCGTCCTCGTCGCCGATCGCGGCCTCGAAGCCGGTGGCGGCGTCGGCATAGCGTCCGGCCAGGCCGGGCGCGACGGGCAGGGCGGCGTCGGCCAGGCGGCGGAAGCGCCGCGGCCGGCCGAACCAGCGCGTGTCCATGTCGCCGTCGTCGCGCGGCGAGACTTCCAGCGGCACGATGCCCCGCTCGGGCATGAAGGCGTTGTCGCCGACCTGCTCGATCGGCATGCCGCTGTTCATGTTGCTGACGAAGACGGGCTGACCGTCCTTGATCGCCACGCCGAACACATCGTCGCCATCCTCGGCCCGGTACAGGCCCACGGCCCGCTTCAGCCGCTCGGTCGCCGCCGCCGTCCGCGGCGGGCCGGCCTCCTCGCCCAGCACCAGGTCCAGGATGCGGCGGGCCAGCGAGAACGGGCCCATGTCGTCGGTGTTGCCGAGGATGACGATGCCGATCCCGGCCTCCGGGAAGCGCACCGATTCCGAGCGGCCGCCGGCGACGCCGCCGCCATGGCCGATGCTGGCCAGGCCACGGTAGCGGCAGGTGACCAGGCCGAGGCCGTAGGGCGACGGGATGCCGTCGATCACCGCGCCGGGCGCCGACATCCGGGCCAGCATCTCCGGCGTGCCGACCTTCGGCGCGTCGAGATTGTCCAGCCAGAGCTTCATGTCCTCCAGCGTCGAGACCATGCCGCCTTCGCCGCCCAGCACCACGCCCCATTGCGCCTTGTGCCAGCCGCCGTCCGGGCCGTGGGTGTGATGGTCGGCCAGCCGCGGCAGGATCTCGGAATCCCAGCGCATCAGCCGGGTGTTGCGCATGCCCAGCGGGCCGGTGATCCGCTCCTCCAGCAGCTCGTTGAAGCTCTGGCCGGAGACCTGCTCGATGATCTCGGACAGCAGGAAGAAACCGGTGTTGCAGTAGATCAGGTCGGTGCCGGGCCGGAAGTTCACTGCCTTGTGGCCGGCGATGATCCGCCGCGCCCCGGCCCGGGTGGACGGCGCGCCGATATCCAGCCCGCCCAGGTTCATGATCTCCAGGAAGTCGCGCAGGCCGCCGACATTGGCGGCCAGGTGGCGCAGCGTCACCGTCTCCGGATACTCGGGCAGCCAGGGCAGGTGGCGGCGGACGTCGTCCTCCAGCGACAGCTTGCCCTCGGCCTCCAGCATCAGCGCCAGCAGCACGGTGAACTGCTTGGTCTGCGACCCGATGCGGATCACCGTGCGCGCGTCGATCGGCACGGCATGGGCCAAGTCGGCCATGCCGTAGAAGCCGCGATGGATCTCGCGCCCGTGCCGGGTCACGCTGACCGCGGCGCCGGGCGAATCCGGCCGGGTCCAGCGCGCGAACAGCGCGTCGATCCGGGGAGTCAGGTCGGGGGGCAGGGGGGTGTCATGGCTCATCGAATCCTCCCGGAAAGGCAGGGCCTGTTCGCTGCAGCCTCCGCCGGCCGAGACTGCGAGGCCATAGCGTTTGTGTCAAATAATTTATCGTATCGGAAAATTCCTGATTCTTGCGATAGACTGGGCCTCCGCCATAGGGTGGCGGCCCTGTCCCTTGCCCCGGTTCCTGCATGTCCAACCAACCCAAACTCGGGGAATGCCTGAAGGCGCTGCGGCGCCGGCATGGCTGGACGCTGCAGGAGGTGAACCAGAGGACCGGGGTTGCCGTCTCGACCCTGTCGAAGGTCGAGAACGACCAGATGTCGCTCACCTATGACAAGCTGCTGCAGATCAGCGAAGGACTGGGCATCACCCTGGCCGAGCTGCTGTCGCCGTCGGGCGGGGCGGGGACGGCGACAGCAGCTCGGCGGTCGATCGGCCGGCCGGGCGAGGGGCTGCTGCAGGTCACCCAGAACTACGACTATCTCTATCTGTGCACCGAGCTGCAGCGGAAGCGGATGGTGCCCGTGCTGACCACGGTCAAGACCCGCGACATCGCCGATTTCGGTCCGCTGCTGCGCCATTCGGGGGAGGAGTTCATCTTCGTCCTGGAGGGCGCGATCGAGGTGCACACCGACCATTACGCCCCGGTGCGGCTGGAGACGGGCGGCAGCATCTACATCGACAGCACCATGGGCCATGGCTACGTCTCGGTCGGCGGGGGCAATGCGACCATCCTCGGCGTCTGCTCCAGCCCCGATCCCGACCTGGAAGGAACGCTGCGCTCGCTCTTCGCCACCTGACCGGCGTGTCTTCATTTGAGCGGTATTCGATATTGTTTGTGAAATAAATTTCAATGATTGATATTTATTGACGCTCTCTTCCAGAGACTTCACCATCCCCTGCAATCAGGTCCCGTCCACGGGGCCGCCAGCCGATTTCCAAGCCTGAGAAGACCGGCGGACAGGGCAAAGCCCCGACAGTCCCGCCGCTGCTCTCCTGGACCGGGGGTCGGACAATGGAGGGGGAACGATGAACGCCTGCCGATCGGCCCTGCTGGCCGTGAGCCTGATCGCCATGTCCCTGGCCGGCGGGCAGCCGGCCTCCGCCCAGGATCCTCTTCCACTCCACGGGCCGGGCCTCGGCAACCTCACCTATACCGATGCCGAGCTGCTCCGAGAGATCTCGACGATCAGGTGGAACACCGCCACCAACACCAACGGCATCCCGGTCATCCAGTACACGATTCCAGGCAACACCAGCCCGCAGAAGCCCTACGGCACCAATGTCGGAGTGATGCACAACGGCTACTTCGTGACCCTGTTCGCGCCGGACAGCGGCGAGGCGACCGGCGGCTTCCTGATCTACGACGTCAGCAACCCGCGCGACATCAAGCTGGTCAAGACCATCTACGAACCGGAGGGGCGCACCAAAGAGTTCCGCGAGCCGCACGCCTTCGGCCAGGCCACCATCGGCGGCAGGGACTACATCGCCCTGCCCAGCATCTATGGCGTGGAGTTCTGGGACTTCACCGACATCAACGACATCAAGCAGGTCAAGAAGCTCGTCTTGCCCGGCGTGAATGCCGGCGACTACGAGGACGTGAACTGGCAGATGTACTGGCAGGCACCGTATCTCTACGTCGCCTCGGCCAGCCGGGGCATGTTCATCGTCGATGCGCGGGACCCGGCCAATGCCAGGATCGCCGATCGCGGCAACGGCCGGCCCAACCCGCTGCCGGTGGGCGAGCTCGGCGGCTTCCGCGCCGGCCCGGTCTTCGCCATGGGCAACGAGATGGTGCTGACCTCGATGGAGACCACGTCGGGCTTCGCCAGCCTCGACATCTCCGACCCGCTGAACCCGACCGTGATCGGCGGCAAGACCAGCTTCCCGAACTACTACGCCACCTGCTTCAACGGCCGGAAGCTCTACACCTCGGGGCGGAACGGCGACGGCAAGATGGCCGGCTACGACCTCTCGAACCCGCGCCAGGTCGTGGTCGAGAACGAGACCACCCCGATCGAGGAGGGCCTCTACTGCGCCGCCCAGGACGACCACCTGATCGTCGGGGCGCAGCGCTACATCTTCAAGCTCGACATCACCAACCCGGCCTCCTACCCGGAGATCGGCCGGTCCGAGCGGGTGCCGGACAACGCCACCGTGCCACCGCGCGGCAACCGCGACCCCGATCTCGGCCAGGTCGCGATGTTCGGCAACCTGGTCTTCGTCGGCAGCGACCACGGCAGCAACACCGCGTTCCGGCCGCACCAGAAGGCCCCGGACACGACAGCGCCGGCCGTGCTGACGGTGTCGCCCGCCGCGGGCGTGCTGCGCCAGGCCCAGACCTCGCGCATTGGCCTGGCCCTGTCCGACAGCATCCTGCCGGAGACGGTCAATGCCGGCACCTTCATCGTCCGGCCCAAGGGCGGGGCGGCGCTGGCCGGCACCTACAGCGTGCAGCTCGGCATCGTCAACTTCTCGCCGGCCGAGCCGCTGCAGCTCAACACCGAATACGAGGTGGTGCTGACCGCCGGCGGGCTGAAGGATTACGCCGGCAACGGCCTGGCCGAGGAATTCACCTCCAGCTTCACCACCGGCAGCCAGTCGGTCCCGACCGCCTATGTCAACCGCTGGCCGCTCGCCAGCACGCTGACCGACGTGGCTGGCGCCAATGACGGCAAGGCCGGCAGCCAGGACAGCTATGCCGAGGGCGGGCTGGACTTCACGCCGCGCACCACCGGTGTCGAGCTGGAGAGCGACAGCATCGCCTACACGCTGGGCGGCACCGCCACCGTCAGCTTCCGGATGAAGACCAGCCAGATCGGCAACAGCAATCCGTGGCAGGCGCCGGGCATCTTCGGGCGCGACCAGGTCGGTGGCGCCAACGACGTGTTTTGGGGCTGGATCGACGCTGCCGGCCATCTGAACCTGTCGGTCGGCGACCGCAGCGCCACCAATCCGGTCACCCGGTCCGGCGCGCCGATCAATGACGGCCAGTGGCACCAGGTGGCCATGACCCGCGATTCCGCGACCGGCGCCCAGGCGATGGTTATCGACGGCGTCAAGGTCACCTCCACCGGCGCTGCCGGCGTCATGGGCATCTTCGACAAGCTGCAGATGCTGGGCCAGATCCAGGGCAACCCGGTCGCCTTCAAGGGCATCCTGTCCGATGTCCGGGTCTACAAGCGGGTGCTGACCGATGCCGAGATCGACGGCATCTTCAACCCGCGCCCGGCGGTGCTGCCGCAGCAGCAGGTGGCCAAGGCGATCGCGCTCGACCCGGCCGCCTTGGGCCTCAGCGGGGCGAAATACGTGTGGAACTTCGGCGACGGCAGCCCGCCGCTGACCACCACCGCGGCCAGCCCGATCGCGCGCTACACCTACGCCACGCCGGGCAACTACACCGTGTCGGTGTCGGTGGTGACCGAGGACGGGACCGAGACCTCGTTCTCCTTCATCCAGAGCGTGATCTATCCGGTCACGGCCGCCGCCCCGACCCACACCAGCAACATCGTCGGCAACGCCACGGCGGTCTACGCCTTAGACCCGGATGCCGGGACCATCGCCGCGATCGACGCCGCCACCCTGGCCAAATCCTGGCAGCTCTCTGTCGGCAAGGAGCCGAAGACCCTGGCCCTCGGGCCAGGCGGCAAGCTCTGGGTCGCGGTGCAGGGCGACGACAAGCTGCTGCGCATCGACCCGCTGACCAAGGCGGTCAGCACCTTCACGCTGGACTACGGCAGCGCGCCCTATGGCGTGGTGTTCACGCCGGACGGCACCAAGGGCCTGCTGACCCTGGCCGGCAAGTCGGTGCTGGCGGTGTTCAACCCGACCACCGGGGCGATCACCAGCCGGGTGACGCTGCCGGGCGACGGCGACGTCCGCGGCATCGCCGTCAGCGCGGATTCGAAGATGGCCTATGTCACCCGCTTCCGCTCGAAGATGATTCAGGGCGAGGTCTACAAGGTCAATCTCGCCACCCTGGCCGCGCCGACCGTGATCGCGCTGCCGGTCGACACCACGACCCCGGCCACCGAGGCCGCGGCGCCCGGCGTCGCCAACTACATGAACCAGGTCGTGATCTCGCCGGACGGGCGGCGCGCCATTCTGCCGTCGAAGAAGGACAACATCGTCCAGGGCCGCTTCCGCAAGCAGATCGACTTGAAGGCCGACACCACCGTGCGCTCGATCCTGTCCCAGCTCGACCTGGCGCAGGGCCGGGAGGTGTTCGCCGAGCAGATCGACTTCAACAACCGGGCGCCGGCCCGCGCCGCGCTGTTCGCCCCCACCGGCAACTACGTCTTCGTCGCCGAGATGGAGTCGAACAGCGTCGAGATCGTCGACCCGTATCGCCGTGCCGTGATCGGGTCGATCGCCGGCATCGGCCGGACGCCGCACGGCCTGTATCTCGACGCCGCCCGGAAGCGCCTGTTCGTCAACGCCTTCCTCGACCGCCGCATCACCGTCCACGACATCGGCAAGGTGCTGACCGGCGAGGATTTCATCACCCCGGCCCCGACGGTGATCCCGACCGTGGCGACCGAGCCGCTGACGGCCAGCGTCCTGGCCGGCAAGCGGATCTTCTACAACGCCGCCGATCCGCGGATGAGCAGCGAGAGCTACATCTCCTGCGCCAGCTGCCATGTCGACGGCGACAGCGACGCCATGGTCTGGGACTTCACCCAGCGCGGCGAGGGGCTGCGCCGCACCATCTCGCTGCAGGGCCGGCAGGGCGTCGGGCCGGCCATGGGCAAGCTGCACTGGACCGCGAATTTCGACGAGCTGCAGGATTTCGAGAAGGACATCCGCGACGAGTTCGAGGGCGCCGGCTTCATGACCGACGCCGATTATGCCGCCACCATCGATCCGCTGGGCCCGAAGAAGGCCGGCAAGAGCGCCGACCTGGACGCCCTGACGGCCTATGTCACGTCGCTGAAGACCTTCCAGCGCAGCCCGTACCGGACCGCGCAGGGCTGCCTGACCGCGGATGCCAAGCGGGGCGAGCAGGTGGTCCAGTCGGCGAGCTGCACCACCTGCCACGGCACCGCCGTCAGTCAGGACAACCAGCGCCACGATGTCGGCACCGTGCAGCCGTCGTCCGGCACCGGGTCGGGCCAGCCGCTGCCCGGCACCGGCTTCGACACCCCAACCCTGCACGGCCTGTGGCAGTCCTCCTCCTACTTCCACAACGGCCAGGCGGCGACGCTGGCGGATGTGTTCCGCCCGAACCTCAGCGCGGTGCATGGCGGCAAGGTCGGCGTCGGCAACATCGCGGCCGTGACCGCCTATCTGCGGTCGCTGGACGGCCAGAACGCCTGCCCCGGGGTGGCGAGTCGCTAGCCGGATGACTTTGGGTCAGATCGCGTTGCCTCTCCCGCTTGCGGGAGAGGTCGGAGACGCGAAGCGGCTCCGGGTGAGGGTTCTTCGTCGAGGCCCAGGCCAACCCTCACCCGGTCGTCCTGCGGACGCCCGACCTCTCCCGCCAGGCGGGAGAGGCAAGGCGAAATGTCCGGGATCCCCCTATCCCTGCCGATAACACTACGGCAGGAAGCGCCGGCGCTCTTCCTCGAAGCGGCGGGTGATGAACTGGCGGCACAGGGCCACCCGCCGCAGCCCGGCGCTGTCCGGATGCGACAGCATGAAGTAGCTGCGGCGGAAGCCGACCTCCGGCAGGATCCGCACCAGCCCGGGCATGTCGGCGGCGGCGAAATCGTGCAGCACGCCGATGCCGATGCCGGCCCGCACCGCCTCCATCTGCCCGGTGACGCTGGCGCAGCGGAAGCGCCGGGCCGACCGGTCCTCCAGCGCCCAGGCATAGTCCAGCGCCGGGGCGTAGGCGTAGTCCTCGACCCCGGTCACCACGACATGGTCGGCCAGCCCGTCGGCATCGGCGGGCGTGCCGGCCGCCGCGAGGTAGTCGGCCGCGGCATAGACCCCGAGGCTGTAATCGGTCAGCCGCGACACGATCAGCCGGCCCTCGATCGGCCGGTCCAGCCCGATCGCCAAATCGGCTTCGCGCCGGGACAGCGAAAAGCTGCGGGGCAGGGGCACCAGCTCGATCGTCAGGCTGGGATATTGCCGGGCGAAGCGCCCCAGCTCTCGCGCCAGGAAATGGTTGCCGAGGCCGTCCGGCGCGCCGATGCGCACCGTGCCCGCCACCTCCGCCTCGTCGTCGCGCAGCCCTTCGGCCGCGCCCAGCAGCGCCGTCTCGATGCCCTCGGCCACCGGCAGCAGGCGCTCGCCGGCCTGGGTCAGCACCGACCCCGCCGG
>JAEKLZ010000065.1 GCA_019508225.1 Inquilinus limosus | reverse complement strand
ATGGCGACGACGTCTCGCATGTCGTGACCGAGGAGGGCATCGCCTATCTCTACAAGGCCGAGGGCGGCGAGGAGCGGCGCGCCGCCATCGCCGCGGTGGCCGGCGCCACCGAGATCGGCCGGCGGGCGGAGGCGAAGCGCACCGCCGACCTGCGGGCCCGCGGCATCGTCGCCTATCCCGAGGATATCGGCGTCAGCCGGCTGCAGGCGAACCGCTCGCTGCTGGCGGCGCGGTCGATCGACGACCTGGTGGACTGGTCCGGCGGGCTGTACCGGCCCCCCGCCCGGTTCCGCAGCTGGTGACCGGCGATGGGCAAGATCGACACCCGCACATCGCCCTCCTTTAGTCCCCCCTCCCCTCGCGGGAGGGGGCTAGGGGGAGGGGGTTCTCTCGGCCCGAGCTGGCCCGGACTGTTAGAGGCCGGCGCCGACGGAAAGTCCGATAACTTTGCCATTCGCGCGCGGACGCGCGCAGACCCCTCCCCCTGCCCCCCTCCCGCAAGGGGAGGGGGGACTAGAAAAGAGTCCGCTCAGTATCTTCCGGTTGTCCTCAGCCCCGACACCCTCGCCGATCTCGCCGCCTGGGCGCTGGTCGAGGAGGCGGAGCTGACCCCGAAGCCGGGCCTGGTCGACCGGCGAGGTTCTGGCGCGCATCGCGACCTGGATCTGGAGACGCTGCGCCGCAGCGCCCGGGCCCTGCGCCCGGCCTTCCGCGCCATGGCCGAGGCCGCCCAAGGCCGCCAGCCGGCGCAGTCGCTGCGCGAGGAGCTGGCCGCGATCGGCCGCGCCGGCGAGGTCCACATGATGGCGGCCACCGGCGGCAGCAATGCCCATCGCGGCGCGATCTGGGCGCTGGGGCTGCTGCTGGCCGGCACGGTGATCGCCGGCCCGGCCGGCCCCCGCCGCATCGCTGCGACGGCCGCCGCGATCGCGCAATGGCCCGACCGGTTCGCGCCGCAGCACGCCAGCAACGGCGAGCGGGCTCGGCAGGAGCATGGCGCGGGCGGTGCCCGCGGCGAGGCCTGGGACGGCTTCCCGCATGTCGTGGCGATCGCCCTCCCCGTCCTGCAAGCCAGCCGCGCCGCCGGAGCGACAGAGACCGAGGCCCGACTGGACGCGCTACTGGCGGTGATGGCGTCGCTGGACGACACCTGTCTGCTGCATCGCGGCGGCCGCCCGGCCCTCGACG
The DNA here is from genome assembly GCA_019508225.1 of Inquilinus limosus. Classification (GTDB taxonomy): domain Bacteria; phylum Pseudomonadota; class Alphaproteobacteria; order DSM-16000; family Inquilinaceae; genus Inquilinus; species Inquilinus limosus_D. The sequence continues at coordinate 9,433 of JAEKLZ010000065.1, read as the reverse complement.
CGGCCCAGGCCGGCGCCCGCGCCGTGCTGGCGGCCGGCGGCACCGCCACCCCGGCCGGCCGCGCCGCGCTGCAGGCGCTCGACGCCGACCTTCTCGCCCGCTGGGTCTCGCCCGGCGGATCGGCGGACCTGCTGGCCGCCGCCCTGTTCCTCGACCGCATCGACCGGAGCTTCGCCCCATGGAACGCCTGAGCTTCGACTACCCCGCCACCAAGACCGTGCCGAAGCGCGCCCATGTCGGCGTCGTCGGCTCCGGCAATCTCGAGGTGCTGATCGAGCCCTCGCCCGACGGCCAGGCCCATATTCGCGTCACCACCAGCGTCGATGGCTACGGCGCGGTGTGGCGGGCGGTGCTGGACCGGTTCATCGCCCGCCACGGCGTCGCGGCATCGGTCGAGATCAATGATTTCGGCGCCACGCCCGGCATGGTGGCGCTGCGCCTGGAACAGGCGGTGGAGGCCGCACGGTCATGAACGCCATCACCCCGCGCAACAGCTTCATCGAGCTGACCGCCCGCGACCGCGCCCGGGCGCTGCTGGACGACGGCGGCTTCCGCGAGGTTCTGGGGCCGTTCGACCGGCTGGCCTCGCCCTGGCTGCCGCTGCAGGGCATCCCGACCCAGTCCGATGACGGGGTGGTGCTGGCCCGCGGCCGGATCGACGGCCAGCCGGCGGTCGTCGCCGCGATCGAGAGCGCCTATCAGGGCGGCAGCATGGGCGAGATCTCCGGCGCCAAGATCGCCGGCGCGCTGGAGCGGGCACTGGCCGACCACGAGCGCGGCATCCCGACCCGGCCGGTGATCCTGTTCGAGACCGGCGGCGTGCGGCTGCAGGAGGCCAATCTGGGCCTCGCCGCCATCGCCGAGATCCAGGCCGGGATCCTGGCGCTGCGGCCGCGCGTGCCGGTGGTCGGGGTGATCTCCGGCATGGTCGGCTGCTTCGGCGGCATGTCGCTGGCGGCGACGCTGTGCAGCACGCTGATCGTCACCCGGCAGGCCCGGCTGGGCATGAACGGGCCGGAGGTGATCGAGCAGGAGGCCGGGATCGAGGAGCTGGATTCCTCCGACCGCAAGCTGATCTGGAGTCTGATCGGCGGCGAGCAGCGCCACGCCGCCGGCTTCGTCGACACGCTGGTCGCGGATGATGCCGGGGCGATCACCGACGCAGTGCGCGCGGCCTTCGCCGCCGATTTGCCGCAGCAGCATCGCAGCGCGGCGGTCGAGCTGTACCGGGCGCGTTTGGCGGCGATCGACCCGGCCGCGCCGCCGACGGCGGAGAAATTGAGAGAATTGTGGGGCGGGGAGAGCGTGTCATGAGCACCGCTGCATCATCCGACAGCCGGGGCCGGATCTGGCTTTCGGCCCTGGCCGGCCCGGGAACCGCCGTCGAGGGCACCTCGACCGTGCTGACCGCCGACGCGCGGCTGGGCGGCGAGACCGCGCGCTTCATCGCCGTGGTGCCCGATCCGGCCAACCGCTTCCCGCGGGCCCGGCATGGCGAGGTGGGGCTGGAGGAAGGCTGGGGCCTGGCGGCTGCTGTGCGCGCGGTGATCGAGGCCGACCGAAATGGCACCCGACGCCCGATCGTCGCGCTGGTCGACGTCACCAGCCAGGCCTATGGACGGCAGGAAGAGATGCTGGGCATCCACCTGGCCTGCGCCGCGGCCGCCGACGCCTATGCCGCCGCTCGGCTGGCCGGCCATCCGGTGGTGGCGCTGCTGGTCGGCAAGGCGATGTCCGGCGCCTTCCTGGCCCATGGCTACCAGGCCAACCGCATCCTGGCGCTGGCCGATGACGGCGTGCTGGTCCATGCCATGGGCCGCGAGGCCGCCGCGCGCGTCACCCGCCGCACGGTCGCCGAGCTCGACCGGCTGGGCGAGCAGGTCCCGCCGATGGCCTATGGCATCCGCGCCTATGCCGGGCTCGGCCTGCTGCACCGGCTGATCGAGGGCGTGTCGGCGGTGGCACCGGGCGAAGCGGATGTCGAGCGGGTGCGGGCCGAGCTGGCGGCGGCGGTCGTCGACATCCGCGCCGCCGGCACCCGCGACCTGTCCTCGCGCCTGACCTCGCCGGCGGCGCGGCAGGGCCGGGCCGCCTCGATCGAAGTGCGCCGGCGGCTGGCCGAGCAGTGGGACGCCGAGTGAGATGAGCGGCGAGGGCATCGACACGTTGCCTCTCCCTCTCCTGCCGTCATTGCGAGGAGGCGAAGCCGACGAAGCAATCCGGGGGCCGGTGCGTGCGGCCCCTGGATTGCTTCGCTGCGCTCGCAATGACGGTATTGAGAATCTCGACAGGGTCTCGCTTGCAAGACCGTTCCAACCGCACGACCTGCTGCGGATCGATCAGTCGGCCGTCGCCGAGCTGACTCGGGACCGGCCCGGCTGGGCGACGGCGTCGCTGGCGGCGGTGCCCTGGGTAGTGGTGCGCCGGGCGATGGCTTGCGATGGCCTGCTGCCGGTCGGACTCCGCGGGCACGGCCGGTCCGAACGCTGTGCCGCCTGGCTGCCGCCGGCCGCCGTCGTCGAATGCCGCACGCCGGAGGACCTGGCGGCGGCCCGAGCCTGGCGCCGGTCCGGGATCCCGGCACTGGCGGCTCTCGACGCTGTCGCGGCCCTGCTCGCCGGCTGGAGCTGGGGACCCGCCGGCAGCGTCGGCTTCGAGCTCGCCACGGGGCATCCCACGGCACATCCGGAGAGCGACCTCGACATCGTCCTGCGCGCGCCCTGCCGCATGAGGCCTGACGAGGCCGACCATCTGCTAGCAGCCCTGGCACCACTGCCAGTCCGCGTCGACGTGGCCGTCGAAGCCCCGCTCGGTGCCTGCAGCCTGGCCGAGATCGCCGCCGGCGGCGTCATCGTGGTCAAGACCCCCACCGGGCCGCGGCTGGTCCGCGACCCCTGGGCCGAACCGGCGGCGGCATGAGCATCGCCTTCCTGTTTCCCGGCCAGGGGGCGCAGAGCCCCGGCTTCCTGCACCGATTGCCGGACCATCCGGCCGTCGCCGCGACGCTGCAGGAGGCGGGCATCGTGCTCGGGCGGGAGATCCTGGAACTCGACACCGAAACGGCCCTGCGCTCGACAGTGGCGGTGCAGATCGGCCTGCTGGTCGCCGGCGTCGCCACGGCGCGGGCCCTGGCGGCGGAGGGTGTCGTGCCGGCCATGGCCGCCGGGCTGTCGATCGGGTCCTTCGCCGCCGCGGTGACGGCGGGGGCGATCGGCTTCGCCGACGCGCTGCGCCTGGTCGACCGCCGGGGCCGGCTGATGGAGCAGGCCTGTCCGGCCGGCTATGGCATGGCGGCGGTGACCGGGCTGCCACAGCGCCGGGTCGAGGCGATCATCGCCGAGGCCGGCAGGGCCGCGCCGCTGTATCTCGCCAATCTCAACGGACCGACCGAGTTCGCACTGAGCGGCGCCGACGCTGCGCTGGACCATGCGATCGCGGCCGCGCGGCAGGCCGGGGCGCGGCGGGCGGAGCGGCTGGCCGTGGCCGTGCCGTCGCACAGCCCGCTGATGGACGGGGCCGCGGCGGCGCTGGTCTCGGACGCCGGAGCGGTGCCGATGGCGGCACCGCGCATCCTCTATGCCGGCAACCGCCGGGCCCGGATGCTGCGCGACGCCGCCGCGGTGCGGGAAGAGCTGACGACCAACCTGGCCCATCCGGTGCGCTGGGCCGACGACGTCACCCTGATGGCCGAGCTCGGCGCGACGCTGTTCCTGGAGATGCCGCCCGGCGACGTCCTGACCCGGCTGGCCGCCGCGGCCTGTCCCGACCTGGCCAGCCGCGACATGGAACGCCTGTCGCTGACATCCGCCCGGGCCCTCGCCGCCCGCGACCGGATGCGCTGACTCCTGTTACGGCCGTAACCATCGGCGGACCGGCATCCCCCCTGAAAGAAACGACATGACAGACCATCTGTGACAGCGGTCATCGGCAACATGTCGATAACCATATGAAACGGATGTGTCGCTCGGCGCGAACTTGATTGCGTCGATCGACATTCGGCCTGCGATCCGATCGTCGGTCCCGAGCCCGAAGCCATGGTTGTCAACATGAACAGTGCCAGCAGTCAGCCAGTCTCCGTCCTGGTCGTCGACGACGATCCCGCCATGCGGCACATGATCGTCGACTATCTCGAGAACCACGACATCCGTGCCGTGTCGGTGGCCGGCGGGCAGGAAATGGCGCAGCAACTGTCCGGCAGCGAGCCCGATCTGGTGCTGCTGGATCTGCGCCTCGGCCGGGAGGACGGGCTGGACCTGCTGCGCGACCTGAGGTCGCGGTCCGACCTGCCGGTCATCATCACCACCGGCCACCGGCAGGACGAGATCGATCGCGTGGTCGGGCTGGAGCTGGGCGCCGACGACTACATGACCAAGCCCTTCGGGTTGCGCGAGCTGCTGGCCCGGATCCGCGCCGTGCTGCGGCGGCGGGAGGCCGAGCGCCAGGCCCCGCAACGCGACCGGCAGCATGGCCGCTTCCGCTTCGGCGGATGGCAGCTCGACCGGCGACTGCGGCGCCTGACCGATCCGAGCGGCGCCGTCATCGCGCTGACCAAGGGCGAATACGCCCTGCTTGCCGCCTTTCTCGAGGCGCCGCAGCGGCCGCTGTCGCGCGAGCAGCTGCTGCAGGCCACCCGCATGCATGAGGATGTCTTCGACCGGACCATCGACGTGCAGGTGCTGCGGCTGCGGCGGAAGCTGGAGGCGGACCCCAGCGCGCCGCGCGTCATCCGGACCGAACGCGGCGTCGGCTATGTCTTCACCCCGGCGGTGGAACGGCTGTAGGCCGTTCCACCATTCCGGAACCGAGGACATCCGCGTGCCACGTTCTTCGCCATGACCGGCCCCGCGCGCCGGATCGCCGCCTGGGGCGCTCTGCTGGGGCTGCTGCTCGCCACCGCCGGCCTTGCCGCGCAGGTGTCGGAGCCCGCGGCGCCGTTTCCGCCGCAGGCGGCCGAGCAGGAGCCGATCACCCCGATCCCGCCGCCCCCTGCCGCCGACCCGCTCAAGCTGGCCCTGGGGGAATCCCTGTTCGACGATCCGCGCCTGTCGCGCGATGGCCGGCGGGCCTGCTCGTCCTGCCACGACACCCGCACCAACGGTGCCAGCCACAACCGGCGCGACACGACCCCCGACGGTTCCCCGCTGCGCTTCAACACCAGCACGGTGTTCAACGCCGCGCTCAGCTTCCGGCTGAACTGGGCCGGCGGCTTCCGCACGCTGGAGGCGCAGGCCGCGGCATCGATCGAAAGCCCCGACACCATGGGGACGACCATCGACGATGTCCTCGGCCGGCTGCGCGAGGATCCGGCGATGGTCGCGCGGTTCCGGGAGGCCTATGGCGCGGGGCCGGATCGCGGCTCCCTCCTGGATGCGATCGCCACCTTCGAGCGCTCGCTGGTGACCCCCGGCAGCCCGTTCGACCGCTGGCTGGGGGGCGATGCCGGCGCCCTGACGGCCGAGGAGCAGGACGGCTACCGGCTGTTCAAGTCGCTCGGTTGCGTGTCCTGCCACCAGGGTGTCAACATCGGCGGCAACCTGTTCCAGCGGCACGGGATCTTCCATCCCCTCGCCTCGCCGGATCCGGAGATCCTGCGCGTTCCCAGCCTGCGCAATATCGCGACGACGGCGCCCTATTTCCACGACGGCAGCGCCGCCACGCTGGAGGGCGCCGTCCGGAACATGGCCCTGGCCCAGCTCGACCGGACCCTGTCGGACCAGCAGGTCACGACGATCATCGCCTTCCTGCGGTCCCTGACCGGGACATACAAGGGCCATCCGGTCACGGCGGCGCCATGAGGATCACCCCGACCCTGGCGGCCGTGCCGCTGCTGCTTCTCCTGCTCACCTGGCTCCTGGTGCGCGGCATCAACCCGGAGGCGGAGACCTTCGATCGCGCCCTCGGCACGCTCGACGATGCCCTGCGGATCGAGAACGCGCTGCGCCGGGACATCCTCGCCTCCCGCGCCGGGCTGCTGCGCAACTACGACCCGCTGGTCCGGGACAGCGCCGGGCTGCGCGACCTGATGGGGCGCCTCGACGAGGTCGCGGCGCTGGATCCGCGGATCGCCGCGTCGGTCGGCGATCTCAGCGCCCTGATGGTGCGGCAGGACGAGCTGATCGAGGACTTCAAGAGCAAGAACGCCCTGCTGCAGAACTCGCTCGCCTATTTCGGCGTGCTGGGGTCCCGCCTCGGCGCCACGGACGGCGATGGCGCCTTGGCCGCCGATGTCGGCGCGCTGGCCGCGGCCATGCTGCGCCTGACCCTCGACACCTCCCCGACCATCGCCCGCGACGTGCAAGACCGGCTGGAGGCGCTGGGCGGCCGCCCGCCGCCGCCTGGCGACGCGGCACCCCTGCGGGCGCTGCTGGCGCATGGCCGTCTGCTGCACGACCTGCTGCCGGCGACCGATGGCGTGCTGAAGACGCTGTTCGCCCTGCCGACCGGCCGGGAACAGGCGGCGATCCGCGGCATCGTGCTGGACCATCAGATGGCGTCGCGCGAGGAGGCCAGGAAGTTCCGCATCCTGCTGTACGGCGTGTCGGTCGCCCTGCTCGGGCTGCTGATCCATGCCGGGCTGCAGCTGCGGGCGGGGGCCCTGTCGCTGCGGCGCCGCGCCGCCTTCGAGCACCTGATCGCCGGCATCTCCGCCCGCCTGATCACCGCCCGGCGGCCGCGTGTCGGGGCGCAGATCGAGCGGGCGCTGGCCGACCTGGCGTCGCATGTCGGCGCCGACCGGGCCTATGTTCTGTTCGGCGGCCCGGCACGCCGGCTGCATGTCTGGAGCCGCGCCGGCGCCGCCTGCCCCCCGGGCTGGCCGGACCGGGCGGCGGCGCTGTCGGCCGGCTTCGACCGGACGCTGGATGGCCTGATCCATGTCCGGCACGTCGCCCGGCTGCCGGCCGGGCCGGCGCGGGACGCCCTCGCGGCCGCCGGGCTGGACGGCTGGGCCTGCGTCGCCAGCCGCGGCAGCGACGGCGCGACCGACATCATGGGCTTCGACGCGCTGCCGCCGTCGCGCATGATCGGCCCGGACCAGCTCAGCCTGCTGCGCACGGCCTTCGACGCCATCGCCAACGCTGTCGGGCGGGACCAGCTCGAGCACGAGCGCAGCCGGCTGGAGGAGCGGCTGCAGCAGGCCCGCCGAATGGAGACCGTCGGCGCGCTCGCCAGCGGCATCGCCCACAACTTCAACAACATCGTCGGCGCCATCCTCGGCTACACCGAGATGGCGGAGGCCGAGATCGGGCCTGACGGCCGGGCGGGCCGCCACCTGCGCGGCATCCGTGGCGCGGGTGAACGGGCGCGCGACCTGATCGGCCAGATCCTGGCCTATGGCCGGCGCCGTGCCGCCCCCCGCCGGCCGGTGGAGGTGCAGGCCCTGGTCGCCGAGGCGGCGTCGCTGCTGCGCGCCTCACTGCCGCCGGGGGTGGAGCTCGTGTTGGAGCAGGAGGACGGCGCGGCCATGGTGGCCGGCGAGGCCGCGCAGATCCAGCAGGTGGTCCTCAACCTGTGCAACAACGCGGCGCAGGCGATGGACGGGGCCGGCCGCGTCGGCATCGAGGTCGAGCGGCACGATGTCGTCCAGGCGCAGGGGCTGAGCCATGGCTCGCTGGCGCCGGGACGCTATGTCCGCATCGCCGTCAGCGATGCCGGCCGGGGCATCGACGCCGAGACGCTGAGCCGCATCTTCGAACCGTTCTTCACTATGCGGCAGGACGGGAACGGCCTGGGGCTGGCGACGGTCCGCGAGATCGTGCAGGAGCATGGCGGCGCGATCGATGTCTGGAGCCGGCCCGGCCAGGGCAGCCGCTTCGCGGCCTGGCTGCCCTGCATCATCGAGGCCGAGCCGCCGGAGGCCCCGGTCGTCGCGTCGATGCTCGGGCACGGCGAGGCGGTGCTGCTGATCGACGGCGACCGTAAGCTGCTGCTGCGGGACGAGGAGATGCTCGCCGCCCTCGGCTACGAGCCGATCGGCTTCACCAGCGGCGCCGACGCCCAGGCCGCCTGCCGGGCGTCGCCGGACCGGTTCGACGTGCTGATCATCAGCCACGGCTCGTCCGCGCAGGAGGCGCTCGACCTCGCCGCCGCGCTGCATGAGGCCGCGCCCGGGCTGCCGATCCTGCTCGCCCTGCCGTCGAGCGAGCGGATCGATGCCGACGCGCTGGCTGTTGCCGGGGTGTTCGGGGTCGTTCGCCGGCCGCTCAGCTCGACCAACGTCGCCGCTGTTCTGGGCAACGCCAGGTCCCGAAACCGGGAGCTCGCCGACGCTTCGGCCTGACCGGGCATCAGGGAGTGGCCGGGATCGGGATCGGCGCGATGAAGAGCGCCGTCTCGAAGGTGATGGTGCCCGTCACCGTGGCCAGCCACGCCGCGCCGATCGTCATGTTCAGGGCCGCACCGACGGTCATCTGCATCGCCGCCCCCGCGGTCAGGCTCATCGCCGCCTCGCTGGTGACGCTGATCGCCGGGGCGATGATCGAGATCGAGCCCGGTGTCAGGACGATCCTGCTGGCCCCGACCTGCAGCGTGATCGACTGCATGGCGCTGATGGTGATCGAGCCGGTCTCGCTGGTCACCGTCTGGTTGCGGTGGATGGTGATGGTCTCGTCGTTCTCGACCTCGACCTGGTGGTCCTTCTGGGCGTGCAGAAAGACCAGCTCCTGCCCCTTGCGGTCGTCGATCGAGAATTCGGAGAAGTCCTGGGTGCCGCCGTTCAGGGTCGAGCGGGTGCGCAGGCCGCTCTTGGTCTGTTCCGACGGCACCGGGAATACCGGCTGCATCACCTCGTTGTAGACGCCGCCCACCACCACTGGGTTGTCCGGATCGCCGCTCATGAACGAGACCGCGACCTCGGTGCCGACGCGCGGCAGGTGCTGCCAGCCCCAGGTGTTGCCGGCCCAGGGCTGGATTACCCGGACCCAGATCGCCTTGCCGGCCACCGTGTCCTTGCGGTGGTCGAACATCAGCCGGACCTTGATCCGCCCGAGCGGGTCGGCGTGGATCTCCTCGCCGCCGTTACCGAGCACGACCGCGGGGAAGATGCCGGCCATCACCGGGCGGGTGTTGCGGGCGTCGTCGCGCCACGGCGTCTTCTGCAGGAAGCAGGTGAAGCTGTTCTCGTAACCCGCGATCTCGGCGCCGGCGATCCAGCTGTCGTCGCTGGCCTCGTGGCGGACGGCCTTCAGGGCGTACTCGGTCCCCTCCACCCGGGTGAAGGGGTCGCGCGCCAGGGTGAAACGGCGGCCCGGGGCGAATTCATGGTCGTAGCCGTGGCTGTTGGTCAGGGCTGATATAACCTCGGCATGCTGGATCCGGAACTTCGCCCGGTCGGCCGCCACCTGATTGTCCATGGTCGCCGCCGGCCAGTTGTAGACGTCGCGGCGGGACGCGCCGGCGATCGGCAGGGTGGTGTCCTCGCGCCCTTCGACCGGCG
>JAEKLZ010000166.1 GCA_019508225.1 Inquilinus limosus | reverse complement strand
AGGGCCAGGAAGTCACCGTCCCAGCGCCGGTTGTGGAACACGGTCAGCACCCGCCGCCGCTCCGCCGCCGGGGCGATCAGGTCGTCGGCCTCGGCCACCGTCACCGTGACCGGCTTGTCCACCACGACATGCTTGCCGGCCTCCAGCGCCCGCCGGGCCACGGCGTGATGGCTGCCGCTCGGCATCGCCACCACCACCGCCTCGACCGTCGGGTCGGCCAGCAGGGCGTCGACGGTGACGATGGGCAGGCCGGGCGGCGCGTCGGTGACGCTGTCCGGGTTCCGCACCGCCGTAGCCGCCAGCTCTGCACCGGGGCAGGCAGCGATCAGGGGCCCGTGGAACACCCGCGCGGCGGGGCCGTAGCCGATCAGTCCGATGCGAAGCGGCGTCATGCGATGCGCGCCTCGGTGCCGGCGTCGAACACCACGGCCTTGCCCATGTCGAACACCAGCCGGCTGCGCTGGCCGGCGCGGGCCTCGGCGTCGGGGCGCAGGCGGGCCAGCACCTCCTTGCCGCCCATCTCGACCACCGCGATCAGGTCCGGGCCGGTCGGCTCGGTCACCTCGATCAGGCAGTCGGTCTCCAAGACCGGGCCGGCGCCGCCCACAGCGCCTTGCGGGTCGGTGATGTTCTCGGGGCGCAGGCCCAGGATGATCTCGCGCCCGGCGGCGCCGCGCAGCCCGTCATTGGCCGGCAGCGGCAGCACGATCTCGCCGTCCTGCAGCCGGTCGATGGCGGCGTGCGGGCCGCCATTGTGGTCCACCACCTTAGCCTTGATCAGGTTCATCGGCGGCGAGCCCATGAAGCCGGCGACGAAGGTGTTGGCCGGCCGGTCGTAGATCTCCCGCGGCGTGCCCAGCTGCTGCAGCTCGCCTGCCCGCATCACCGCGATCCGGGTGGCCAGCGTCATCGCCTCGATCTGGTCGTGGGTGACGTAGACGATGGTCGATTTCAGCCGCTGGTGCAGCTTCTTGATCTCGGTCCGCATCTCCACCCGCAGCTTGGCGTCGAGGTTGGACAGCGGCTCGTCGAACAGGAACACCTTGGGGTCGCGCACCAGCGCCCGGCCCATCGCCACGCGCTGGCGCTGGCCGCCGGACAGCTGGCTCGGCTTGCGCTTCAGCAGATGCTCCATCTGCAAAAGCTTGGCGACGTCGGCGATCGCCTTGGCCCGCTCCTCCTTCGGCACGCCGCGCATCTCCAGCCCGAAGCCGATGTTCTGCTCGACCGACATGTTCGGGTACAGGGCATAGGACTGGAACACCATGGCGATGTCGCGGTCCTTCGGGTGCAGCTCGTTCACCCGCCGGCCGTCGATGGCGATGGTGCCGTCCGAGATGGTGTCGAGCCCGGCGATCATGTTGAGCAGCGTGGACTTGCCGCAGCCGGACGGGCCGACCAGCACCAGGAACTCGCCGTCATCGACGTCGATATCGATGCCCTTGAGGATCTCGATCGCGCCGTAGCGCTTGATCACGTTCCGGATCGTGAGAGAGGCCATGGTGCGGTTATCCCTTCACCGCGCCCGCCATCAGGCCGCGCACGAAATAGCGGCCGGCGAGCACGTAGACGACGAGCGTCGGCAGCGCGGCGATGATCGCCGCGGCCATGTGGACGTTGTATTCCTTCACGCCGGTCGAGCTGTTGACGATGTTGTTCAGCGCCACGGTCACCGGCATGGCGGTGCCGCCGCCGGCGAAGGACACGCCGAAGAGGAAGTCGTTCCAGATGTTGGTGAACTGCCAGATCACCGTGACCACGATGATCGGGATCGAGTTCGGCAGCAGGATGCGCCAGAAGATGCGGAAGAAGCCGGCGCCGTCGATCATCGCCGATTTGACCAGGTCGTTCGGGAAGGCGGCGTAGTAGTTGCGGAAGAACAGCGTGGTGAAGCACAGGCCGTACACCACATGGACGAAGATCAGCCCCGCGGTGGAGGAGGCGAGGCCGAGGAAGCCCAGCGTCCGGGCCATCGGCAGCAGCACGATCTGGAACGGAATGAAGCAGCCGAACAGGATCAGGGCGAAGACGATGCCGTCGCCGCGGAACCGCCACTTGGTCAGCACGTAGCCGTTGAGGGCGCCGAGCACGGCCGAGATCGCCACCGCCGGCACCGTCATCAGGATCGAGTTGAGGAAATAGCCCTTCAGCCCCTCGCAGGTCAGGCCGACGCAGGTGGTGCTCCAGGCGCTGATCCAGGGCTCCAGCGTCGGGTTCGGCGGCAGCGACAGGATGTTACCGGCCCGCACCTCGTCCAGCGTCTTCAGCGAGGTCACGACCATGACGAAGAGCGGGAACAGGTAGATCAGCGCGAACACGCCGAGGATGGCGAACAGCAGCCAGCGCAGCGCCACCGACAGGCCCGAGCGCGGGCCGGGCACCATGAGTGCAGCGTCAGTCACGGCGGCCACCCCGCAGCTCGGAGTACAGGTAGGGCACGATGATGGCGCTGATCGTCGCCAGCATGATCACGGCGCTGGCGGCGCCCAGCCCCATCTGGTTGCGGGTGAAGGTCAGGCTGTACATGTACAGCGCCGGCATCCAGGTCGAGGTGCCGGGGCCGCCCGCGGTCAGGGCCATCACCAGATCGAAGCTCTTGATCGCCAGATGGGCCGAGACCACGAAGGCCGACAGGAACACCGGCCGCATCAGCGGGATGATGATCCGCCGGTAGGTCTGCGGCAGGGTGGCGCCGTCGATCGCCGCCGCCTTCAGGATATCGCTGTCGACCCCGCGCAGCCCCGCCAGGAACATCGCCATGACGAAGCCGGAGGACTGCCAGACGCCGGCGATGACGACGGTGTAGATCGCCATGTCGCCATTGATCAGCCAGTCGAAGGTGAAGCTGGTCCAGCCCAGGTCGTGCATCAGCTTGTCGAGGCCGAGGCCGGGGTTGAGGATCCACTTCCAGGCGGTGCCGGTGACGATGAAGGAGATTGCCATCGGGTAGAGATAGATGGTGCGCAGCGCCCCCTCGATCCGGATCCGCTGGTCCAGCAGGATCGCCAGCAGCAGGCCGATGGCGGTGCTGATGCCGATGTAGAGCACGCCGTAGATCGCCAGGTTGACCAGCGAGATGGTCCATTTCGGGTCGGACCACAGCTTCTCGTACTGAAGCAGGCCGACCCAGCTGTCGAGGCGCGGCATCATCGTCGAGTTGGTCATCGACAGATACAGCGTGAACAGAATGAAGCCGTAGACGCAGACGATGGTCACGGCGAAGGACGGCGCCAGAACGAGCTTGGGCAGGATCGTCTGGAGCCAATCGAAGGGGGATCGGCGACCCGCGGCGGCGGGCTCGGAGATCACGGCCATCGGCAGGCCCTCAATATGCAGGCGAAAAAGGCGGCGGGGACCGGCCGACGGCCGGCCCCCGCACGCGGGTTACTTGGCGAGCGCCACCGCGTCGACCAGCGCCTTCGCCGCATCGGCGGAGGACTGGGTCGAGTTGAAGAAGTTGGTGACGACGTCGTAGATCGCGCCCTTGACCGCGGCCGGGGCAGCATGGCCGTGCGCCAGGCTCGGCAGCATCCCGCCCGTGGTCTTGAAGGCGTCGCGGTCGGCCATCGACTTCTGGCCGCAGCTGTCGAACTTGTCCGGCTTGACCTCCGTGTTGGCCGGGATCGACCCCTTCACCAGGTTGAAGCTCTCCTGGAAGCTCGGGCTCTCGATGGCGCTGGCCAGCTTCAGCTGCGCGTCCTGCCGGGCCTTGTCGTCCAGGCTGAACATGGCGAACTGGTCGCTGTTGAACAGGAACGCCTTCTCGCTGCCCGGATAGGGCACGCAGACGATGTCAACGCCCGGCTTCAGCCCGGCCTTGATGAACTCGCCCTTGGCCCAGTCGCCCATCACCTGCATGCCGGCCTCGCCGTTGATCACCATGGCCGAGGCCAGGTTCCAGTCGCGGCCGGAGAAATTCGGGTCGACCCAGCCGCGCAGCACGCGCAGCTGGTCGAACGCCTTCTGCATGGTATCGCTGCCCAGCGCCGCCGGGTCGAGGTCGACGAAGGCCTTCTTGTAGAAGTCGTTGCCGCCGACGGCGACGACGATGGCGTCGAAGGTGGTCGCCTCCTGCCAGGGCTGGCCGCCATGGGCCAGCGGCGTGACGCCGGCATCCTTGAACTGCTTGGCCAGGGCCTGGAACTCGTCCCAGTTGGTCGGGGCCTTGCCGCCGACCTTGTCAAGCAGCTTCTTGTTGATCCACAGCCAGTTGGTGCGGTGGATGTTGACCGGGGCGGCGACCCATTTGCCCTCATAGGTCGAGAAGGCCTGGATGGCCGGCGGGATATGGTCGGCCCAATGCTCCTTCTCGGCCAGCGGGGTCAGGTCGGCCAGCACGCCTTCCGCCGCCCAGTCATGGACCGACAGGCCGAGAAGCTGCACCGAGGTCGGCTTGTCGCCGGCCGTCACCCGGGCCCGCAGCGCGGTCATAGCGGCATCGCCGCCGCCGCCGGCCACCGGCGCGTCCTTCCAGGACACGCCTTCCTTCTGCAACTGCTCCTTGAGGACGTTGAGGGCGGCGGCCTCGCCGCCGGAGGTCCACCAATGCATCACCTCGACCTCCTCCTTGGCCTGCGCGGCCGCGGAGGGGGCATAGGCCGCGGCGGTCAGAGCCAGGAGGCTCGCCGCCGTCGCCGTCAGATATGTCTTGAGCATTCCCTGTACCTTCTCCTGTTCGACGCCTGCGCTGTGTGCGCAGGCATTCTCCACCGTCGAACGCGGCGGATCTTGGTGGGGCCAGGCCCGAACCTCGACGTTCCAGCCGGACCAAGCGATCCGGCGGCGTATCGACTCCATACGCCAGGGGGCCAGGGCTGCGGAAGCCGGAATCCCTTTGTCTGACGATTGTTTACGGTCTGAAGCTCGAGCAGCCGGAGGACGATTCGCGGGCCCGCGAACCGGCTGCGCCGCAGCCGAAACAGGCGGCCGCGCCTCGGCGCGATCTTCCATTCCCCTCCATCGCCGGTCGCGTTTATCAAATGATGTAATTCTCCGAACCGGCCAAATATTTTTCTCTTTATCAAATGTTAGATCGGGCGAAGCGAACCGGTGGTAGCCAGTGTATCCGCGGGTCGTATGCCGAGATGGTGCGCAGTTTGCAGTGAACTTTTGGCGGAAATCCGGCGGAACATAGAAAGTAGTGAGGCGTTTCATCACCAGTTCACACCGAAGCGGCAATCGATCATTTGATCATTGCCCGTTTTCCAGGACAGGAGGCCGGAGGTCTCAGGTCTGGACAGAATGACTTTGCCCACGCCGGTGGCGAGGGGCAGGAAAGGGTGGGAGACATGACGAACAGCATCACGGGAGATCCGAGCTTCACGTCCCTGGTGACTCCGAGGATGCCGGATCTGCGGCGCTATGCGGCGTCGCTGACCCGCGATCCGACCGATGCGGAGGATCTGTTGCAGGAGACGCTGATGCGCGCCTACTGCAAGTTCCACCTGTGGCAGCCCGGCACCAACCTGATGGCCTGGCTGGTGGTGATGATGCGCCGGCTGTTCCTGTCGAAATTCGTCGGCCAGGCCAACCGGGCCTCCAGCCACTTTCCGGTCGAGGAGTGCGAGATCGCGGTTCCGATCAACCAGGAGCAGCGGGTGGAGATCGGCCGGGTTCAGGCCTCCTGGCCGCGGCTCAGCCACGACCACCGCGAGGTGCTCGAGATCGTCGCGGTGGGCGGCGCCTCCTATGACGAAGCGGCCAGCACGCTCGGCGTGCCGGTCGGCACCGTCCGGTCCCGCCTCGGCCGCGCGCGCCAGAGCCTGCGGCAGCTGAGCGGCGTCCACTGACCGGAGCGCCATCGCGAATGGAAGGGCGCCCTCGCGGCGCCCTTTTTCGTGTCATACCGGTGAGGTCACGCGGGTGTCCGGGTGAGGTTTCGGGGTTGGGTTCATTTTTCATTGTCATCCTCGGGCTTGACCCGAGGATCCAGGGGCTTCCAAAGCAGCTCTCGATGGCCCCTGGATTGCCGGGTCAAGCCCCGGCAATGACAATAAAAGTTTAGTTCGGTGCCTAGATCTGCAACCCGAAAAGCTTAGCCGGACAGCCGCGGGCCAAGCCCGGGCATGACAGCCTGAAGTCGATCAGCTTACCCCTGAAGGGCTCGCCGGCGTCAGCCCTCCAGCAGCTCTGCCGGCAACTCGCCATGGCGCGCCAGGATCACCGGCTCCTCCGTCGCATCCGCATCCGGGCCGAGATCCTGCCGGGCCAGGATGACGCCGTCGGCCCGGCCGCGGGCCAGCAGCCGCGCCGCATGCTCCTCGGCCGGGCGCCGGCTGGCGAAGCCCTGCTCGGCCAGGCGCTGCCAGCCGCTCCGACGCCGCTCGCGTCCGCGCGCGAAGCCGACCACCACATAGAGGATCGTCCTGGCCGGTCCCGGCGCGCCGCTGTCGGAGAGCAGGCTCTCCACGGCCGAAGGCGGGCGGAAGGCAGGGGCGGCTGTGACGGGCGCGGGGGCTGGTGTCGGCGCCGGCGCCGCGAGAATTGGAGCCGCGGGAGCTGGTGGCGTGGGAAGGGCGGCGGGTAGAGAGGCGGCGACCGGATCGCTCGCCGGGGCATCAGGTATCGAGCCCTCGAGTGTTGGGAAGGTGACCGGGCTCTCCGGCAGCAGCAGCGGCTGGACCGCGGCCGCCGATCGGGCCGGCCGCCCGGGCGAACGCGGCCGCTGCGGCGCGGCCGTCCTGGCCTCGACCGGCCCGAGTGCAAAAGCCAGTTGCTGGATATGCCCCATGACGGTCCAGGTCGCGGTGACGCCTGGAACGAATATAGAACATCGGGCCGGCGTGTCGAGTCCGAAAGCTGTGCCGGGCACACAGCCGGAGCATCACGGCCTCGCGGCCGGACCATCGAGGGTTTGCGCATCCGATCCGGCCGCGTCCCGCGGCGGCCGGATCGCGGGTCAGCGCTTGGTCTTCTTCTCGGTCGGGCGCGCGGCGTGCAGCCGGCCGGGCCTGCTGGCACGGGCCACGCGGGCCGGGCGGCCGGAACCGAGGCCCTGCCGTTTGGCGTCGACGGACTTCGCCTTGGTGTAGTTGGGCGCGGTCAATGGATAATCCGCCGGCAGGCCCCAGCGCTCCCGATACTGCTCCGGGCTCAGCCCATAGGTCGCCCGCAGCCAACGCTTCATGGTCTTGAAGCGGCGCCCGTCCTCCAGGCAGACGATGTAGTCCGGGGTCACCGATTCCTCGACCGGAACGGCCGGTACCGGCGGCGCCGCGGGCTCTTCGCGCTCGGCAGCGGATCCCTCGGCCATGACAAGGCCGTCGGCCCCGTCATTCGGCACGGCGTCGTCGCTCTCGCCGTCGACCGCCGCGCCCTGGGTGGCGCTGAGGGTGGTGTAGACGTTGCGGATGAGGTCGAGCAGGCTTTCGCTGTCGAGCGTGTTGCGGGACACGTGCGCGACAACGATTTCCTTGGTGAACCTCAGGATGTCGGTTTCGCTTGGGCGGGCCATGGTGCTCTTTCTTAGTTAGCGATCCTTCCTTGGAAGGGTGCGACTGAAATGCGCCCGTCGAAGGATTCGAATCGCCTCCCTCCACTGGATGGCAAAGAATCTAGTTTCAATTTTAAGATGTTTCGTGCGATTTCCGCAAGATGATAACGCAATGACACAGCAATATGGGGCTGCGGCATAAAACGCAGGCCTCGTCGGCCGTGGATCCGCCATCAAACCTCCCAGCCGACAGACGATTTCCTGCCGCAATACCATCTATGGGTTGTGGAGGGATGACGACGACGGCGCGGTGGCGATGCGGTGTCTGGCTGGCAGCCGGATCGTTCGCAGAATTCGATCGTGTTTCCATCGGAATCTCGGCATATTTTCCCGACATCCGAGGTGAAAAGTGGGAGAGGTGGTCTCCATCGCCTGAAGCCGGAAGGTTTCCTGCGTTGCGGAACATCATCCCGCCTCTTGCCGCCGCCTTCGCCGCAGGGATCGGAAGGGTCTGTTTCACTTAAAATAGTCTTCCGCAATAGTTTTTAAGGATTAACGTGTCGCATGCTTGCTGATACGCTGCTTGCGCGATTCGGAACGAACAATATCCGAGTATGCGGGGCCGCATCGCAATCAAAGACAGGCTGTTCAAGGGAGGGGGATAACCATGTCGGTCGGTCGACCGGCTGTGGATTCACAGCTCTGGCGAAAGCAACCCTTTCGCCGGTGGCGGTTCCACTATGTCGCGCCGGCGTCAAAGCTGTGGGCCAGAGGGACGAACGAATGCGAGTTGACCAGCTTGACGAAGCAAGCCGGACCCAGATCGGGGCGGACAACGACCTCCGGCTGCTTTCGCATCACCGGGATTTCGCCGCCGAGATCGCCCGGGCTTTCCGGTCGCGACAAGCCGCGGCGCCCGAGGATCCGTCGCTGATCCGGAAGATCCTGGCGGCCTTCGACGAGCTCTCCGCTCCGCTGCCGAGCGCGCGGCGCCGGCCGCGGAAGGTTGCCCGCGCCGTCGCGGCGCCTGCCGTGCCGGCGGTGCCGCTGCACGAGACCATCGGCCTCGGCTTCCTGACCTGCCTCGAGGACGGCGTGAACTGCCGGGACCTCGGCCGCCATCTCGGCGCCGCGCACGGGCTCAGCCCGGACCAGTATCGCCGCCGCTGGGGGCTGCCCGCGGCCTATCCGATGGTGCCGCCGCCCTCGCATGAGGAGCGCATGGCCTGGCGGCACCGGCTGGCGCCCCGGCCCCACGGTGCCGAACCGGACCCGTCGCCGCTGCGGCTGCAGGAGGAAAGCCGGCGCATCGGCGCGGGCCGGTCGCGGCGCCAGCACCGCCGCGGCGCGCCCGCCGGGCTGCGCCACGACTGGGGCAAGACCGGCACCGTGCCCGATCGCCGCTCGGAAGGACCGCGTCCCGACGGTTTCCGGCGCTAGGGCCGGATGATCCGGGCGGGATGACCGGGGATGGAAGCGCGGTGGCGCTTCCATCCGGATCTCGTCCCGGCGCCTATTCCGCCCAGAAGACGTCGCTGAGCGCCTCTCCCCAGGGCGGGACCATGCCGCCATTCGCATCCTTGATGACGTTGCTGTAGTCGTTGCACAGCGACATGTGCCAGGCGTGGGATTCGCCGCCCTGGGTCAGGGTGCGGCTGTAGTCGTCCCCGCTGCCGCTGTCCTCGATCGTCAGTCCCGGCACCGGGCTGCTGCGGAAGCTGTAGGGTGGGCTGCAGGTGTCGCGCTGGAACAGCGTCTTGCCCAGCGTGGCCGCGGCCATCTTGCTGCGCGGATGCACCCAGTCGTCGCGGCCCCATTTCTCCCAGCGGGTCAGGCCGAACTCCCGGGTCCAGTAGGTGATCTCGACCTGGGTCGCCGGCCCCGGCCCCTGGCCGTCCTTGGCGGAGCTGGAGAAGCGCAGCGAGATCAGGCTGTCCAGCGACTTGCCATCCTTGTAGCCGAAGCGGTCGCGCATCCACATCGTGAAGGGCTTGGCGAAGCGCTTCGGGCAGCCGGCCGCCTCGGGCTCGGCGCCGTCCTTGCCCGTGATCAGCTTGCTCTGGAACACCGAGAAGCCGCCCTGGCCCTCGGGCGGCAGCGTCGCCGGGCCGATCACCCAGCCGTAGCGGAACCGGCCGGAGGTGTCGGGCGCGCCGGCGCAGGACGGGGTCAGCCAATAGGACAGCGCCACCGGGCTCCAGCTGCCCATGATGTAGCCCCACTTCTCATCGATCCATTGCACCGAGCCGCCCTCGCGGCCGGTGTCGAGCTTGCCGAAGCTTGGGGCATCGGGCTTGGCGTCCGGGCAGCTGTGGTCGACGCCGCGGTCGTAGAAGCTGACGATGCGGGTGACGCCGTGCTTCTCGATCGGGATGTTGTCCTTCGACACCGTGCCCAGCCGCTGCGGGCAGGGCGCGCCCGGGCTCGGGTAGTTGTGCAGGTGATAGGGCACGGCCTCGCCGGCGCGGATGTTGCGGCGCCGGGTGCAGTCGCGGTCGCCCGGCACCAGCGCCGGGTCGATCCGGTCGTGCTGGTCGACGCAGACATCCATGATCATGAAGTCTTCCAGCCTGTCGGACTGGGCCTGGGCCCGGGCCGGCGGTGCGGTCGCCAACCCGGCGGCCAGCGCCAGGGCGGCCGCGGGGAGGAGCGGGAAACGGATCGGCATACGGTTCCTCTTGATGGCCAGTCGGGCGTGGCTCCCCCACGGCCAGCATCGTTGAAACCGTCGGTCCTGCGAAGCGCCGGGATGTCGCACGGAAAGCTTTCAAAGATTTCGGTCGCTGAGGTGAGTCGGGCGACCTCATCGCTCTCCGCGACGGAGCCCCAGAAAAGCCGGTTTGACGTTTGCTTTGTACATCATATTGATCTGAAAACGGTTTCCATATGCAAACCGGAAGGTGCCTTCGAGCCCTCGCGGAGCAGAATTTTGCTTCGCACCGCGATTTCGCACTGCAAAATGCATGACAGCGGCGACGATTCCGTCTTAAAACCTTCGGCAGTGAAACAGGAATCATAGGCGATCGATGGCCGTGCCGGGCAACGAGACCATTCGCGCTTTGGCCACATCGGTCAGGGAGCGGCAGATCGTGCCGCTGACCTGGGTGGCGGCGACGCGCGAGCAGGACTACGTCAATCTCGGCGACGCCCTGAGCTCGGTGATGGTGGCGCTGCTGGCCGGCCTGCCGGTCGAGCACGTGGCGCATGAATCGCGGCGCCTGCGGATGGCTGCGGTCGGCACCATCGGCCACAGCCTGAAGCAGGGCGAGGTCGTGGTCTGGGGCACGGGCAGCTCGCGCTGGCGCAACCCCTCCGCCCCGGCGGAGGAGCGGGTGGCGGTGGCGCCGCTGCCGGGCACGCGGCTGCACATCGCGGCGACGCGCGGCCCGGTGTCGCGCCGGATCCTGGGCGAGGAGAATGCGGTCGGCCCGGCAGTCTATGGCGATCCGGTCTGGCTGCTGCCGAAATTCCATCCCGCGCCGCAGCGCAAGAAATGGAAGCTCGGCGTCATCATCCACCTGGCCGATCTGCAGGACCGGTCCTTCGAGGTCCGGCCGAAGGCGGAGCACGTCCGCTACCAGGTGCCGGCGGAGCTGGCCGGCGACGTCAGGCTGATCCACACCGTGACGCCGATCGGCCTGGATGGCATGCGCGCCCGGTTGGACGAGATCCTGGAATGCGAGCGGATCGTGTCGACCAGCCTGCACGGCATGGTCTTCGCCGAAAGCTACGGCATCCCCTGCCTGTACTTCTCGCCCCGGGCGCCGCGCGGGCTGCATACGGCCGAGCTCGACCCCGACGGCACGCTCGACCTCAGGATCGTCGATCTCTATCGCGGCCTCGGCCTGAGCCACATCCCGGTCTACGGCCAGCCGCGCCGCGAGCGCACCGATTGGGCGACGCTGATGGCGGCGATCGACAAGGCCTGGGCGCCGCCGGAGTTCGACACGAACCCGCTGCTCGAGGCCTTCCCGCTGGACCTGAACCCGCTGCAGCCGCGGCGCGGTCAAAGCGTGTTCGAGCACCCGGTGCTGCGGCAAATCCCGCTGCAGCACCGGCCGCAGACGGTGATCCGGCCGACCGCCGCGGCCGTGGCGCGACCCACAGCCGTGGCGCGGCCGGCCACCGGGCCGCTGCGGCGCATGGCGGCGCTGCTGCGGCGGCCTTTGACGGACCGGGCCTGATGCGGCCGCCCGGTCCCGCGACCCGAAACAGACCCATTCGAAGTGGACGAGGCGCATGATGAACAGCTTGTTGCGGGCCACGCGCGACGCGGGACAGATCCCGCTCTCCTGGGCCGGCTCGACCCTGGAGATGGACTATCTGAACTTCGGCGACGCCCTCAGTCCGGTCATGGTGGCGCTGCTGTCCGGGCTGGATGTCGCCCGCGTCCCGACCAAGTCGAAATCCATCCGCATGGGCGCGGTCGGCACCATCGGCCATGGGTTCGAGGGCGGTGAGGTCTGGTTCTGGGGCACCGGCTGCTCGGGCTGGAAGAATCCGTCGGCGCCGATGCCGGAGCGGCTGCCCTTCACCGTGCCGCCGGAATCGACCTTCCACGTGCCGGCCAGCCGCGGCCCGGTCTCGGCCCGGCTGCTCGGCGGCAAGGCCAAGGGCGGCGTCTATGGCGACCCGGTCTGGCTGCTGCCGCGCTTCTACAAGCCGCAGGTCGAGAAGAAGTGGGATGTCGGCGTCATCCTGCACCTGTCGGAACTGGCCGACCGGTCCTTCACCCAGGCGAATCCGCGGGCCGACTACAAGCGCTTCGAGGTGCCGGCCGAATTCGCCGATCGAGTTCATCTGATCAGCACGGTGACGCCGATCGGCATCGGCGGCCTCCAGGACAAGGTCGATGAGATCCTGGCCTGCAAGCGCATCGTCTCGACCAGCCTGCACGGCATGGTGATCGCCGAAAGCTACGGCATCCCCTGCCTGTACTTCTCGCCGCAGGGCAACGAGGCCGGGCTGACCCTCACCGAGCTCACGCCCGAAGGGACGACCGATCTGCGGATCGTCGATCTCTACACCGGCATCGGCAAGGACAAGATCTGGAGCTACAGCCAGCCGCGTGGCATCGCCACCGACTGGCAGGACGTGCTCGACACCATCGACGATGTCTGGGAGCCGGTGTCGATCGACGAGGATGCGCTGATCAACGCCTTCCCGCTCGAGGCCAAGCCGCTGGCCGCGCCGGCCGGCAAGACCGTGTGGGATCACCCGGTGCTGACCGGGCTGGTGCTGCAGCATTCGGTGGAGGAGCTGCGCCGGGAGGACCGCAAGCGGGTCGCCCTGGTGCGGGCCGGCGGCGCCAAGACGGAGGCCGCGGCCACCGTCGCCGCCGCCGCCAAGCCCGCCCCGGCCCTCAAGGTTGTTTCCGCCATGACCATTCCCTCGACCCCCACCCCGGCCAAGCCCCTCGCGGCGACCGCCTCCTCCGCCCCGATGCCCACCTCCCCGATGACCGACGGATCCGCTGCCATCGCCCGGGCGCCGGAGCCCGTGCTCGAGCCCACTCCCGCCCCGGCAGCGGTGGCCGCCCCGGCGGCGGCGAAGCCCGGCGCGCCGTCGCGTGAGCGGCTGGAGGCGCTGCTGCGCTTCAATGCCAAGCGGCTGTCGATCCCGCTGTCCTGGGTCGCCACCACCAGCGAGCACCCGCACGCCAATCTCGGCGACGCGCTCAGCGCCGTGGTGGTCGCCGCCATCGCCGGCATTCCGGTGCGCCGCGCCGCCTTCGACGACGCGTCGGAGCGGATGGTCGCGGTCGGCACCATCGGCCATGCCCAGAAGAACGGTGTGCTGCACTTCTGGGGCACCGGCATGGACGCGACGCTGAACCCGGTCGACCGCTCGATCCGGCAGTATATGCGGCCGCAGAACACCGATTTCGTCGTGCATGGCGTGCGCGGCCGCAAGACCCAGGCGGTGCTGCGCGGCCAGGGCATCACCGTGCCCGACGTGTTCGGCGACCCGGTCTGGTTCCTGCCGCGCATCATGCCGATGAACCACGTCAAGAAGACGCATGAGCTCGGCGTCATCCTGCACATCTCCGAGCTGGCCTCGATGGACCCGCAATCGGGGGTGAAGGAGGCGCTGAAGCGCTACAACATCCCGCCCAGCCTGGCGGGCTCGATCCGGCTGATCAACACCTACACCGCGCCGAAGGTCGATGCCTTCGCCGCCAAGGTGGAGGAGATCGTGTCGTGCAAGCGGATCATCTCGACCAGCCTGCACGGCATGGTGATCGCCGAGACCTACGGCGTGCCCTGCGGCTGGTTCGGCACCTATGAGGGCGGCCGGCTGCTGCTCGACGTCGACGACCCGGAGAACCGGATCGACCACCGCATCCGCGACTTCTACTCCGGCGTCGGCAAGCCGGGCGTCATCGCCTTCTGCCGCGACCGCAGCCTGGAGACGCCATGGGAGGACGTGATCACCTGGATCGACGAGACCTGGCAGCCGCTGCGCTATGACGGCCGCGACCTGTTCGAGGCCTTCCCGGTGGCGCATGGCGTGTCGTTCGACGACGCGGTGTGGCCGGTGTCGGGGGACGTCTATGCCAGGATCCCCTTCTGAGGCCCTGAGATGAACGGGCGGCCACAGCGCCCGTTCGCCGCCGCGGCGCGGCTGGCCGGTGCGCTGGCCCCGCCGCAGCGGCAAGCCCCGCCGCAGCCGGTACCTCCTCCGCCGGCTGCGGCGCGGGCGATCCCGGCGCCGGCCGCCGGCCGGAGCCAGCGGGTGGTGCTGGTGCTGCAGGGCGCGGCCACACCGTTCCAGCGGCGCTTGGCCACGGCGCTGGAGGCCGCGGGCGCGCGCATCGTCAAGATCAATATCTGCGGCGGCGACGCGGTGTTCTGGCGCCGCCGCGCCATCGCCTTCCGCGGCCGGTTCGAAGAGTGGCGCGGCTTCGTCGCCGGCATCCTCGACCGCGAGGGCGTGACCGACCTGGTGCTGTTCGGCGACTGCCGGCCGTACCACCGCGTGGCGGTCGACCTCGCCCGCCGCCGCGGCCTGCGCCTGCACCTGTTCGAGGAGGGCTATCTGCGCCCCGGCTGGGTCACCTGCGAGGCCTGGGGCGTGAACGGCCATTCCGACCTGCCGCGCAGCCCCGCCGCCTTCCTGGCGATGGCGCGGACGGCCGAGCCGCCGCCGGCAGCGGCACCGGTGCCGTCTTATTTCCTGCACCGGGCGGTATGGGATGTGCTGTGGACCGTCGGGCTGGTGGCGCTGATGCCGGCCTTCCCGCATTACCGCCACCACGCCCTCGACCACCCGCTGGTGGAATATGCCGGCTGGCTCGGCCGCTTCCTGCGTGCGTCCCGGGTCAAGCGCCAGGCGCAGCGGGTGATGCAGGGCCTGGCCGGGCAGGCCGGGCGCTACTACCTGCACCCGCTGCAGCTCGACACCGACTTCCAGATCCGCATCCATTCGCCTTATCCCGACACGGTGGCGGCGGCGGAAGAGGTGATCGCCTCCTTCGCCCGCCGGGCCGACCCCGGCACCCGGCTGGTGGTCAAGCTGCACCCGCTGGATTTCCGGCCGGCCGCCAAGCAGCGCCGGATCGAGGCGCTGGCGGCGCGGCACGGCGTCGCCGACCGGGTCGATTTCATCGATGGCGGCGATCTGCAGCAGCTGGTCGACGGCGCCATCGGCGTGGTCGTGGTCAACTCCACCGTCGGGATGATGGCGCTGGAGCGCGGCCGGCCGCTGCAGACGCTCGGCACCGCCGTGTTCGACCTGCCCGGCCTCAGCTTCCAGGGCGGGCTCGACCGCTTCTGGGCCGAGGGCCAGCCGCCGCGGCCCGAGCTGCTGGAGGCGTTCCGTCGCGTCGTGGTGGCGCGGACCCAGATCCGCGGCAGTTTCTTCTCGATGAAGGGCATCGACCTCGCGGTCGACGGCGCCCGCCGCCGCATCCTCGACGGCGAGGTGGTGCCGCTGCGCGAGGCCGCCTGGGCGGCGCAGGGCGGAGAGACCGCGTGACCTCCCCGGCGACGGCTGTGGTGGTGACCGGGGCGTCGCATGGGCTCGGCGCGGCGCTGGCCCTGCATTATGCGGCGCCGGGCGTGGCGCTGGCCCTGATCGGCCGCAATTCCGCCCGGCTGGAAGGGGTGGCTGCGACCTGCCGGCAGCGCGGCGCGGTGGTCGAAGTGGCGGTGATCGATGTGCGCGACGGCGCCCGGCTCGGCGACTTCCTGCGCGGCTTCGACGCCCGTCATCCGGTGGCGGTGGTGATCGCCAATGCCGGGGTCGAGAGCAGCCTGGCGCCGGGCCGCGCCAGCGAGCCCGAGGACCTGGTCACGGCGCAGCTGCGCATCAACCTGGAAGGGGCGATCGCCACGGTGTCGCCGCTGATCGAGCCGATGCGCGCCCGCCGCGCCGGCCGCATCGTGCTGATCTCGTCACTGGCGGCGCTGATGCCGCTGGCCGACCAGCCGGCCTATTCCGCCTCCAAGGCCGGGCTGATGGCCTGGGGCGAGGCGCTGCTGGCTTGGCTGCGGCCGGACGGCATCCGCGTCACCATCGTCTGCCCCGGCTATATCGCGACGGGGATGAGCGACCGCTACCGCGGCTCTCGCCCGTTCCAGTGGAGCGCCGAGCGCGCGGCCCGTCACATCGCCGCCGGCACCGCCCGCGGCCGCGCCATGGTGGCCTTCCCCTGGCCGCTGGTCTGGCTGATCCGGCTGGGGCGGCTGGCGCCGCGCCCGCTCCGCGCCGCCTTCATCGACCGCTTCCTGCGCTTCGAGATCGACGCCCCGGCCGCGCTGTAGAACGGCAAGAGGGATTGCGGGCAGAAAGAACGCGTAGCCTCTCCCGCGAGCGAGACCTTTCACAAGAGCCGCGATCCGTTCTTCTTGGTCCCCCCTCCCCTTGCGGGAGGGGGGGTAGGGGGAGGGGTCTGCGCGCGTCGGCGCGCGAGTGAGCGAAGGACCTGATCTGCCGGACAGGCAGTTTTGCTGTGATCCAGGCCATATCGAACTGAGAGAACCCCTCCCCCTAACCCCCTCCCGCAAGGGGAGGGGGGACTCGTTTTGCTTTCGTCATGAGCGTCCCTGACAATCCGTCGGGATTCTGAAAAGGTCCCGCCAGCGGGAAAGGCTACGCGAAACAATCCGAAATCACGCCAATCGGAACCTACCCCCGCGCGACCGCCCCCAGCCGCGCCATCGCCGGCGCCTCGCGCCGCAGCGCTTCCCGCTCCTCGGCGATGATGGCGACGGCGCGGTCGATCTGGTCCGGGGTGTGCTCGGAGGTGACGAAGCAGCGCAGCCGGGCCGATTTCTCCGGCACCGCCGGATGCACGATCGGCGAGACGTTGATGCCGCGCTCCAGCAGCCGGTTCGACAGCAGCACCGCCTGCAGCGAATCCCCGAGGATGATCGGGATGATCGCATGGCCCTGGGCCAGGCCGGTGTCCAGCCCGGCGGCGCGGGCGCGTTCCAGGAAGCGGCGGGAATTCGCCTGCAGCCGGGCCACCCTGCCGTCGGCGCCGGCCATCACCAGCTCCAGCGCCGTCAGCGCCGCCATCGTCGCCGGCGCCGGCATGCCGACGCTGTAGACGAAGCCCGAGGCCATCAGCTTCAGGTATTCGACCAGGGCGGCCGGGCCGGCGATGTAGCCGCCGCAGGAGGCCAGGGTCTTCGACATCGTGCCCATCCAGATGTCGACCTGGCGCGGGTCGATGCCGGCCACCTCGGCGATGCCGCGCCCGGTCGGGCCCAGCACGCCCAGCCCATGCGCCTCGTCGACCATCAGCCAGGCGCCGAAGCGCTGCTTGAGCGCCACCAGCCGCGGCAAGTCGATGGTGTCCCCGTCCATCGAATACAGGCTCTCGACCACGATCAGCACGCGCTGCCAGCGGTCGCGCTCGGCCGCCAGGATCGCCTCCAGCGTGTCCAGGTCGTTGTGCGGGAACGACCGCCGCTGCGCGCCGGACAGCTGGGCGCCGGTGATCACGCTGTTGTGGATCAGCGCATCGTGCAGGATCAGGTCGGCCGGCCCGGTGATCTGGCCGATGGCGGCGACATTGGTGGCGTGGCCGCTGACGAAGACGACCGCGTCCTCGACACCGTGGAACTCCGCCAGGCGCCGCTCCAGCGCCGCGTGGAACGGCCGCTCGCCCGCCACCAGCCGGCTGGCCGAGACCGAGGTGCCGTATTCGTCCACCGCCGCCTTCGCCGCCGCGGCCACGGCCTGGTGGCCGTTCAGCCCGAGATAGTCGTAGGAGGCGAAGTTGATGACCTCCTGCCCGGCGATCCGCGACATTGCCCCGGCCCGCTGCTCATGGGTGCGGAAGAACGGGCTGGGGATGCCCAGCAGGTCGGCCGCGGCGCGCTGCATCCGCAGCGTGTCGTAGCCGGGCAGGGTCTCGAAGGCGGCGTCGTGGCTGCGCGGCCCCGGCGCCGCCGGCGCCTCCACCGACGCCGGAGCCTTGCCGCGCACCTCGGAGATCAGCGAGCGCAGCGCGGCGTCTGACAGGCGGCCCTTACTCATCGCAGGTCATCCCAGCACCCGGCGGGTGGTCTTGGCCCGGTCGCGGACCGCCTCGCGCACCAGCACGGCGGTGTCCTCCTCCAGATCGGTCTCGAGATGCCGGGCCATCAGCTGCCCCTCCTCGGTCGGCTTCTGGGCCTCGGGGACCGCGGCCGGGGCGCCGCCGCGTAGCCGGGTGACGATGCGGCCGCTCAGCTCGTTCAGGGTCAGCCCGGCGCCGATCGACAGGAAGGGCAGGTCGATGCCGTAGCGGCTCTGCATCGCCGCATCCAGCTCCAGCCCCATCAGCGAATCCATGCCCAGCTCGGCGAAGGGCCGGTCGCCGTCGATATCGGCCGGCGGCATGCGCAGGATCCGCCCGATCTCGGCCAGCATGGTCTCGCTCACGATCGCCTGGGCCTCGGCATCGCTGCGCCCGGCGATCAGGGCCGACAGGTCGACCTCGGCCTCCGCCGCCTCGGCCCGGCGGCCATCGGCCATTCCGGCCAGGCGCGGCGTGGCCAGGATCGGCAGCTCGCGGGTCGCGGCCTGCCAGTCGATCCGGGCGCAGGCCACCACCGCCTCCTCCGGCGTCCGCGCCGGACGGGCCAGCAGCCGGCCCAGCTGGGCCAACGCCTCGGCCGCCTTCAGCGACGACCGGCCGATCCGGCGCTTCAGCGCGTCGCCCTTGGCCGCATCGCGGGCCAGCACCCCGGCATCGGCGATCGCGCCCCAGGACACCGCCAGGGCCGGCAGCCCCTGCGCCAGCCGGGTCCGCGCCAGCGCTTCGAGATAGGCGTTGGCGGCGACGTAGTTGGCCTGGCCGGGATTGCCGATCAGCGTGGTGGCGGAGGAGAACAGCACGAAGTAGTCCGGCGCCCGGGTGCGGCTGACCAGGTCGAGATGGATCGCGCCCTTGATCTTGGGTGCCAGCACCCGCTCGATCCGGGTGGCGTCCAGGTCGCGCAGCAGCCCGTCATCCAGCACCATGGCCGCATGGATGATGCCGCGCAGCGGGCCGTGCCGGCGCTCCAGCGCCGCCAGCAGCTTCTCGCAGGCCGCCCGGTCGGTGACGTCCAGCCGCTCCGCCGCCAGGGTCACGCCGCGCGCCGCCAGCCGCTCGGCCTCGGCCTTCTCGGCGGGCCCGAGCGTGCCGCGGCGGGAGGCGACCACGATCGTCTTCGCGCCACGCTCGGCGAGCCACAGGGCGGTGGCGAAGCCGAAGCCGCCGGTGCCGCCGGTGACCAGGTGGAAGCCGGTGTCCTGCGCCTCGAACCGGGCCTCGGCGGCCGGCGCCGCCGGGATCTCGCGCGGCGGCGTGACCACGATCTTGCCGATATGCCCGGCGCCCTGCATCAGCCGGAACGCGTCCTCCGCCTGGTCGGCCGGGAACACCCGGTGCGGCAGGGGAGTGAGGCGGCGCTGCGCGAACAGCCGGTCCAGCTCGCGCAGCAGGCGCTTGGTCAGGCCGGGCTGGGCGTTCAGCAGCTGGTCGGCGTCGACCCCGAAATAGGACACGTTGCGGGCGAAGGCGCGCAGGCCCACCGCGGTGTCGGCGACGAAGTCGCGCTTGCCCAGCTCGATGAACCGGCCGAACGGCTTCAGCGCCCGCAGGCTGCGGCGCATGGCGTCGCCGGACAGCGAGTTCAGCACCACATCGACGCCGCCCAGCTTCCAGCGGATCTCGTCGGCAAAGGCCAGCGACCGGGAATCCAGCACCAGGTCGGCGCCCAGCAGCTGGGCCAGGGCGCGCTTGTCCTCGTTGCCGGCGGTGGCCACCACCGTGGCGCCGCGCAGCTTGGCGATCTGCAGCGCCGCCAGGCCGACGCCGCCGGCGGCGCCGTGGATCAGCACGCTCTCGCCGCGGCCCAGCCGGGCCTGGTGCACCAGCGCGTACCAGGCGGTGATGAAGGCCACCGGCATGGTCGCGGCGGCGGCCATGTCGACCCCCTCCGGCACCCGCATCGCCACCTGGGCCGGCACCGTGACATGGGTGGCGAAGGCGGCCGGGGCGAAGCCCATCACCCGGTCGCCCTCCTGCAGCCCGGTCACCGCGGCGCCGACGCGGCAGACCGTGCCGGCGCATTCGAAGCCCAGCGTCGGGCCGGCGAAGCCGTCCTCCAGATAATCGTCCGGCAGCAGGCCCAGCGAGAACATGACGTCGCGGAAGTTCAGCCCGCTGGCCGCGACCTCGATCTCGATCTCCTCCGGCCCGGGGGCTTTGCGCTCGACCGTGGTCCAGCCGATGCGGCCCAGGCTGCCCGGGGCGGCCAGGGACAGGCGGGCGGCGCGGTCCTCCTGCGGGCTGTCCTGCGGCGCCGGCCGCGCCGGCTCGACCCGGCTGACGAAGATGCCGTCGCGGTCGATCTCGAACTCGGTCTCGGCCGCATCGGATTCGATCAGCCCGGCCAGCGCCGCCGCCGCGGTCTCGTCGGGCAGCGCCGGAGCCAGGGTGGCGAAGCGCAGGGCGATGCCGGACACCTCGTTGGCCAAGGTGCGGGCGGCGGCGGCCAGCGCCTCGGCCAGGCCGCGGCCGCCATCGGCCTTGCCGTTCAGCTTGCCGCAGCGGGCGACCAGCCACAGCGTCGCCTTGGCCGGCAGGGCCTCGGCCTCCGCCCGCAGGGCCAGGATCGCGCGGGTCAGGAAGGCCACCGGGTCGCGTGCCGAGTCCAGCATCAGCGGCAGCAGGACGGTGTCGCCCTCCATCGCCGCGCTGCCCGGGTCGATCCGCACCTGATGGCCCTGCCGGCGCAGCCGCTCGGCCAGGTCGGACAGCAGCTCGGCCTCGGCGGCCGGCGGCCGGATCAGGATCGATCGGGCCGGGGTCGGGATCGTCTCGACGGCCGGGCGGTCCCAGACCGCCAGCTGCGCCGCCGCCGCCCGGGTGCCGGCGCGGCTCCGGGTCACCGGGCGGAAGCCGGCCTGGGCCAGTGGGCCGGCCAGCCCGTCCGGTGCCGCCGTGCCGTCCAGCAGCAGCGCGGTCACCGTGTCCGGGATGGTGTCGAGGGTGGCGACCGGGGCGCCGGACCGCAGCAGCGCGGCGATCTGCCGGCCCAGCCCGGCCGGATCGGCCGCTGGCGCGGCGCCGGCCGACAAGGCGAGGTCGAAGCTGCCCGGCGTCGCCGTGGTCTGCTCGTCCAGGATCCGCAGCCCGGGCAGGCGCGGGGTGCGGGCGGCCAGGCCGGCCAAGGCCTTCGGCTCCGGCCCCGTCACCGCGACGGTCAGGGCGCCGCCGCGGATCAGCGGCAGCAGCGCCGGCACCAGCTCACCCTCGGGGTCGACCAGCAGCAAGGCCAGCGGCACGGTGCGGCCGGCGGCGAGCCGCCCGACCAGCTCCGCCGCCAGCGGCAGCAGCGGCGAGGCGGCGCGGGCCTGGGCTTCGACGCCCTTGGAGAAGCGCACCGGCTCGCCGCTGCGCAGGGCCGCGATCAGGTCGCGCGTCAGCCGGGCGGCCATCACCGTCTCGGCGCCGCGCTCCGGATGCGCGGCCAGGATCGAGCGCAGGATCGCCTGGGGTGAGGGCAGGCGGGCGGCGGCCAGATGCCAGGCGCCGTCCTGTTCGGTGGCCAGCTCGAACTCGGCCAGGATCTTCAGCAGCGCCTCGAAGCGCGGCACCGCGGCCGGGGCCAGCCGGCCGACACGGCACAGCCGGTCGACGGTGAAGCGGGCCGACCCCGCCACCGCCCGCACCGCGCGATGCGCCATCGACCGCGCCCAGGCGGTCAGCAGCAGCCAGTCGTCGCCGGCCTCCTGCCGGTCCAGCAGGCCGGCGGCGGCCTGTTCCAGATCCATGGCCGTGATGCCGGTGGCTCTGTCCTGCCAGGGCTGCCGCACCGACCGGTACAGCAGCTCGTCCCCGCCGGCCAGGCGCAGCGCGCTGCGCTGGAACCGGGCGCCGCGCAGCTCGGCCACGACCGTGCCCTCCGCATCCTCCAGCGCGATGTCGACCAGGATCGACCGCGGCGTGGCGCGCCGCAGATCCAGCCGCGCCCGGGCGGCGGGCGCGGAGCGGTAGACCCGCAATGACGCGAAGCGCACCGGCAGGAAGGCGCCGCCCTCGCCGCCGCCGAGCCGCTCATACAGGCCGAACAGCCCGTGGAAGGCGGCATCCAGCGCGGTCGGGTGCAGCGCATGCGGCACGGTGTAGAGGCCGTTATCGGCCGCCTCCGGCGCCAGGTCGACGGTGATCCTGCGCTCGTCGTCGCCGGCGATGGCGGCGGCCCGGCGGAAGGCGGGGCCGTAATCCAGCCCGGCGGCGGCTGCGGCGGCATAGATCGCCGCCGGATCGATCGGGCGCAGGGTGCTGTCATCCTTGGTACCGTGGTCCGGCGCTGCTGCCACCGGGCTCGGGCCGACCCGGCCGCGGGCATGCAGCGTCCACTCCTCGCCGGCCATGCGCTGGCGGCTCAGGATCTCGACCGTGCCGGTGGCCGGGGCCAGCCGCAGCCACGTCTCGCGCGTCGTCGCCTCGGCGATCACCAGGGCCTGCAGGATGTCGAGATCCTCGACCTCGACCGCCTCGGCGCCGAACCATTGCCGGCCGGCGGCGACCGCCATTTCCAGCAGCGCCGCGCCGGGCACCACCACCTCGCCCGCCACCTTGTGGTCGGCCAGATAGGGCAGCAGCTCGGGGTCCAGCAGGCCGTGCCATTCCGGCGAGCCCTCGCTGTGATGGGCGCCCAGCAGCGGATGCGCCGGCTTGGCCAGCGACAGGTCGATGCGCTCCGGCGTCGCGGCCTGGCGCAGATCGCGGCGCTGCCAGGGATAATGCGGCAGAGCGAGACGCCGGCCGGCCAGGCGGTCGCCGAACAGCGGCCGCCGGTCGACCGCGCCGCCGCGCAGCAGCACCTGCAGCACGGCGCGCTCGACCGGGTCCTGTCCATCCTCTGCCGCTTTATTGTCCAGCGTCGGCAGGATCGCCGCCTCGCGCTCCGCCGCCTTGGCGATGTCGCGCAGATGGCCGGTCAGCACCGGCCGCGGGCCGATCTCGACGAAGATCCCGGCGCCCAGCTCCAGCGCCGCCCGTGCCGCGGCGGCGAAATCGACCGGCTGGCGGATGTTCTGCCACCAGTAGCCGGCATCGAGATCCGCGCCCGGCAGGACGTCGCCGGTGACGGCGGAGATGAAGGGGATCCGGCCCTCGGCCGCCGTCGTGTCGGCCAGCGCCGCCCGCAGCGGCGCCTCGATGGGCGCGGTCAGCGGCGAATGGAACGGGTAGTCGACGCCGACGCGCTGCGCCGCGATGCGGCGCTGCTTCGCCAGCTTCAGCAGCGCCTCGATCTGCCCGGCGGGGCCGGAGACGGTGACGCAGACCGGGCTGTTGACCGCGGCCACCATGACGCCGTCGAGGCCGGCCTCGGCCAGCACCGGCTCCGCCGCCTCGCGCGACAGCATCAGCACGGCCATGGTGCCCAGGCCGCGCAGCTGCTCCTGGCAGCGGCTGCGCCAGTGGATGATCCGGATCGCCTGGTCCGGCGACACCGCGCCGGCGGCCAGCGCCGCCGCCACCTCGCCGACGCTGTGGCCGATCACCATGGCGGGCTCCAGCCCCTCGGCCGCCAGCGCCCGGGTCAGCGCCACCTGCACCGCGAACAGCAGCGGCTGCGCAGTCGAGGTGGCGGCCAGCCGCGGCTCCAGCGCCGGGTCGTGCAGCGCCTCGGTCAGCGACCAGCCGGCCAGGGCGGCGTAGCGGGCGTCGACATCGTCGAAGGCGTCGCGGAACGGCCGGCTGGCGCGATAGGCGCGCAGGCCCATGCCGGCGAATTGCGAGCCGTTGCCGGAGAAGGCGAAGCAGACCGGTCCGGCGCCGCCCTCGTGGCGGGCCGACAGCACCGGCGCGGTCTTGTCGCCGCCGGCGAAGCGGCGCAGCTCGGCCGCCGTCTCGTCCCCGAGCGGCAGGGCCAGGCGGTGCGCCAGCAGCTCGCGGTCATGTGCGGCGTGGCGGGCGATCCGGGCGGGCGTCGCCTCCGGCCGCTCCAGCGCCTCGGCGTAGCGCCCGGCCAGGCTGCGCAGCGCCTCCTCGCCATGGGCTGACAGCAGCAGCGCCCGGGCCGGCGCCTCGGCCGCGGGCTCCGGCATCTCGTCGGGCCGCGGCGCCCGCAGCATGGCATGGGCGTTGGTGCCGCCGAAGCCGAAGGAGGAGACGCCGGCGGTCAGCGAACCCGGCGGCAGCGTCACCGGCCCGCGCGCCGGCACCAGGTTCAGCGCGTCGAACGGGATGTCCGGGTTGATGCTGTCGAGATGCAGCGTCGCCGGCAGCAGCCGATGCTCGATCGCCAGGATCGCCTTGACCAGTCCGGCCATGCCCGAGGCCGGCTCGAGATGGCCGATATTCGACTTCACCGATCCGACCGGCAGCGGCGCGTCGCGCTTCTGGCCCAGGGCCAGGCCGATCGCCTCGGCCTCGGCCGGGTCGCCGACGCGGGTGCCGGTGCCGTGCGCCTCGACGAAGGCGAGGTCGTTCGGGTCGATGCCGTATTCGCCGTAAACCCGCTCCAGCAGGCGGCGCTGGGCGTCGGCGGAGGGCAGGGACAGGCCGACGGTGCGGCCGTCGGAATTCACCCCGGGCGGGCCCAGCACGACCCGCGGCGGGCGCCCGGCCGACCGGGCGGTGTCCAGCCGGCTCAGCACCAGCACGGCGCCGCCCTCGGCCCGGACATAGCCGTCGGCCGCGGCGGCGAAGGGCCGGCACAGGCCGGTCGGCGACAGCATGCCGGCGCGGGAGAAGCCGTAGAAGGCCTGGGGGGCGCCCAGGATGTTGACCCCGGCGACCACGGCGGTGTCGATCTCCTCCCGCGCCAGCGCCCGCACCGCCGCGTCGAGCGCGACGAGGGAGGAGGAGCAGGCGGTGTCGATGGTCAGGCTCGGCCCGCGCAGGTCGTAGATGTAGGAGATGCGGTTGGCGAGGATCGACGCGGTGTTGCCGGTCATGAAATGGGTGTCGATGCCGCTGGCATCGCCGACGATCCGGGTATAGGCGTCGACCGAGGAGGCGCCGACGAACACCCCGACCGGCTGGCCGGCGAGGGTGGAGGGCGGCAGGCCCGCATCCTCCAGCGCCTCCCACACCAGCTCCAGCAGCAGCCGCTGCTGCGGGTCCATCTGCTCGGCTTCGCGCGGCGCGATCCGGAAAGCGGCCGCGTCGAAGCCGTGCGGGTTCTCGATCAGCCCGGCGGACAGGGTGTAGCTGCGGCCCGGCTCGCCCTTCCGGGGGTGGTAGAACCGCTCGATCGCCCAGCGGTCGCTGCCGATCTCGGAGACGCTGCAGCGCCCCTCGAGCAGCAGCGACCAGAAGTCGTCGAGGCCGGCCGCGCCGGGCAGCCGGCAGGACATGCCGATGACCGCGACGGGCTGGTCCGAAAGTCTCGAAGGGCCTGCTGGCATGTCGGTCTACTTTCAACGATTCGGCATGGGCGGGCGGGCAACGGACCGCAGCGGCAGCCTACTGTACCGTAGGAATCGAAGCGCGAAACCAGCAATCGATGGCAGTCTCCATGCGAACATAGATTTTAAATCTGTATTCGCTTCGGAACAGTCCCCGTCCGACCGGAATCATCCGAACAGCAGCGCGTCGGCCGCTTCCAGCCGGACCACATCGTCCTCGCCGAGATAGGGGCCGGTGCGGACCTCGATCAGCTCGAGGTCGATCCTGCCGGGGTTCTCCAGCTTGTGGTCGGTGCCGTTGGGCAGGTAGACGGCCTCGTTCTCGCGCAGGATGCGGGACTGGCCCTCCATGGTGACGCGGGCGGTGCCGGACAGCACGACCCAGTGCTCGGAACGGTGGTAGTGGCGCTGCAGCGCGACGGCCTGGCCGGGATGGATCAGCACGCGCTTGACCTGGAAGCGGTCGCCGGCGTGCAGCGACTTGACGGTGCCCCAGGGGCGATAGACCTGGCGATGGATCACCGCCTCGGGACGCTTGGCCTTCTTCAGCGCGTCCGTGATCGCCTTGACGTCCTGGACCCGGTCCTTGGCGGCGACCAGCACGGCGTCGTCGGTGGCGATGACGATGGCGTCGTCGAGGCCGATCACGGCGGTGAGGATGCCGTCGGAGCGGACCAGGCAGTTGCGCGAGGACAGGGTCAGCGCATCGCCCTGGGTCAGGTTGCCGTCGGCGTCGCGGTCGCCGACCTCCCACAGCGAGGACCAGGAGCCGACATCGGTCCAGCCGATCGAGGCCGGGACGATGCCGGCGCGGTCGGTCTTCTCCATCACCGCATGGTCGATCGAGATCGACGGGGCCTGGACGAAGGCGGCGGGATCGAGGCGCAGGAAGGTGAGGTCGCGCGAGGCGGCCTTGAGCGCGGCGTCGGCGGCGGCCAGCACGGCCGGCGCGTGGCGGCCGCATTCGGCCAGGTACTGCCCGGCGGTGAACAGGAAGATGCCGGCGTTCCACAGGTGACGGCCTTCGGCCAGGAAGCGCTCGGCGGTCTCGCGCGGCGGCTTCTCGACGAAGCGGGCGACGGTGCGGGCGCCGGGGGCGTCCGGGATGTCGTCGCCGGGCAGGATGTAGCCGAAGCCGGTCTCGGGCGCGGTCGGCTGCATGCCGAAGGTCATCAGATGGCCGGCGCGGGCGGCGGGCGCGGCCATGGCGATGGCGGCGCGGAAGCCCTTGGGGTCGGCGATGTGGTGGTCGGCGGGCAGCACCAGCATCAGGGTCTCGGGATCGCGGTCGGCCAGGAAGCGGGCGGCGACGGCGACGGCGGGCGCGGTGTTGCGGGCCGAGGGCTCGAGGATGATGGCGTCCGGCGCCACGCCGATCTGGCGCATCTGCTCGGCGACGATGAAGCGGTGGTCGTCGGCGCAGATGAACACCGGCGGGGCGAAGCCGTCGGCCTCGCCGACCCGGGCCACCGTCTCCTGGATCATGGTGCTGTCCGACACCAGCGGCAGGAACTGCTTGGGATAGCCGGCCCGCGACAACGGCCACAGCCGGGTCCCCGACCCGCCCGACAACACCACCGGCACCACTGCTTGATCCATCCGACTCATGACCCGCTCCAGGTTTCAGGTGCTGACCTTGTATCAGCCATCAGGTTTGGGAATTCAACACTGCTAAGACCATCAAATTCCGGGAAAATACTCCGCTAACCCGAACGTCCGTGATGGTCTCATACGGCGCTATGACGTCTGGGATCGGCGGAATGTTCCCGCGGCATTCGGTCCGTGAGTGTTTCCGCCCCTGGTCCGACGCGAAATCAGGTTTCGTGTCGTTATGATTTGAATTTATGTGCGCTGCAGCATAGTCTTCGATTCCGAACGGGACGTCCAGCCGCCCGTTCGAATCCCAGGTCTCCCCGGTCGAAGGATCGTCGTCCATGAAGATTCAAGCCTTGGTCGCAGCGGTGATTCCTGATGCCTCCGGTTCGGCGATCGATCCCCATGAGCTGCAGGATCTGATCGACGCGGCGGATTGGGACGGCGTCAACGCCCGGTCGCTGGAGTCGCGCGCCGCCTCGTCCCGCGACGGGGCGCTGGCGGCACCGGCCCGGCGCACCGTCCTGCTCGACCGGCTGTACAGCGTGGCCCGGGACGCGGAAGACGATTTCGATCCGGCGGACACGGCCAAGGCGGCTGCGGCGCTTTGCCTCTCCCAGCACAACCATGTGCTGGCGCCGCTGGACGAGCCGGCGATCGGCGGCGTCTTCGTCGAGGACGGCATGCTGCATCTCTGGGGCATCAACCAGCTCGACCCGGCCCTGCCGGTCGACCTGGCCCTGGTGATCGACGGCCGCCGCATCTTCGACGCGCGCACCGACCCGGCGACCGGCCGCATCGCCTTCGCCGCCACCCGGCTGCACGGCCGGCACCGCTCGCTCGGCTTCGAGCTCGACGGCACGGTCATCCCCGGCCCGGCTTTCACCGCTCTGTCCTTCTGGAAGGACCCGGATGCGCTGAACGAGCTGACCGACCACCTGGCCGACATGGTCGCCCGCACCGATTATCTCGGCGCCCGCTACACCGCCAAATGCGACCTGCCGAAGACCATGGCGCGGCTCGACGTCGCCAAGGACGCGGACAAGGTCAAGGGGTGTTCAACAAGCGCGCCCTGAAGAACGACGTCTCGCTGGCGCTGTTCTCGTTCTGGCGCCGGCACTACCAGCATATCGACATCTTCAGCGACGAGGGGCTGCGCAAGGTCCAGTACAAGTTCGCCACCGCGCCCTTCATCAGCGACAAGAACAACCAGTTGCTGATCTCCAAGGCGCTGAAGGAGCGGCTGAGCGCGGTGGTCGACGCCTATCGCAGCCGGGCCCTGCCGTGGAGCTGGTACTGGCTGTTCCGGCACGAGGACGAGGGCACCACCCACAAGATGATGGAGGCCGGCTATGCGCTGACCCTGTCGTTCAAGGAGGTGCTGGCCGACCTGGTCGAGCAGAACCGCTGCTCGTTCAATCCGCGCAACTGGATGTCCTACTGGGGATCCACCCCGCAGGAGGTGGCGGGCCACTTCACCCGCTTCGACCTGGCGCTGATCTCGCTGCTGAACGGCCGCGCGGTGCCGGAGGAGCTGATCGCCGAGCGCGGGCCCGACATGCTGCGCCGGCAACTGATCGACCGGGTCTACAGCCGCTCCCCGCGCCTCGCCGCGATCTCGGCGGTGGCGCCGGAACTGGCCGCCGCCCCGGCCGCCGCACCGGCGATCGACTACATCGACCTGGTGGTGATCGGCCACGCCAACGCCACGGGCCTCGGCCGCAACCTCAACATGTTCGTCGAGGCGCTGTCGCAGTTCGACCCGCTGGTGTTCAACGCGGATGATGGCCAATGCGTCAATCCGGAGGGGCGCTGGCGCGAGGACATGAATCTGCGCGCCCGGGTGGTGGTGCTCTGCGTCAACGCCGACCGGGCGCCGGAGATGATCGCCCGCTTCGCCTCGATCTGCGAGGACGCGCACATCATCGGCTTCTACCTGTGGGAGACCGACACGCCGCCGGAGACGCATCTGCTCGGCGCCAATGCGGTGGACGAGATCTGGGCCCCGTCCGGCTTCGTCGCCGATGGCTACCGCAAGATCACCTCGACCCCGATCAGCAATATCCGCAAGGGCCTGGCGCATCCGCCGGCCCGGGTGTTCAGCCCGTTCCTCGACCGCTTCCGGCGCAGCCCCAGCGAGCTGATCTTCCTGACGCTGGCCGAGTTCGGCTCGTCGATCGTGCGCAAGAACCCGCTCTCGGTGGTCAAGGCCTTCCAGCAGGCCTTCGCCGAGGGCGACGAGGAGGTGCGGCTCCTGCTCAAGATGCGCGAGATCGACCCCGGCCACTGGAGCAACTTCGACGGCTACTGGGAAGAGGTGGAGGAGCGCATCACCGGCGACAGCCGGATCGAGATCGTCGAGGGCAACCTGACCGACGCCGAATACTGGTCGCTGATCGACTCCTCCGATGTCTTCGTGGCGCTGCACCGGGCCGAGGGCTTCGGCTACGGCATCGCCGACGCGATGATGCTGGGCAAGCCGGTGATCGTCTCCGATTATTCCGGCACCCAGGATTTCTGCACCGCCGACAATGCCTTCCTGGTCGATGTCGACGTCGTGCCGACGCCGCCGGAGCAGATGCGCAGCAAATCCTATGTCGGCCACTGGGCCAGCCCGCGGGCGGACCAGGCGGCGGCGGCGATGCGCGCCATCCTGGACGACCGCGAGGCGGCGAAGGCCCGCGCGCTGAGGGGCCAGGCGCGGATCTTCAGCGACTACCGCTTCGAGGACTGGCAGAGCGGCTTGGTCACCCGGATCCGCGACCAGCTGGCGCGGCAGGCCTGAGAGCTCGGACGCTCTTCGTGACCTCTCCCGCTCGCGAGACCTTTTCAGAATGCCCAGGGTCTTCCTGGAGACTTGTGACTACGTCGGCTGAAAGCAAAATGAGTCCCCCCTCCCCTTGCGGGAGGGGGTTAGGGGGAGGGGGTTCTCGAAGCCCAAAACCGGCCCGGACTCTGGCGATCCGGTCCCGACGGCGAAGCCTGTCCTTTTCGCCTTCGCGCGCGGACGCGCGCAGCCCCCTCCCCCTGCCCCCTCCCGCAAGGGGAGGGGGGACTAAAAAGGAACGGCTTCAGCTATTTTGAAAAGGTCTCGCTCGCGGGAGAGGCAACGCGCTCTGCCGTCGATATCCAGCGATGACCCCGGAGGATGATGCGGATCCTGATCCTCGTGGCCTATGTCGCGCTGTCGACCTTCCAGGCGGTGATCATCTGTTCCGGGCTCGATGCCTGGACCGGCATCCCGGCCGTCGCTGCGGTGCCGATCGCGACGCTGCTCGGGCTGGTGCCCGGGCCCGGCACCATCCTGGCCATCCTCGCCGCCGGATCGGCGTGGGGCTGGCCGTGGTTCGGCTCGACCGCGCTGTTCGCCAGCCTCCTGGCGCTGTGGACGCATGTGGCCCTGCACCACGCCCTGCCGGCGTTCTCCTCACCGTCGGACGGGGAGTAGGGGCTGGCTGGCGAGGTCGAGCCTTGCCGACCTTCTGTCCTATGTCTGCTGCGATCGGGTGCTGATCCGGCCGGGACGGCGGGCCATCTCCGCATGCCTCGATAGTGTGGCCAGGCGTCCTGCGGGCGAGGATTGGTGAACCGAGGCGACCCGCACCGTCCACGCCCGAGGGGCACTGGCGGGCGAGTTAACACATTGTTCAGTTGTATTAATTTGCGATTTCGTTCATGCTACGTTCCATGGACAAGGCGCAGACCGATTTCGAGTCGGAAGCCCCGGCCACTCCCCAGGAGGAGCGGACGGCGCGGCATCTGCGCATGCTCGCCCGGGCGGCCGAGATCCATATGGACGTGATGGAGGCGACCCGCACCGAGGCGGTCGAGGCGCCGCAGCCCGGCGTCG
Organism: Inquilinus limosus; assembly: GCA_019508225.1. Classification (GTDB taxonomy): domain Bacteria; phylum Pseudomonadota; class Alphaproteobacteria; order DSM-16000; family Inquilinaceae; genus Inquilinus; species Inquilinus limosus_D. The sequence continues at coordinate 231 of JAEKLZ010000166.1, read as the reverse complement.
ACTATGGCCAGCGGATCGCCGTCGTCACCAAGTCGCTGCGGCTGACCCTGCTGCTGGAGGACAAGTTCGCCAATCATCGCGACGAGCGGCGCAAGGCCGCGGCGAAGCGGGAGTCGGCCCAGGCGGACTGGCACGACCTGCGGGTGAAGCTGGCGATGCTGGCGGCCGCCTACGAGGTGTCCGAGGACGACGAGGAGGTCGACCGCCGCGTCGCCGAGGTCTGCGAGCGGG